>NZ_JBEXIA010000013.1:0-181954 GCF_040608335.1 Micromonospora sp. NPDC005194 | reverse complement strand
AAGGCTCGACCAATCCGGGGTATAAATCATAATTGGCACTGGCTTTACAAGCACCCTGTTGAGTTCTCAAAGAACAACCACACACCGATCAGAAGCTCCACATTCCGTGGAACCCCGTTTCGGGGCAACCGCTCAAACCTACTTGGTCGAACTTTCGTTGTCAACCTCGTATCCGAGGCGATCAATCTGGTTCGTCCGGACCCACGATGACGCACGCCGTACCCGGCGGTCGTTTCTGTCGTGGGAAGCCGCAGACCGGCCGATCACCGCTTCGCGGCTCTCCGCCCGGCTCCTGCCGGCTTCAGAACTCTACCCGGTCGGCTTCGCGTTCGCAACCCCGTTGCTGGGGTGTCCCGCACCGCCCGATCCTCGGTCTCGCTCGGCGTTTCCGCCACGAGCCCGGTGCCCGTTCTCGGCCGGTTTGTCCGGCCTCCCCCGTGCAGAGAGAAAGTTACGCGGACCGCCGGGAGAAGGCAAATCAGGGTTCATCACTGGTTTGGTCGAGCGGATCGGCGCGGTCTGCACCCGCGGTCGGCGACGCCGCGCGCGTCGGCGTGCCAGAGTGTCAGGCATGGATGAGTCCGGGCTGGGCGCCACGGTGTTTGCCGAGGAAGCGCTGCTCGGCGTCCTCCTGCCGTTCTGGCAACTGGTGATCGGCGCGGTCGTGCTCGTGGTCCTCGTGCTCTCGGTGGGACGGCTGGCCCGTCGGGGCAGATCCCGGATGACCACCGCTCTGCTGGTCACCGCCGTGGTCATCGCCGGCTTCGCGACGATCGGCGTCCTGTTGGAGGGCTGAGCGCTCAGAGCCGGCGGTTCGCCAGGCTGGGCAGCTCGGCCCGGATGGCAGCGAGGCGGGCGAGGTCCAGGTCGGCGACGGCAACGCCGGGGCCGTCCGGCAGTTGCGTGAGGACCGTCCCCCACGGGTCGACCACCATGCTGCGCCCGAAGCACGTGCGGCCGGGCTCGTGGTCGCCCGTCTGACCGGCTGCCGCCACGAAACACTGGTTCTCGATGGCGCGGGCCCGCAACAGGACCTCCCAGTGGTCCCGCCCGGTGTGCAGCATGAACGCCGCCGGCACCACCAGCAGTTGGGCGCCGCCCTCGGTGGCGAGCCGCCGGTACAGCTCCGGGAAGCGCAGGTCGTAGCAGATCGACAGCCCGACCCGGAGACCCTCAACGTCCACGACGACGGGTTGGACGCCGGGCGCGACGCTCGCCGACTCCCGGTAGGAGACCCGGCCCGGGATCTCCACGTCGTACAGATGGATCTTCCGGTAGCTCGCGGCCAGGCTGCCGGCACGGTCGAAGACCAGCGACGTGTTCCAGGTGTGCTCCGGGTCCGGGCCGGCCTCGTGGAACGACCCGGCCAGCACCCACATGCCCAGCCGCCGGGCGACCCCCGCGAAGAAGCTGCCCACCTCGCCGTCGACCGGCTCCGGTTCGGGCAGGCCGGCCGCGGGGCCGAGATAGTCCACGTACTCCGGAAGGATGGCGAAGTCCGCCCCGCCGTCGACGGCGCGTTCCAGCAGCACCTCCGCGGCGGCCAGGTTGGCCTTGCGGTCATCCCGGGCGTTGAGCTGGCAGACGGCGACGCGCATGAGCCCAGAGTACGGCCGGGACGGCCGGCGCGGACAGCGTCAGATGCTGGCCAGCACCAGCGCCCCCGCGGCGAACCCGAGGCCAGCGATCTGGACCGGCCGTAGGCGTTCCCGGTCTACGGCGAGCGCGAGCAGCACCGTGCTGGCGGGATAGAGCGCGGCGATCGCCGCCACGATGCTGAGATGACCACGCGCGGCGGCGGCCATGAAGAGCGCGTTGGCGGCGCTGTCGAGCAGACCGGCGACGGCCGCCCAACCCAGCACCCGCCGGTCGAGCCGGAGCCGCACCCCGGTGCCGGCGGCGAGGATCAGGCCGAAGGCGATCGAGCTGGCCCGGACCGCCGCCACCGGCCACATGCCGGCACTCTCGCTGGCCTGGCCGAGCAGTGTGAAGAAGACGCCGAAGAGCGCGCCGGCGGCGAGGGCCAGACCCACCAGCCGCGCGGGAGCGCCCGGACCGCGGCCCCCTTCACCCAGGCTGACCAGGGCGATCGCCACCACGGCGAGGCCGGCGCCGGTGAGCGCCAACGCGCCGGGGAAGCTCGACGTGAACAGGCCGGCGACGATCGGCACCACCGCTGCGGTGATCGCGGTGACCGGCGCCACCACGGCCATCATTCCGCCGGCGAGCGCCCGGTAGAGCAGCATGACGCCGCCAGCGCCCGCCACCCCGGCGAGCAGCCCCCAGGCGATGTCGGCGAGGTTCGGGGTCCCGGGCACCACCAGCACCAGAGCGACCAGCAGGGGGACGCTCAGCAGTTGGGAGACCACGGTCACCGCGATCGGGTCCGCCCGGCGGGACGCCTTGCCGCCGGAGAAGTCGGCGGTGCCGAAGGCAATCGCGGACACCGCGGCCAGGAGAATGGGTAGCATGCCACTGTCGTACCACAATAGTGACCGTGGAGGATAGTTTGATGACCGACACAGGTGGCCGGGTGGCCGCGGTGACCGCCGCCGTCGCCCGGCAGGTACGGGAACTGCGCGCTGCCCGGGGCTGGTCCTTCGAGGAACTGGCCGGCCGCTCGGGGGTGAGCAAGGCGATGCTCGTGCAGATCGAGAGCGCCCGCACCAACCCCAGCGTCGGCACGCTGTGCCGGGTCGCTGACGCGTTCGGCGTCAACATCGCCCGACTGGTCGAGCCGGACGAGGAGCGGACGGTGCGGATCAGCTCCACGGCCGAGGCGCCCGTGCTCTGGCACGGAGAACACGGCGGCACCGGCCACCTGCTGAGCGGGCTGGGCGAGCCCGACCTGGTCGAGCTGTGGGACTGGCGGCTGGAGCCGGGGGAAGGACACCGCTCCTCCGACCACCCGCGCGGCACCCGCGAGGTGCTGCACGTCCTCGCCGGCGCGGTGATCGTCCACGTCGACGGGCAGGATCACGCCGTCCGGGCCGGTGACACGATCGAGTTCCACGCCGACCGGGAGCACGGCTACCGCAACGACGCCGCGGAACCGGCCCGGCTGATGATGGTGGCGGTCACCCCGTCGGGCGAGTGGGACCGCCGAACACGGTCACGCCGGCCGCGTCAGTAGCGAACGGCCGGCGTGGACGCGCGGAAGATCAGGCCGACTTCTCCTCGCGGTCCCGCCGGGCCCGACGCCCGGTGAACTCGCGCGGAACGATCGTCGGGTTGACGTTCTCCAGGACGACCTCGCGGGTGATCAGCACCCGGGCGGCGTCCGGGTTGCTCGGGACCTCGAACATCGCGGAGAGCAGAACCTCCTCGATGATGGCCCGCAGACCACGGGCACCCGTGCCCCGCAGCATCGCCTGGTCGGCGATCGCCTCCAACGCCGGCTCGTCGAACTCCAGCTCGACCCCGTCCAGCTCGAAGAGCCGCTGGTACTGCCGGACCAGCGCGTTGCGCGGCTCGGTGAGGATGCGCACCAGGGCGCTGCGGTCCAGGCTGCGCACATTGGTGATCACCGGGAGCCGGCCGACGAACTCGGGGATCAGGCCGAACTTGAGCATGTCTTCCGGCATGACCTGGCTGAAGATGTCATCGGTCGACCGGTCGGACACCGACCGGAGCCGTGCGCCGAAACCGGTGCCGCCCTGGCCGGTGCGGGACTCGATGATCTGATCAAGACCGGCGAACGCACCACCACAGATGAACAGCACGTTTGTGGTGTCGATCTGGATGAACTCCTGGTGCGGGTGCTTACGACCACCCTGCGGCGGCACGTTGGCCACCGTGCCTTCCAGCATCTTGAGCAGCGCCTGCTGCACACCCTCGCCGGAGACGTCCCGTGTGATCGACGGATTTTCCGACTTGCGGGCGATCTTGTCGACCTCGTCGATGTAGATGATGCCGGTCTCGGCGCGCTTGATGTCATAGTCCGCGGCCTGGATCAGCTTGAGGAGGATGTTCTCCACATCCTCACCGACGTAGCCCGCCTCGGTCAGCGCCGTGGCGTCGGCTATGGCGAACGGGACGTTCAACATCCGGGCGAGCGTCTGCGCCAGGTGGGTCTTGCCGCACCCGGTCGGCCCGAGCAGCAGGATGTTGGACTTGGCCAGCTCGACCGCGTCACTGCCGGAGCCCGGCGCGCCGGCCGCCTCGGCCTGGATGCGCTTGTAGTGGTTGTAGACCGCTACCGCGAGCGCCTTCTTGGCCTGATCCTGCCCGACGACGTAGTTGTCGAGGAACTGGCAGATCTCCATCGGCTTGGGAAGCTCTTCCCACTTCACCTCGCCGGACTCGGCCAACTCCTCTTCGATGATCTCGTTACAGAGATCGATGCACTCGTCGCAGATGTAGACCCCAGGGCCCGCGATGAGCTTCTTCACCTGCTTCTGCGACTTGCCGCAGAAGGAGCATTTCAGTAGGTCGCCGCCGTCACCGATCCGTGCCACCTACGTTCTCCCTGCACTCATCGGCCGGAGACCCGGCCCTGACCTGCGGACGCTGCGCGCCGCCCGGCTTGGTTCGCCACACCGGCCCAACCGGCGAAGCGGTACGGACCCGACGTTACCCGCTGGCGGGACATTCTCCGACCCCCAAAACGGGTGTGTCAGAGGTCGGCCGGGAACCAACGCCCCGGCCAACCCCTGACCCGGTACTGACTCAGCTGGCCGCGTTGGCAGCCAGCAGACCCTTCTTGCGGCTGGTCAGGATCGTGTCCACCAGCCCGTACTCCTTGGACTCCTCGGCCGTCATGATCTTGTCACGGTCGATGTCCTTGCGGACCTGCTCGATCGGGCGGTTGCAGTGGCGGGACAGCATGTCCTCCAACTGCGTCCGCATCCGCAGGATCTCCCGAGCCTGGATCTCGATGTCCGAGCCCTGCCCGTAGCCACCCTCGGTGGCCGGCTGGTGGATGATGATCCGCGAGTTCGGCAGGGCCATCCGCTTACCCGGCGTACCCGCCGACAGCAGCACCGCCGCCGCGCTGGCGGCCTGCCCGAGGCAGACCGTCGAGATGTCCGGACGGACGTACTGCATGGTGTCGTAGATCGCCGTCATCGCGGTGAACGAGCCACCCGGCGAGTTGATGTACATGATGATGTCGCGGTCCGGGTCGGTGCCCTCCAGCGTCAGCAGCTGGGCCATCACGTCGTTGGCCGACGCGTCGTCCACCTGGACACCGAGGAAGATGATCCGGTCCTCGAAGAGCTTGTTGTACGGGTTCGACTCCTTGACCCCGTACGACGTGCGCTCGACGAACGACGGCAGCACGTAGCGGTTGTGCACGGCCGCGAACTGGGGCGGCAAGCTCAGATCGGTCATCGTCAGCTCCTCAGCTCAGGGTCCCGGCGCCATCCGGAACCTGAGCGGCCCCGATGATCACCTTGTCGATGAAGCCGTAGTCCATGGCCTCCTGGGCGGTGAACCAACGGTCCCGGTCCGAGTCGGCCTCGATCTGCGACTGGCTCTGGCCGGTGTGGTGGGCGACGCGCTCCTGGAACATCCGCTTCGTGTAGAGCATCTGCTCCGCCTGGATGGCGATGTCGGACGCCGTGCCGCCCAGACCACCGGACGGCTGGTGCATCATGATCCGAGCGTGCGGCAGGGCGTAACGCTTGCCCTTGGTGCCCGCGCAGAGCAGCAGCTGACCCATCGAGGCAGCCATGCCCATCGCCACTGTCGACACGTCGTTGTCGATGAACTGCATGGTGTCGTAGATCGCCATGCCGGAGTAGACCGAGCCACCCGGCGAGTTGATCCACAGGTTGATGTCGCGGTCCGGGTCCTCCGCGGCGAGCAGCAGCAGCTGCGCGCAGATGCGGTTGGCGACCTGGTCGGTCACCTCACTGCCCAGGAAGATGATGCGTTCCTTGAGCAACCGGTTGTAGACCGAGTCGTCGAGGTTGCCAATGGAGTCGCCACCGCGCGCGTCAATCGCCCGGAGCGACTTCTTGGGGATGTGCATGTCGGTCATGGCAGCCCTTCGCTCTCCGTACCGTCTTTCCCGACACTAACCGCTGTACGGGGCGGCAGAGCCCCGGTCGGGGCACTGTTCGCTCTCAGCGCAGCTGTGTCAGGCGCACCCGCGGCGCGGGCGTCCGGGCGTACCCCGGAAAGGATTCGGCCGCCGTGCACCGCGCAGCGGCGGACGGCGGCCGCACCCGACGATCAGTGCTCGTGGTTGTGCTCCGCCTCGTTGGCGGCGCGCAGCGCGTCCAGGGTGACCTCGTTGCCGGCCGAGTCCTTGATCGTGATCCGCTCCATGACGGCCGCGAGCGCCTTGCCCCGCCGCACGTCACCGAAGACCGCGGCGGCCGCGCCGGAGCGCACCAGCTGGTCGTAGTACTGCTGCGGGGCCATCCCGGCGCGCTGCGCCCGGTGCACGATCTCGTGCCCGAACTCGTCGTCGGAGACCTGCACGTCCTCGGCGTCGGCCAGCGTGTCCAGCAGGAGCTGCACCTTGACGCCCTCGGTCGCCGCCTCGGTCAGCTCGGCGTCGATCTGCTCCTCGGTCTTCTCCTCGGCCGCCAGGTACTCCTCAAGCGAGGCGCCGATCCGCTCCAGCTGGTCGACCATCGCCTGCTTGCGGCTCGCGACCTCCTCGCGGACGACACCCTCCGGCGCCGGCACCTCGGCGGCCTCGACCAGCTGCGCCAGCGCCTTGTCCCGGGCCGCGTAGATCTGCTCGACCTGCTTGCCCTGCGTGACCCGCGCCCGCAGGTCGCCGCGCAGCTCCTCGATCGTGTCGAACTCGCTGGCCATCTGGGCGAACTCGTCGTTCAGCTCCGGCAGCTCCTTCTCCTTGACCGTGCGCACGGTCACCGCCACGTCGGCGTCCCGGCCGGCGAAGTCGCCGCCGACCAGCTGGGTGGTGAAGGTGGTGCTGTCGCCGGCGGCGAGACCGACCACGGCCTCGTCCAGCCCCGGCAGGAGCTGCTTGCTGCCCACCTCGTGGGAGATGTTGCTGGCCTGGCCGCCCGGCACGTCCTCGCCGTCGACGGTGGCGTTCAGGTCGATCTGCACGTAGTCGCCCTCGGCGGCGGCGCGCTCGACGGTCTTGAGGGTGGCGAACCGCTCGCGCAGGTTCTTCACCTGCTCGTCGATCTCGCTCTCGTCGATCTGCAGCTCGTCGACGGTCACCTCGATGGTGCTCGCGTCGGGCAGCGTGATCTCCGGACGGACGTCGACCTCGGCGGTGAAGTTCAGCGAGTCACCGTCGTTGAACTCGGTGATCTCGACCTCGGGACGTCCCAGCGTCTTCAGGTCGTGCTCGCGCACCGCGGCGAGGATGTTCTCCGGGATGGCGTCCTGGACCGCCTCGTTGAGGACGGTGCCCCGGCCCACCCGCTGGTCGATCACCGCGGTCGGCACCTTGCCCCGGCGGAAGCCCGGGACCTGGACCTGCGAACCGATCTCCCGGTACGCCTTCTTGAGGCTCGGCTCGAGCTCGACGAACGGCACCTCGATGGCGAGCCGCACGCGCGTCGGGCTCAGAGTCTCGACGGTGCTCTTCACAGGCGTACTCCTTGACGGATCTTGGTTTTGATTCTGGGCCTTCGATTGGCCCATCGAGTGTAGGCGAGCCGGCGGGGCCGGCCCGCAGCGCCCGGGGCGACCCGGACGCGCACGACAGTCGGGGTGGCGGGATTTGAACCCACGGCCCCTCGCTCCCAAAGCGAGTGCGCTACCAAGCTGCGCCACACCCCGTGGCGACGTGCAGTCTATGCCGTCGCCGCGCCTCAGGCGGTGCCGGGGCGTCCCCCACCCGGACATATCCCCCAAAGGCCGCACCTTGTGCCCCGCGCGCCCGCGCCCGACGTCAAGATCCGCACGACTTCGGGGATGTGGGGGTATCCGCGAGCCGGGACACCGCCATTTCCCCGAAGTGGTGCGGATCTTGGGCGGTCGACACACGACGCGCGTGTCCCGCGACGCCGCGGGGCGGTGGCGCGGCTGCGCACCGGACACGGGCATTGGGTACGCTGTCGGCGCGTCCCGTTTCGGCGGGGCGGAGCGCGGGCGTAGCTCAATGGCAGAGCTTCAGTCTTCCAAACTGACGGTGCGGGTTCGATTCCCGTCGCCCGCTCCACCCATGAAGGCCCAGGCAGACCGCATCGCGGCACCTGGGCCCTTCGCTCTCTCCTCCATCGTCGATCCGCGTGCGCCCGCGTGCCGTGCAGCGGCGGCGGCCCGTACCGGCGATACGGCGCAGCCCAGCTCGCGCTCCCGCTCGCTGGTGTCGTGCCGGCGGCCAGATCATGCCAACTGCCGGCGTGGGAAGCCGATGTCGTCGAAGAGTGAGTAGTGCTCGGCGAACGCCGTGACGGCGCGCTGGGCGGCGGCGACGGTCTCGTCCACGGTCGTGAGGTTCTCGGTGACGCGCATGACCGTGTGCTCGCCTGCCGGATGCTCGAACACGGGACGGAGGAGATCGACCTCGATCGCAGCGGTCAGGGTGAAACCGTCCTCGCGTAACGCAAGCCGCAGGTAGAGGCGAATCTCGGAAAGGGAATCGGTGGCCGCCACCGGGAGGTGCGGCAGCGTGAACGTCAGGGCATGGAACGTCAGCTTCCCGCCGTCGCTCGGGTCGAACACCAGACGACTCCCCGACATCAGGACCTCGTCCTCTTCGCCAGGCACCGTAAGGTCATAGTTCAGGCGGACCTCGGTGAAATCCCGCTCGACCTCCCACGACGCCTCGGTCATCCCACGCAGCAGAGCAGCCATCGCCGAGCTCACCGTGTCCACGGTGGCCGAGCCTAGGGCAACGCCCGGGCCAGATGGCGACGCGGCAGGAGGTCCCGAAACGGACCAGGTACCTATGGAGACCTCGTGAGCCATGCGGCGAGCAAATCGCTTATTTCCTCGCCGAGGGCGGGTGCGGCAGTCCGGGCCAGCACGAGAAGGTCCGCATGCTGGTCGGTCGTCACACCGAGAGCGGGCAGCGGCGTGTGGCGCCAGGTCGTATGGCTGACGTCTCGCACGAGCCCGGTCACGTCGGCACGACCGCGATGGGACAGCCCCGCATAGGGGTCGACGGCCAGGAGCAGGCGGCAGGCAATCGCACGGGTACGGGTCCCCTGCCCAGCAGCCGATAGCCCGCGCGCCGCAGTTCCACCCGCGCTCCGGCGAGCAACTGCCAGGCCAGCTCGGCCGGCAAGGGTGCCGCGACGGGCCGTGGCGCCGTGGTGGCCTCGCGGACGACCGCCGGTGAGGGGTCGGTCAGCAACGGCATGGCCTGGCTCGCCTCGACGGCGTCGAGCTGGCGGAGGCCGCGTATGGCCGCGGCGCGAATCGTCGCGACCGGGTGGATGAGGAGCTGGTTCAGCAGCGGCGCGTCGCTCTCCGACGCACTCTCGCTGAATCCGAGGAGGGCACCCAGCGTGGGGCGCGGGGCCGATGACCGCCGCCCGGTGGTGCGCCCGCGCGTCGGTGCCGACGCGCCGTGCGGCCGCCCTGGCGATGGCCCGCACCAGCGACGCGCTGTCGTCGAGACGGGTCGCCACCTCGGCCTGCTCTCCGAAGCGCAGCAGACCGATCAGGGCGATCGCCCGTACGTCCGGGCTGCGGATGCCGGCCAGCCGCCGCAGGATCGGGAGTCGCTCGCTCCACACCGCCTCCCGGCAGGCGGCCTCGGCCACCAGCGACCGGATGCGCACGTCGGTCTCGGACTCGGCAAGGGCGACCAGGTTCGTCGATCCGCAGCCAGCGCTGCGCCACCTCCATCTCGACGACCAGCCGCCGCTGGGCCACCGAACCCGAGGTGCCGACCACCCGGCGTACGGCCGGCGGCGCGCTGAGCAGCGTGGCGGCGACCTGGTTGGCGGCGAAGCCACCGTCGTCGACTGGTCCGACGGGTACCACAGCGCCTGTCGGGTGCGTTCGTCGAGCCGGACGACCAGCTTCGGGGAACGAGCCAGCGCCCGCAGTGCCGCCCGGCCAAAGTCGTGGTCGCCGTTGGCGCCGACGTCGGCCAGGAGGAGGGCGAGGTGCTCCAGCGCCCGCCTACCGGCGCCGGCTGGCTGGCCGGTCGCTGCTCCCTCGGTTGTGGGCTGAGCGGGTGCGTCGCCCAGACGGCGCGATTGAGGGCCTGGCGCCAGCGACTGACAGCGACCTGGTTCGTGTGCGGCGGAATCCGTCGGACCTGATGGACGCCGGGTAAGACACCACCAAACCGATGCTGCCATCGCTGCAGCCCCAGGCAGCGCGGTTTGCACGACAGACAAGCGGACCACCGGCAGCTGCTCAATGAATCGGAGGGACCGGCCTGACCGGAGTCTCGCCCACAAGGCCGCCACTGTAAATGATCTTCGCCAACTGCGGGTCGCGGTAAGCCGTTGCGAGGGTGAGCCAGTTCAGCAGGCTGCCGTAGCCCCCACAGATCGCGGATCCGCCGTCTCCGCCGCAGAAGACCGAGGGGTCGGTGGTGAACTCGGCCCGGAGCCGGCCACTTTTGGATCAAGAAGATTCGGCCAGCCAACCGAAGGTCGCCAGCAGCCCTGGACATGGAATCCGCCTCCGGCAAACCTTGACACTCGTCGATCTGTGCACTGGTGTAAGGACCACGCACATCGACGTCCGTCACAGGAGGGCACATGATCGTCCGACGACGGTGGACGGCTGCCGCCACCACAGCGATCCTGATCAGCGCGGCGCTGTCCCATCCCGGCTCCGCTGCGGCGGCACCCGCCCCAGCGGCCACACCGATCACCCTGGCCGCGACCGAGACCGCTCTGGTCCGGGTACAGCTGCGCGATCAGGCCCAGCTCGACAGGTTGGTCGCCACCGGCGCCGACCTGGCCAACCGGCCCCGGGCGCGGGACGGGCGGATCCTCGCCGACCTGGTGCTGACCGGCGCGCAGCTCGCCGACCTCACCGCCCAGGGCGCCACCGCCACCCAGATCGTTCAACGGGCCGGCGACGGCAGCCGGCACTTCGCGGACAGCGTCCGCGCGGCGCAGGCCCGTACCGCCGCCGGGCTGCGCGCGCCGGGCACCGGACAGCGCACCACCGCCGCCGTCGGGGTCGACACCCTCGCGGTGCAGCAGGCGTACTGGTGGACCACCGGTGGGCAGACGTTCCTGCAGGCGCAGGTGGCCACCACCGCCACCGACGACCCGGACGTGGAGATCACCGTCAGTTGGCGGACCGCGGACGGCGCCGCCGGATCGTTCCCGCTCTACCGGTTCGAGGACTCGGGCGAGTACCAGTACCACTACAACCTCCCCCAGCCGGTGCCGAGCCGGCCGGTCCAGCTGACCGCCACCTCCAGCCTCGGCGGGGTCAGCCGGGCGGTCACGCCGTCGCTGTGGCCGAACGCCACCCCGCCGCCGCTGCCGGCCGGCTACCAGAAGGACTTCATCGACGCGTACCTGACGCCGGTGGACATCCAGGCGCGGATCAAGCGGCTGGCCCGCCAGTACCGGGACCTGGTGGACGTCATCGACCTGCCGAGCAAGACCCAGGGGTACCGCCGCAACGCCGTCGCGTACCTGGGTGACCCGGCAGTCTCCGCCGTGGTGGTCGAGTCGGTCCGCTTCGGTGACCAGGGCATGAACGGCGTCCAGGTGCGCACGGTCGACCCGGGCCGGCCCTCCCGGCCGCTGACCGTCGGCTACCGGGACCGCGTCCTCACGGTCACGCTCGCCACCGACGCGGCCGGCAAGACGGTGAGCACCACCGACGACGTCGCCGCGGCCATCAACGCCCGGCAGGCGAACCGGTTCCGGGCCACCGTCGAGGACGGCTCGACCGGGCTGCCGATGCCGGTCGCCGGTCCGGCCCGCCTCGACGACGGCCTCCAGGGCACCGAGGTGCCGGCGAAGCCGTGGACGGTGCAGGCGCTGCGCCTCGGCGTGCACCGCGACGGCTCCCGGGTCGGGGTGCTGGCGTACTCCCAGGAACACGCCCGGGAATGGGCCACCCCGCTGGTGACGCTGGAGTTCGCCGAGCGGATGCTGGCCAACGCCCGTACCGACCCGGCCACCCGTCAGCTGCTGGAACAGGTCGACATCTTCGTCATCCCAACGGTCAACCCGGACGGGGCGAACTACTCGTTCAACGACTACAACTTCCAGCGCAAGAACCTGGTCAACCACTGCACCGGGCCGGCCCGCGACCCGCGCTACCGCACCTCGTGGGGCGTCGACGTCAACCGCAACTACACCGTCGGGTCGTACTTCGACGGGTACGTGGGGGCCAGCGCCAACTGTCTCTCCGGCAACTACGCCGGCACGGCGGAGCTGTCCGAGGCGGAGAGCGGCAACGTCATCGCGCTGGCCAAGGCCCACCCGAACATCAAATTCGCGATGAACGTGCACTCCTACGGCGGGTACTTCATGTGGCCGCCGGGGGCGTACCGGGCCGACGGTCGGATCACCCTGCCCCGACCGTCGATCGACGAGTCGACGCTGTTCCTGAACAGCGCCCGGCGCATCGTGGGCGCCATCGCCCAGGAGCGCGGCACGGTGACCTGGCCGTCGCAGACCGGCCCGGTCGCCGACGTGCTCTACTCCGCCGCCGGCAACTCGGCCGACCAGCTCTACTACGAGCTGGGCATCTTCGCCTGGGACTTCGAGGTCGGCAACGACCGCTGGAATCCGGCCACCGGCGAGTGGGAGGGCGTCGGCTTCCAGCCGCCGTTCGACGAGGCGCACGGCGAGTCCCAGGAGTACGCGGGCGGCCTGGTCGAACTGGTCCGGGTGGCCCGCGACCACGCCGCCGCCGAGGCGGCCACCGGCTGACCCGGCAGGGATGCCGGGTCGACTCGGCTGACCCGAACGACGGACGCGCCGGCCGGCCACGGATGATCCGTGGCCGGCCGGGTAAGCAGCGGCCTTGCCTGGTGGGGAGACGACCGGCGTCGCGGTGTCGCGCGACGCCGACGCACGGGCGGGCGGCCTGGCCGGCCCGCCCGTGCGCACCCCGGTTCAGTTCGAGGTGATCCAGTTCCAGGCCGAGACGACCCACTCGGTCTGCTGCAGCCAGGCCACGCCGAGACCGACGAGGAAGACAGCGGTGGCCAGGTGTGCCCCCCGCGCGCTGCGCCGGACCCGCCCGAGCTGCCGCTCCAGCACCAACCGACCGATCACCCGGGCCAGCGCGAACAGGCCGACCGCCACCAGCAGGCTCAACACGAGCACCAGCAGCGGGCCCGACAGATCGCCGCCACCGGAGAGCGCCCAGATCCCCCAGCACACGAACGCGAACAGGCCACCCGCCGCGCTCCACTCGCCGCCGCGACGTAACTGGGCCAGGCGCCAGCTCAACGGCCGGCGCGCCGCCGGCTCGCCCGGCCAGCCCGTACCGGTCGGCTCCTGCTCGACCACCGGAAACGGTTCGGTCCGTGGGTTACGCGGCTGACCCACCGGCGCCACACCCCGGCGGAACCCGTCCCGCTGCGGCGGCACCCCGACGCCGGCCTGCGGTGGGACCTCCACGGTTCGCTCCGCCCACGGCTGCGTCTGGTCTGCCATCTCGTCCTCCCCCTGACCGGCGGCACCCCCGAATTCGAGGAGCCAGCCGGCGAACCCGACCGGCGGCACGATCACCGCCCGAATCCGAGGGTAGCCAGCCGGCAAATCGGTCGCCGACCGCCGTCCGGCGCGAACCCGGCACGACGTGCCGAATTCCACACCGGGCGAGGTACGGTCGGCTGATGGGTGATCCGGAGCGACGCAGGCGACGGCTGCGCCACCAGTCCGACTCCGACCCGGCCGGGCGCGGCGCCGACGGTTCGACGGTCAGCACGGCCGGCGTACACGACGGCGTGGAGTCGCCGCCGCGGCGTCGGGGGCCCGGCGGCGACGACCGCGACGGCGAGCGGGGTTTACGGGGGCTGGTTGGCTCCGGCTCGTCCCAGGTGGGGCTGAGCGCCGCGCTGCGGGCCCGGGACGCCGCCCGGCCCACCGACGACGACCTTGCCGAGGCGGAGGCCCGGGTGGTCGTCGTCCGCCGCAACTGGGTGCCCCGCGAGGAGCTGCCCCGCTCGCCGCGCTGAGGGCGGCGGCCCGGGTCAGGGCAGGTCGGGCAGTTCCCGGGTCTGCTCGTACGTGGCGACCTGGATGATCCGGCGGGCGTGCCGCTCGTTGCCGGAGAACGGCGTGTTCAGGAACGCCTCGACGATGCCGGTGGCCTCGTCCAGGGTGTGCTGGCGGGCGCCCACCGCGACGACGTTCGCGTCGTTGTGCTGGCGGGCGAGCTGAGCCGTCTCGACGCTCCAGGCCAGCGCGGCGCGTACGCCGACGACCTTGTTCGCGGCGATCTGCTCGCCGTTGCCGGACCCGCCGATGACCACCCCCAGGGAGGTCTCGTCGGCCACCACCCGGTCACCCGTGTGCAGGCAGAACGTCGGGTAGTCGTCGTCCGGGTCGTAGCTGTGCGGGCCGACGTCGACCACGTCGTACCCCTGCTTGGCCAGGTGATTGGCCAGGTGCACCTTCAACTCGAAACCGGCGTGGTCGGATCCCAGGTAGACGCGCATACCGGGCAGTCTGTCAGGCCGCGCTCTCCGACGCCGCAGGGGCGGCGTCGGAGAGCAGGGTTCGTCACACGGTCGGGCGGATGGTCACTCAGCGCGGCAGTTCGGCGACCACCAGGCCGCCGCGCGCCTTCGGGGTGAACCAGGTGCTCTTGCGGGGCATCTTCTCCCGGGCCAGGTTCACCGCGACGAAGTCCGCCACGGTCACCGGCGCGATGAGGACGGCCAGCTCGGCCCGCCCGGCGTCGACCTCTTCGGTGAGCCAGCTCGCCGGGTAGTCACCGCCCACGTAGGTGATCCGTTTGTCGCCCGGATCCAACCCCAGGGCGTCGCGCAGCAGCAGCCGCTCGACCAGGGCGTGATCCAGGTTCTCCAGGCGGGCGTCGGCGGTGGCGGGCAGGCGCACCGCGTACCCCTGGCCGGCCAGCCGGAGGTGGACGGTGCCGCCGGCCGCCGGGACCTCGACCGGGCCGTCGATGGGCTCGACCTCGGCCCCCGCCGCGCGCAACCGGTCGAGCAGCTCGGCCGGCGTGGTGGTCAGCTCGCTGACCAGCCGGTTGTACGGCTGGATGGCCACCGACGCGGGGGTGGTGACCACGGCCAGGAAGCGCGACAACCCGCCGGTCTGGGCGGCCAGGCTGCGGTGGTTGCCGTCGGCGACGACCAGCTCGCCGCCACCGGCGAGAGCGGTCAGCGCGTCCTGCTCCGGGCCGGGGCCGACCAGCCAGATGGCGTGGGTGCGCCCTGCCTGGTCGGTGTCGGTCGCGGCGGGCACCCCGGCCGCGTCGGTCGCCGCCGCGAGCGCGGCGTGCAGCTCGTCGCCGCTCCCGGTCTGCAGCAGGAGTACGGGTGAGAGCAGGTGACCCAGCGCATCGGCCAGCGCGACACGCTCGCGCACCTTGGCGATGAAGACGTCCTCGTTGCGGATGACCAGGCCCGGCTCGTCGGCCCGGGTGGAGATCTGGTCGGTGTCGACCATCGCGAACAGCCCGTACGCCGGTTCCTCGCCCGGGGCGCTGATCCGGTACAGCACGATGACCTGCTCGGCGGGGGTGTAGCTGCCGTCGGCCTTGGCCTCGGCGAGGCGGGCCACCGAGTCCGGCAGCGCGTCGAGGAACGACTTGCCCAGGCTGCCGGGGGCCCGATGCGGCATCTCGATGCCGAGGGCACTGTGCGGGTTCGCCTCGATGATCGCGGTGATCTCCGCGTCGTCGGCGAACTCGTCGTAGTTCTGCGCGCCGGTGCCGCCAGTGGTGATCCAGGCCCGGGCGATCGGATGTACGACCGTCATGCCCACTGACGCTACCGGCGGCGACGTCGCTGGCGACGGGGACCCGCGCGGCGTCCACCAGATGAAAGTGCCGGGCCCGGACGTGATGTCAGCCGGCGCGGCCGGACGCGCCGTTGTGCCGCCGGTGTCGGCCGGCCACGACCGGTCCGGCGTTGCCGCGCCGGCCGTTCGCGACGGGCCCGGTGATGGCGTTGCGCCGGGGTGCGGCCGGCGGTCCCGGCACGGGACGCGGTTCCGGGGGTGGCGCCGGAACGGGTCGCGGGTTCAGCGGCGGCGTCGGCACGGGACGCGGGGCGGTGGGTGCCGGCGGGGGCGGGGCGGGCTCAGCCGGCGCGGCAGCCACCACGACGGGTTCCACGGCCGACGATCCGACCGCCGCCGGCACCACCGGCGTCGACACGACGGGCGTCGCGGGCTGCGCCGGTGTGACCGGTGCGGGCTGTGCCGGTGTGACCGGTGCGGGCGTCAGCCGTGAGGTGACCGGCACCCGGGCCACGCCGACCACGATGGGCGGGGCGAGCAGGTCCACCACGTGGGCGGGAAGGTCGGGGCGGACCGTCGGCCAGCGGGAGTCGTCTACCGACCAGTACGCCGCGCCGGGAGTCTCGATCACCCCCTGTCGGGTCAACTGATCGTCACCGGACGCACGGTGCTTGGCCATCGGGATTGCCTCCACGAGCTGCGGGGTGCGGCCCTGCGGGTCGCTGCGGCGGACACCGAGGGAAACGACGCCGCCCGCCCAGCGGTGACGCTGTGACCGCGAGGCGTACCCACCACCCGGCGCGGCGCACCCCCGCCCGGTCCCACGAGCTGGGGACCGGACGGGGGCGCGTGGCGGTCGCGGTCAGTCGAAGATCGGGGACTGCTCGCGGGTGCGCTTGAGCTCGTAGAAGCCCGGGGTGCCGGCGACCAGGAGGACGCCGTCCCAGAGCCGGCCGGCGGCCTCGCCCTTCGGGCGCGGCGTGATCACCGGGCCGAAGAACGCGACCGGGCTGCCGTCCGGGCCGGGCGCGTGGACGACCGGGGTGCCGACGTCCTGCCCGACGGGGCGCATGCCGGCCTCGTGGCTGGCCCGCAGCGCCTCGTCGTACTCGGTGCTGTCGGCGGCGGCGGCCAGCGCCGGGTCCAGGCCGGCCTCGGTCAGCGCGGCGACGTAGAGCTCCGGCCCGAGCTGCTCCTTACCGAGGTGGATGCGGGTGCCCAGCGCGGTGTAGAGCTTGCGCAGCGCGTCGCTGCCGTAGCGTTGCTCGGCGGCGATGCACACCCGCACCGGGCCCCAGCCGTTGTCCATCAGTTCCCGGTACTGCTCTGGCAGGTCCCTGCCCTCGTTGAGCACGGACAGGCTCATGACGTGGTAGCGGATGTCCACTTCGCGGACCTGCTCGACCTCCAGCAGCCAGCGGGACGTGATCCACGCCCACGGGCAAATCGGGTCGAACCACATGTCGGCGGTGACACGATCGGTCACGGTGAGGTCCCTTCGCGACGGGTGACGCCGGCAGTCCGGCGTCTCACCTCGATCCTCACCCCACGGCCCATCGACCGGCACCCGAATGAGAGCGTGACCTCGCCCACCGCCGGCTGCCCGTACGTGGAAGACTCGGATCGGGCCGGACGTCACGAGCGGTCGGCAGACGGGCGCCGCCGGGCGTACGGCGAGACGTGGGATGGAGACGAACAGTGCCGGGAGTGCGTAACCTGACGCAGGTCGAGGCGACCGAGCGGGCACGCCTGCTCGAGGTGACCGGGTACGACATCAGTCTGGACCTGTCGACCGCCGTGCTGGCGGCCGACGGCCGCACGTTCTCCTCGACGACCGAGGTCCGGTTCCGCTGCGCCGAACCGGGGGCGAGCACGTTCATCGAGGTGGCCGCCGAGTCGGTGCGGTCCGCCACGCTGAACGGCGCCCCGGTGGACCTGTCCGACTGGTCGGCTGAGAAGGGCCTGACCCTGTCCGGGCTGGACAGCGAGAACACCCTGGTCGTCGACGCGGACTTCGCCTACTCCAACAGCGGGCAGGGGCTGCACCGCACGGTCGACCCGGTGGACGGCGAGACGTACCTCTACAGCCAGTTCGAGACGGCCGACGCGCAGCGGGTGTTCGCCTGCTTCGACCAGCCCGACCTGAAGAGCGTCTACACCTGGCACGCCACCGTCCCCGAGCACTGGCGGGTGGTGTCCAACATGCCGGTGCAGCGCGAGGAGCCGGCCGGCGAGGGGCTCAAGACCCTCCACTTCACCGAGTCGCCGCGGATGAGCACGTACATCACGGCGCTGTGCGCCGGCCCGTACCACGAGGTGCGCGACAGCCACGACGGCATCGACCTGGGGGTGTTCTCCCGGGCGTCGATGGCTCAGTACCTGGACTCCGACGATCTGTTCCTCATCACCAAGCAGGGCTTCGACTTCTTCCACGAGAAGTTCGGCGTGCGCTACCCGCTGCCCAAGTACGACCAGCTGTGGGTGCCCGACTTCAACGCCGGCGCGATGGAGAACTTCGGCTGCGTCACGCACGCCGAGTCGCACTACCTGTTCCGCTCCCAGGTCACCGACTTCGAGTACGAGCAGCGGGCCAACACGATCCTGCACGAGCTGGCCCACATGTGGTTCGGCGACCTGGTCACCATGCGCTGGTGGAACGACCTGTGGCTCAACGAGTCGTTCGCCGAGTGGGCCAGCCACTGGTGCAACACCAACGCCACCCGGTTCACCGAGGCGTGGACGACGTTCCTGTCCATCCGGAAGAACTGGGGCTACCGGCAGGACCAGCTCTCCTCCACGCACCCGGTCTACACCGAGATGCCGGACATGGAGGCCGTCGAGGTCAACTTCGACGGCATCACCTACGCCAAGGGCGCGAGCGTGCTCAAGCAGCTCGTCGCGTACGTGGGTGAGGAGCCGTTCGTGGCCGGGCTGCGGGCGTACTTCGGCAAGCACGCCTGGGGCAACGCCACCTTCGACGACCTGCTCACCGAGCTGGAGGCGGCCTCGGGCCGGGAGCTGCGCAAGTTCGCCGCGCAGTGGCTGGAGACCGCCCAGGTCAACACGCTGCGGCCGGAGGTGACCATCGGCGCCGACGGCACCTACGAGCAGGTGGTCGTCCGGCAGGAGGCGCCGGCGGCGTACCCGACGCTGCGCACCCACCGGATCGGCGTGGGCCTGTACGACCTGACCGACGGACGGCTGGTCCGCCGCGAACGCTACGAGGTGGACGTGACCGGCGAGCGGACCGACCTCGCCGACCTGCGCGGCGTTCGAGCCGCCGACGTGCTGCTGCTCAACGACGACGACCTGAGCTACACCAAGCTGCGCCTCGACGACCGGTCGATGGCCACGGTGGTGCAGCACATCGGCGGCTTCGACTCGTCGCTGGCCCGCGCCCTCTGCTGGACGGCCGCGTGGGACATGACCCGAGACGCCGAGCTGGCGACCCGCGACTACGTGGCGCTGGTGCTGGCCGGGCTGTCCGCGGAGACCGACATCAACCTGGTGACCGCCACCCTGCGCCAGGCCACCACCGCGCTCACCCTCTACGCCGACCCCGCGTGGGCGGCCACCGGCTGGGCGGGGCTGGCTCGTACGGCGAAGGACGCGCTCGCCTCCGCCGAGCCGGGCAGCGGTTTCCAGCTGGCCTGGGCCCGGGCGTACACCTCGGCCGCCCGGTCCGAAGAGGACCTGGCCACGCTGCGCGGCTGGCTGGACGGCACCGGCGTGCCGGCCGGGCTGACCGTGGACACCGAGCTGCGCTGGACGGTGCTCGGGGCGCTGGTGGCCAACGGCGCGGCCGGTGCCGCCGAGATCGAGGCGGAGCTGGCCGGTGACCGCACCGCCAGCGGCGAGCGGGAGGCCGCGTACGCGCACGCGCTGGTGCCGACCACGGAGAACAAGGCGGCCGTGTGGGCGCTGCTGACCGGCCCGGACGCGCTGCCGAACTGGCGGCACCGGGCGCTGTTGCAGGGCTTCGCCCACCCGGCGCAGGTGGAGCTGGTCGCCCCGTACCGGGAGAAGTACTTCGCGGCGGTCGGCCAGGTGTGGGCCACTCGGGACAGCGAGCCGGCGCAGGAGTTCGCCCAGTTGGCGTACCCGACGTACCTGGTGGACGACGACACGGTGGCGGCCACCGACGCGTGGCTGGCCGGTGACGGCAACCCCGGCCCGCTGCGTCGACTGGTCGCCGAGGGTCGCGACGGTGTGGTGCGGGCGCTCAAGGCCCGCGCGAAGGACGCCCAGCAGAGCTGACCAGCTCGCTTGATCGACTCGACATCGCCGATATGGGGGTGTCCGCCCGCGCGGACACCCCCATATCGCTGACCTGGCGCGCTGCAACGGCACGCAACGCGACGAAGCCCGACCTGCCGTGCGGCGGGTCGGGCTTCGACGTACGAGAAAGGGCTCAGCCCTTGCCGGCGTGGCTGGCGAGCTGGTCGAGGCCGTTGATGATGCCGCCGGCCAGGTCGCCGCCGCTGAACGCGCCGGCCATGGAGAGCGCGGCCAGCTTGGCGTACGTGTCGGGGATGCGCTTGCGGGCGTACCGCCCGGTGACGATCTCCAGCTGGCGCTGGTTGGGCGACACGGCGATCAGCACCGACTTGTCGGGCTCGGCGAGCTGGCGGTGCAGCCGCTGGGCGTGCTCACGGATCGGCTCGTCGAGGCCGCCGACGAACACCGAGAAGACCAGGCCGGTGCCCTGGTCGGCCAGGCGCAGGGCCTCGTCGATGCGCAGCAGTTGGCGGGTCGAGAACGGCCCGTCCAGCACCTCGGGCGGATTCTCCGTCCCGGTCTGCTTCTCACCAACGGTCACTTGCGCCTCCGGTTCCACCGGCCGGCGCCTCGACGCTGGCCTGCTCTAGCTTGTGGCTGGTCAGCGCGGGCGCCTGCGCCCCCGCGGTCAGCGCGGTGCCGGCCGAGTCGGCCAGCTGCTCCGGGCGGCCCAGGAACCAGACCGGAGTGAAGTCGAAGGGCCGGCCCGGCCGGTAGCGCTTGGCGCCACCGCCACCGCCGGTGGCACTCCCGCGGCTACCGGCGTACGACAGGCCGGCGATGACCAGCACCGCGGCCACCGGGATGCCGACGAAGACCAGCAACGTCTCGGTAACAGACAATCCCAACGCCCCCAGGCGGAAGAAGGACCTCGAACAATCGGGTCGGATGGACGATCATGATGGTGACCGGCCAACTCCGTCACCATTCACGTTAGCGGAGTCGACGGCCCGCCAGATTGCGGGGTGCCGATCCCATCCGTCACTGGCGTGCTCCAGTTGCGCAGCGGTCGCGATGAGCCGCGCGTCGTCGCCGTACCGGCCAGTGAGGAGCACCCCGACGGGCAGGCCGTCGGCCGTGGCGCCCACCGGCAGGGACACGGAGGGATCGCCGGTGACGTTGAAGATGGCGCAGTAGGGCGAGAAGCGGCGTTGCCGGTCGAAATCGGCCGCCGGGTCGCCGTCGGCGGTGAACCAGCCGACGGGTGCCTGCGGTGCGGCCAGGGTGGGGCAGAGCAGCAGGTCGCAACCGGCGGTGCGGGCGGCGCCGAGACGTACCTGCGCCTGCAGCTCGCCGAGGGTGGCGGCCAGCGCGCCCGCGGAGACGCTGGCGCCCCGGGCCCGCAGCAGTTGGGTCAGCGGCAGCAGCTCCGCCTCGCGGTGCGGGGGCACGGGGGCGAGTGCCAGCACGTACCAGATGATCTCGAACAGCGGCCACGCCTGGGGCCCGAGCGGCGGCGGCACCTCGACCACCTCGTGGCCGGCGGTGGTGAGCAGGGCGGCGGCCCGGTCGACGGCGGCCACGCAGTCGGGGTGCACCGGCTCGTCGGCGAGCATCGGCGTGGTGAACCCGCCGATCCGCAGCCGGCCGGGCTCGGCCCGGCGGGCGGCGGCCAGGTATCCACCGGGCGGCGCGGGCGGCGGCAGGTAGGGCTCGCCCGGCACCGGCACGGCCATGACGTCGAGCAGCGCGGCGACGTCGACGACGGTCCGCCCGAGCGGACCGCTGGTGGGCAGCCCGAACGCGCCGGAGCCGAGCGGCCCGCCGGAGACCACGCCACGACTGGGCTTGTAGCCGATCAGGCCGCAGAGCGACGCCGGAATGCGCAGGGAGCCGCCGCCGTCGGACCCCTGGGCGATCGGCACCAGCCCGGCCGCGACCGCCGCCGCCGCGCCGCCGCTGGACCCACCGGCGGTGTACGCGAGCTGCCACGGATTGCGGGCCGGCGGTGCGACGCGGCCCTCCGAGTAGAGCGAGCAGCCCAGCTCGGAGGTGGTCGTCTTGCCGAGGCTGACGAGGCCGGCGGCCTTGATGAACCGGACCACGTCGGCGTCGACCGGCGGGACGAAGTCGGCGAACGCCGCCGAGCCGAAGGTGGTGCGTACCCCGGCGGTGAGGGTGAGGTCCTTGATCGCGGTCGGTACGCCGTGCAGCGGGCCGCGCCCCTCGACGGGCACCGCGTCGGCGGCGCGCGCGGCCTGCCGGGCGAGGTCCGGCGTGACGGTGACGAACGCGCCCACGGTGTCGCCGAGCGCCGCCACCCGGCGCAGGGAGTGCTCGACCAGCTCGACGCTGGACAGCTCGCCGCGGGCGATGGCGGCGGCCTGTTCCAGCGCGGTCAGGTCGTGCGGCTCGGCCATGTCCTCATCCTGCCCGGTGGGAGCGGCTGTCGGCGGGTCGACACGGCGGTCGCCCTTCGCGGCGGAGGGTACTGCTCCCGATACCGAACCGGCCGTGTCGGGAGGCAACCCCCCTCACCGGTCGCCCGCCCGGCGGCGGGCCGACTCCTGCCGGCGTCCTTTGCTCTGCTTCAACGGAGGCAACAGCCGATGTCCGTTTATCGGACACGTGGTGTTGCGTGGATTGAAGCAGAGCAAAGGCAACAGAACAGGGTCCGTCGGCCCGTCGGCCCGTCGCGGCCGTCCGTCGTCCGGGGGCACTACCATGGGTACGCCGTCAGCGCCGCCCGTGCAGGAAGCGCAGGGCGTTGGTGGATCGGAGCTTGTCGCGCTGGGCGTCGGTGAGGAAGTCGGCCGCGTCGACGACCGCACCGGCCGGGCGCTCCCCCAGCGGGTACGGGTAGTCGCTGCCGACCAGCACCCGGTCCTCCCCCATTGTGTCGACCAGCAGCCGCAGCGCGGGCGGCGCGAAGACCACCGAGTCGACGCTGAACCGGTCGACGTAACTGCTGGGCGGGGCGACGGACGCGCCCCGAACCAGGTCACCACGTCGGTGCCAGGCGTTGTCGGCGCGGCCGAGCCAGAACGGGAAGCTGCCGCCGCCGTGCGCGAAGCAGATCCGCAGCGTCTCGGGCACCCGGTCGAAGACGCCGCCCAGGATCATCGCCAGCACCGACAGGTGCGTCTCGGCGGGCATCCCGGTGAGCCACCGGGCCATCCAGCGGTTCAGACGCGGGCCGTCCGGCATGTCCCACGGGTGGACGAAGACGGGCGCACCCACCTCGGCACAGTGCTGCAGGAAGGTGACCACCCCGGCGTCGTCCAGATCCCGGTCGCCGACGTGGTTGCCGATCTCCACGCCGACGTGCCCGGCGGCCAGGCTGCGATCCAACTCCGCGCAGGCGGCGTCCGGGTCCTGCAGGGGCACCTGACAGAACGGCACCAGCCGGTCGCCGCCGGCCGCGGTGATCTCCAGGGTCAGGTCGTTGAAGATCCGGGCGACCTTCACGGCCTGGTCGGCCGGACGGTCGTAGCTGAAGAAGACGGGCGTCGGCGAGATCACCTGCACGGCGACACCGTCGGCGTCCATGTCGGCCAGTCGGCGGGACGCGTCCCAGCACTCGGCGCCGACCGGACGGAACTCCGTCTCCCCCACCATGATCATGGCGGCGCGCTCGGAGTCGACCCGCAACCAGGGCCAGCCGGACCCGCCGCACGCCGCGCCGAGGTCCGGCCACCCCTTCGGTACGACGTGCGTGTGCACGTCGACGACACCAGCGGGCATCAGCCCTTGCCCGGGTGCAGAGTGCCGCAGTTGGCGCAGGTGCGTGCCGCCTCATCTGCGTAGAATGCCTGGAACACCGGCGGCAGGTCGGCCGCGATGTCGCGGACCTGCAACTCCACCTCGTGCACCTGGTTTCCGCACTCGGGGCAGTACCACTGGAACGTCTCCAGCGTGCCCTCCTCGCGGACCCGCTCGACGACCACACCGATCGAGCCGGCCTCCGGTCGCTGCGGCGAGTGCGGGGTGTTGCGCGGCAGCATCCACATCTGACCCTCGCGCACGTGCACCGTACGCGGACCCTCGGGGGTCATCAGGTTGATGTGCATGTTGCCCTTGACCTGGTAGAAGAACTCCTCGTACGGGTCCACGTGGAAGTCGGTGCGCTGGTTGGGCCCGCCCACCACCATCACGATGAAGTCGTCCCCGCCGGGGAACATCTCCTTGTTGCCCACCGGCGGCTTCAGCAGGTGCTGGTTCTCCGCGATCCAGCCCGGAAAGCTGAACGGCTCGGCGATCTCACTCACGACTGACCTCCCGAGGGAAGAAGGGCCACGGCCTGGATCTCGATGAGCAGGTGCGGGTGCGGCAACTGGTGCACCGCCACCGTGGTGCGGGTCGGTCCGGACGCGTCGAAGAACTCCGCCCACACCTCGTTGTAACCACCGAAGTCGTTCATGTTGACCAGGTACGTGGTCACCTGGACGAGGTCGGTGAGGTCCGCGCCGACCGAGCGCAGCAGATCGCCGATGTTCTCGATCACAGCCCGCGTCTGCACCCGGATGTCGAGGTTCGTCGTGCCGAACGCGTCGACCTCGACACCGGCGAAGCTGTTGTCCGGCCGCCGCGACGACGTACCGGAGATGAATACGAACCCACCCGCGACCTTGACGTGCGGAAAAGCCCCCCGCGGCACGGCCTTCCCGGCCACCACCCGGGCGGTCACGACGACGCCCGCAGCGAAGCCGTGCCGAGTTTCTCGACGACGGCGCGGACATGGGCACCGGGACGCAGCGGCACCGCGGCGGTGGCGGCACCGGCCAGGAAGACCCAGCCGGACTGCAACCGCACCCCGTGTCGGCCGGCCAGCCGGATGCCCTCGTCGAGCGCCCGGCGCGGATCGCCGAGGATCGCCGCCGTCGAGCCGACCTGGGCCACCCGCCCGTCGACCTCCAGCAGCACGCCCAGGTTGTCGAGGCCCGACGGCACCGGCGACCACGGCCCGACCACGAACGCGGCGGCCGAGGTGTTGTCGGCGATCACGTCCGGCAGCGAGAAGCGGAAATCCGCGTACCGGGAGTCGATCAGCTCGATGGCCGGGGCGACCGCGCGGACCGCCGTGGCGAAGTCGCCGACCGGCTCGCCCGGCTCCGGCAGCCGGTCCAGCAGGAACGCCACCTCCGGCTCGACCCGGGGATGGATGTACGCGGCCGGGTCCACGGAACCGCCGTCGGGCACCCGCATCGCGTCGGTGAGCCGCCCCCAGATCACCTCGTCCACGCCGACCTGGGCCATCTTCGCCCTGCTGGTCAGCCCCATCTTCAGCCCGACCAGCCGCTCGCCGCGTTCCAGCCGGCGCTGCACCAGCGCGGCCTGCACGCCGTACGCGGTGTCCACGTCAAGACCGGTCTCGGCGGCGAGCTGACCGATCGCGGTGGCCGTGTCGGCCGCCGCGCCCAGCTTGTCGGCGATCCCGGTGATGTCCACGCCGATCATGACTGCTGCTCCTTGCCGGCCAGGTCGAGTGCCACGTCGACGATCATGTCCTCCTGGCCGCCGACCATCCGACGGCGGCCCAGCTCGACCAGGATCGACCGGACGTCGACGCCGTAGCGGTCCGAGGCCCGCTCGGCGTGCCGCAGGAAGCTGGAGTAGACGCCCGCGTACCCCAGGGAGAGCGTTTCCCGGTCGACCTGGACCGGCCGGTCCTGCAACGGGCGGACGATGTCGTCGGCGGCGTCCATCAGCGCGAACACGTCGCAGCCGTGCTTCCAGCCGTGCAGCTCGGCGACCGCCACGAAAACCTCCAGCGGCGCGTTGCCGGCGCCCGCGCCCATGCCGGCGAGGGAGGCGTCGACGCGCACGGTCCGGCCGGACGGCGAGCCGAGCGGCCCGGCGCCGAGGATGCGGCCGTGCTCGACGGCGAGCACGCTGTTGGCCACCCCGAGCGACAGGTTGTGGTGGGCGTGGATGCCGATCTGCGTCTCCGGGTCGAGGACCTGCCGGTACGCGTCGACCCGCTGCGCCACGTCGGACATCAGCAGCCGGCCGCCGGAGTCGGTGACGTAGACGCAGTGCGCCCCGTACGACTCCATGAGCTTGGCCTGCCCGGCGAGCCCAGCAGGGTCGTTCATGTGCGACATCATCAGGAACCCGGCCACGTCCATGCCGTTCTCCCGAGCCCAGGAGATGTGCTGGGCGGAGATGTCCGCCTCGGTGCAGTGCGTGGCGATGCGGACGCTCGTCACGCCGAGCGCCTTCGCCGCCCGAAGGTCCGCGATCGTGCCGATGCCGGGCAGCAGCAGGGTGGTGAGCTTCGCGTTCGTCATCACCTCGGCGGCGGCGGAGATCCACTCGGCGTCGCTGGCCGCGCCGTGGCCGTAGTTCACGCTCGACCCGGCGAGCCCGTCGCCGTGCGCCACCTCGATGGCGGCCACCCCGGCGGCGTCCAGGGCGGCGGCGATGGTGCGCACCTGCTCGACGGTGTACCGGTGGGCGATGGCGTGCATGCCGTCGCGCAGCGTCACGTCCTGGATGTACAGGTCGGTCATGGCGCGGCCACCTCCGAAGGACGCCTGGCGACCAGCCGCTCCGCGGTGCGCAGCGCGGCGGAGGTCATGATGTCCAGGTTCCCGGCGTACGCCGGCAGGTAGTGGCCCGCCCCGGACACCTCCAGGTAGACCGACACCTGCAACGCGGTGAGCTGCCGCCCGAGCGTCGGCACGTACGCCTCGACGCGGTCGAACTGCACGTCCTGCTTGAGCCGGTAGCCGGGGACGTACTCCTGGACCGTCGCCACCATGTCCGCCACCGAGGCGGCGATGGCGGCGGTGTCGGCGTCGACGTCCGGGCAGAGGCAGTAGACGGTGTCGCGCATGAGCAGCGGCGGGTCCGCCGGGTTCAGCACGATGATCGCCTTGCCCCGCTCCGCACCGCCGACCACCTCGATGGCGCGAGCGGTGGTCTCGGTGAACTCGTCGATGTTGGCCCGGGTGCCCGGCCCGGCGGACTTCGACGCGATCGACGCGACGATCTCCCCGTACGCCACCGGGGTGACCCGGCGGACGGCGGCGACGATCGGCACGGTGGCCTGCCCGCCGCAGGTCACCATGTTGACGTTCGGTTCGTGCAGGTGCTCGTCGAGGTTGACCGGCGGCACCACGTAGGGGCCGAGCGCGGCCGGGGTCAGGTCGACCACCGTCCGGCCGTGTGCGCGCAGCACCTCGTCGTGGCGTCGGTGCGCGCCGGCCGAGGTGGCGTCGAAGACCAGTTCGACGTCGGCGAACTCGGGCATCGCGACCAGCCCGTCCACTCCGTCGGCGGTGGTGGCGACGCCGAGCCGGCGAGCGCGCGCCAGGCCGTCGGAGGCCGGGTCGATGCCGGCCATCGCCACCATCCGCAGGCTGCCGCTCAGCCGCAACACCTTGATCATCAGGTCGGTGCCGATGTTTCCCGATCCCAGCACCGCCACGTCAGTGGTCACTGGCCGCCCCTGTCGCTGAAGGATGTCCGTACCGAGCCGAGGCCGGAGATCCGGGCCTCGTACGCGGCGCCCGGGGTGACCGGCACCATCGGGCCGAGCGCCCCGGAGAGCACCACGTCCCCGGCGCGCAGCGGGTCACCGGCGCGGGCGAGGGTGCTCGCCAGCCAGTGCAGAGCGTGCAGCGGGTTGCCCAGGCAGGCCGCGCCCGCGCCCACCGAGACCGGCTCACCGGCGTGCTCCAGCACCATTCCGCACAGCCGCAGGTCGACGTCGGCGAGGCGGCGCGGCGTGGTGCCGAGCACGAAGAGCCCGCTGGAGGCGTTGTCGGCGACCGTGTCCACGATGGAGATGTCCCAGCCCGCGATCCGCGAGTCGACGATCTCGATCGCCGGCAGCACGTGGTCGACGGCGCGGATCAGGTCGACGGTCGTGATCTGCGGATCCGCGAGATCCTTGTCGAGCACGAACGCGATCTCCGCCTCGACCCGCGGCTGGAGCAGCCGGTCGATCGGCACCTCGACCCCGTCGCCGACCGCCATCGCGTCGGTCAGCATCCCGAAGTCCGGCTGGAACACCCCGAAGGTCTCCTGCACCGCCCGGGAGGTCAACCCGATCTTCGCGCCGACCCGGCGTTCGCCGCGGCCCTGCCAGGCCCGCGCCTGAAGCTGCTGCACGCGGTACGCGGACTCGACGTCGCCCTCCGGCAGCAGCCGACCGCGCAGCGGCGGGCACGGCTTGCCGGTGCTGCGGGCCTCGGCCAGCTCCCGGTTGGCGGCCTCGATGTCGGCTTCCATGCCCGCTCCCTCGCTACGGCTCACGACAGGTCCACGCAGACGTTTGTGAGTTCGGAGTAGAAGTTCAACGAGTGCACGCCGCCCTCGCGGCCGATGCCGGACGCCTTCACCCCACCGAAGGGCGTGCGCAGGTCCCGCAGGAACCAGGTGTTGACCCAGACGATGCCGGCGTCGAGCCGGACCCCGGCCCGGTGCGCGACGCCCACGTCCCGGGTCCACACGGTCGCCGCCAGGCCGTACTCGGTGCCGTTGGCCAGGGCGTACGCCTCGTCCTCGGTGTCGAACGGCGCCACGTGCACGACCGGGCCGAAGATCTCCTCCCGGTTGGTACGGGCATCCGGGCCGAGACCGGTGAGCACTGTCGGCTGCACGTACGACCCGCCGTCACGGGCGTCGCCGAAGGTGGGCGTGCCGCCGCCGGTGAGCACCTCGGCGCCCTCGGCGCGGGCCAGCTCGTACGCGCCGAGCACCTTCGCCCGGTGCTGCGGGGAGATGAGCGGCATGGTGGCGGTGGCCTCGTCGGTCGGCCAGCCGTACGCCAGCTCGCCGGCCCGCTTCGCCAGCCGGGCGGTGAACTCCTCGAAGACCGGGCGCTGCACGTAGATGCGCTCGGTGCACAGGCACACCTGCCCGCCGTTGGTGAAGCTGGAGCGCATCGAGCCGGCCACCGCCGTGTCCAGGTCGGCGTCGGCGAAGACCAGGCCGGCGTTCTTGCCGCCCAGCTCGAAGCTCACCGCCTTCACGCCGTCGGCGGCGGCCCGCATGATCGCGCCGCCGGTGGCCGACTCGCCGGTGAAGGTGATCGCGTCGACGCCCGGGTGGCGGGTGAGGAACTCGCCGGCCGAGTCCGGTCCGAAGCCGTGCACCAGGTTGAACACCCCGTCCGGTACGCCGGCGGCGGCCATCACCTCGGCGAGCAGCGTCGCCGAGGCGGGCGTCTCCTCGCTGGGCTTGACCACGACGGCGTTGCCGCAGGCGAGCGCCGGGGCGACCTTCCAGGTGAGCAGCAGCAGCGGCAGGTTCCACGGCACGATGACCGCGACCACGCCGACCGGCTTGCGCACGGCGTAGTTCAGCGCCCGGCCGCCGGTCGGGGTGACCGTGGTGAACGATTCGGTGGGCGCGGTCGCCACGATCTCCGCGAACGCCCGGAAGTTCGCCGCGCCGCGCGGGATGTCCAGCGTGCGGGCCTGGGCGATGGACTTGCCGGTGTCCGCGACCTCGGCGGTGACCAGATCGTCGAAGCGACGTTCCAGCTCGTCCGCGACGCGGCGCAGCACCTCGGCGCGTTCCCGCTCCCCCATCCGGCCCCACGGCCCGCGCAGCGCCGCGCGGGCGGCGGCCACCGCGTCGTCCACCGTGGACCGTTCCGCCTCGACCACCTCGAAGACCGGCTCGCCGGTCACCGGGCTGACCTTGGTGAACGTCGACCCGCTGTCGACGAACTCGCCGCCCACGAAGTTGCGTAGCCGCTGTGGGCCACGTGGCGCGCGGCCGGCCATCAGTCGCGGATCCCAGGTGCCCGTCATGCGCGCCTCCCTCGGCTCAGTGCAGCGCCGATCGCGCCGACCAGCAGCAGCGCGGCCCCACCCGCGACCGCGCCGAGCACCCGGTGCTGCCGGCGGACCCGGCGGCGCACCTCGGCGTACGGGGTGGTGGAGAAGGACACCAGCTCGTACTGGGAAACGTACCGGCCGGGCAGTGCCCGTTCCAGTGCGTGCTCCACCCGCCGCCGGGTCTGGAACACCGGCGAGGCGACCTTGTCGCGCATCTCCACGAAGTTGGTAAGCGCCATCTGCGCGATGGCCTCTGCGTTCTCCTGCCGGCGGCGCTGGAACAGCGGCAACGCCGCCGACCACTCGTCGGCACACTCGTCGAGGCAGCGGTCCAGCTCGACGACGTCCTCGAAGGCGCAGTTGGCGCCCTGGCCGTAGAACGGCACGATGGCGTGGGCCGCGTCGCCGAGCAGGCCGACAGTCCCGTTGACCTGCCAGGGAGCGCTGCGCACCGTGCCGAGCACGCCCACCGGGTTGTGCTGGTAGTCCTCGACCAGGTTCGGGGCCAGCGGGACCACGTCCGGGTAGTGCTCGGTGAAGTGCCGTTCGATCTGGGCCGGGCTTCTCAGCGACGTGAAGCTACCGGCGCCGTCGTTGGGCCAGAACAGCGTGCAGGTGAAGGACCGGTCCGGGTTCGGCAACGCGATCATCATCGAGGTGCCCCGTGGCCAGATGTGCAGCGCGTCCGGATCCAGGGCGAAGTCGCCGCCCAGCGGCGGAATCGTCAGCTCCTTGTAGCCGTAGTCGAGGAAGTCCACGCTCTCGCGCAGCAGCCCGTACGCCAGCAGTTGTCCGCGTACCGCGGAGCCGGCGCCGTCGGCGCCCAACACGACCGACGCCTTCGCGCCAACCGTGCCCTGCGGGGTGTCGAAGCTCAGGGTGCCGTCGGCCGGATCGAGCCCGACGAGCCGGTGGTCGAAGACGATCCGGACCCCGGGCAGCGCGGCGGCCGCGTCCAGCAGGGCGTTGTTGAGGGCGCCCCGGCTGATCGAGTTGATCGCCCGGTCACCGGCCGCGCTGTACGACTGGAACTGCGGCTGCCCCTCGACCGGGTGGATCATCCGGCCGCGCATCGGCAGCGCGTCGGTCATCACCTGCTCGGCCAGGCCGATCCGGCGCAGCGCGTCCAACCCGCGCTCGGAGAGCGCCAGGTTGATCGAGCGTCCCCGCTCGGCCGCGCCGGCACGCGGGTCCGGCCGACGCTCGTAGAGGGCGACCGGGTAGCCACGCCGGGCCAGGAAGCAGGCGGCCAGGCAGCCCGCCAGGCCGGCGCCGATGATCGCGATCTCGTCGCGCCGCTTCGTCACGGGTTCACCGGCCCGACGGTGGCGGCGAGTGCGGCGGCGGCCCGCCAACAGTCGAGGTACGTGGAGTAGAGCGGCACCGGGGCGAAGCGGACGATGTCTGGCTCCCGGGCGTCGGCGATGACGCCGTGCTCGTGCCGCAGCCGCTTGGTCAGCTCGGCGGCGTTGCCGGCGCCGACGCGTACCGACAGCTGGCAACCCCGGCGGGCCGGATCGCGCGGGGTGACCACGCGCAGCGGCCGGTCGGCGGTGACCTCGTCGAGGAGTGACTCCAGCCAGCCGGTGAGTCGGAGGCTGCGCGCGCGCAGCGCCGGCATGCCGACCGCGTCGAACAGCTCCAGCGAGGTCCGCACCGGGCCCATCGCGAAGATCGGGGGGTTGGAGATCTGCCAGGCCTCCACGGTGGACGGCGGCCGGGACACCGGCGTCATCTCGAACCGGGTCGCCGCCGCAGTGCTCCACCAACCCTCGAAGCGCGGCAGGTCGGGATCGCCGAGGTGCCGCTCGTGCACGAAGACGCCGGCCAGCGCGCCCGGCCCCGAGTTCAGGTACTTGTAGGAGCACCAGGCGGCGAAGTCGACGTCCCAGTCGTGCAGGGCGAGCGGCACGTTGCCCACGGCGTGCGCCAGGTCCCAGCCGACCACCGCCCCGGCCGCCCGACCGGCCGCCGTGATCGCCGGGATGTCCAGCAGCTCGCCAGTGAGGTAGTTGACCCCGCCCAGCAGCACCAGTGCCACCCGGTCACCCTCGGCGGCCAGGTAGCCGGTGACGTCCTCGGTGCGCAACGCGTCCTCGCCAGCACGCGGGCGCAGCCGGACCACCGCGTCGTCCGGGTCCAGCCCGTGGAAGCGGGCCTGGCTGCGCACCGCGTAGCTGTCCGAGGGGAACGCGCTGTCCTCGATGACGATGCGGGTGCGGACGCCGGCCGGGCGGTAGAAGCTGACCATCAGCAGGTGCAGGTTGACCGTGAGCGAGTTCATCACCACGGCCTCCGCGGGCCGGGCGCCGACCAGTCGGGCGGCCGGGCCCGTCAACAGCTCGTGGTACGGCAGCCAGGCGCGTTCCGCCTCCAGGTGCCCCTCGACGCCGAGCCGCCCCCAGGCGTCCAGGTCGGCGAGGAGTTCGTCGCGGGTGGCCCGGGGTTGCAGGCCGAGCGAGTTGCCGGCGAGGTACGCCGACTCGGGGTGGTCGCCGCCGTCGGCGGGCGGCACGTGGAAGAGGTGTCGGTGGCCCGGGTCGGCCTGGTCGAGGCGGTGTGCCTCGCTCTCTGGGGTGTGCATGTCTCGCTCTCCGGTCACATCGCGGTGCGGGCCGACCACAGCTCCGGGAAGACCACCCGGGCCATGCTGCGCTGCAACCACGCCAGCCCGGCGGAGCCGCCGCTGCCGACCTTGGCGCCCATTGTCCGCTGTACCGCCTTGACGTGGTTCCACCGCCAGTCGCCGAACTCCTCGGCGACGCCGCTCAGCGCCTCGCCGAGCAGCCGCAGGTGGTTGTCCGGGCCGCCGTCGGCGTAGATCCGCACCCAGGCCGCCTCGACCTCCGGCTGCGGGTCGTGCTCGACCGCCACGTCCCGGTTCAACAGATCGGCGGGGAGGTCGAAGCCGCGCCGGGCCAGCAGCGCGACCACGTCGTCCCAGAGGCTCGGGGCGGCCAGCGCGGCGCTGAGCGCGGCGTGCACCTCGCTCTGCCTGCGGAACGGCCGGATCAGCGCCGGGTCGCGCAGCCCGAGCAGGAACTCAAGGTGCCGGTACATCGCGGACTGGAAGCCGGAGCCCTCGCCGAGCAGGTTGCGGAACCGGTTGAAGTCGGCCGGGGTCATCCAGCGCAGGCCCTGCCAGGCGGCGTTGAGCCCTTCCAGGTGCAGGGTGGCGCGGCGCAGCGGGGCCAGCGCGTCCCAGATCCGGTCGGCGCGCAACAGACGCTGGGTCTCCCGCAGCTCGTGGCAGGTCAGCCCGAAGTACAGCTCCATGATCTGGCTGACCATGAGGAAGGACATCTCGCCGGGGTCGTCGCTGAGGGGCTGCTGCAACTGGTGCAGGGCGGTGGCCCGCACGTACGCGTCGTAGGGCACCAGCTCGGCGAACTCCAGCGTCGGCTCGCCGCCGTTGCGCGCGGCGCGGGCTGCCCGCTGGCGCGGGGTCACCGGTCGTACCGTGGCGACGCGGTTCGGCGCCCGCCAATCCGTCTGATCCACCAGTCGTCTCCCTTCCCCCGAAGCTGCCGACGCCATGATCTCGCGGCTGGATCGGCCTGCGGAATGCCGGATCAACGGCACTTGTCGGCCTGACCTGGCGAACCGAAGGCAGCTGGGCGAATCCGGTTCACGAAAGTAAGGTTCGAGCGTGGACGACATGGACTGGGCGCTGCTGCGCGAGTTGCAGGCCGACGCCCGGCTCTCCTTCAGTGAGTTGTCCCGCCGGGTGCACCTGTCCCCACCAGCGGTCGCCGAGCGGGTCCGCCGGCTGGAGGAGGCCGGGGTGATCACCGGCTACCACGCCCACGTGGACCTGACCCGGGCCGGCCGTACGGTGGTCGCCCTGATCCGGATGTCCTGTTACGGCGCGCGGTGCATCCTGCACGACCCGGAGGTGTCCGGCTGGCCGGAGATTCTCCAGATCCACCGGATCACCGGCGACGCGTGCAGCATGCTCAAGGTGGCCGCCGGCTCGATCGGCGACTTCGAAGCGGTCATCGACCGGCTCGCCCCGTACGGGCAGCCGTCGAGCACCATGGTCCTGTCGTCCCCGCTGGACTGGCAGCCGATCACCCCGCTCCCGCCCGCCGGTGCCAGCTCCCGCCGCCGCTGACCCTGCCCGCCCGCTGGTTTGCCTCCGGGCCAACGGGAACTCAGCCCGCGTGCCCAGGGGAGGGTTCCGGCGGTCGTCGCCGGTTGGGGGGAAATCATGCAGGGACTTCGCACGATCAACCGCGCACTCTCGTCCGCACTGGCACTGGTGGGGCTCATCGGGGCGTTCGTCCTGTTGTCGGTCGCACCGGCGCGTGCCGGTGAGAACACCTCCGTCGAGGTGACGCCGAACAGCGTCCCGGCGGGCAGCCGGGTCACGATCCGCGCGAGCTGCGACAACAACAACAGCAACAATCGACAGGCCACCGTGCAGTCCGACGCGTTCGGGCGCGTGGTGCTCAGACCGGACAACGGCTTCCTCAAGGGGGAGGTCACCGTTCCGGGCAACAAGGAACCCGGTGACTACCAGGTCGACCTGCGGTGCCAGAACAACCAGACGGCCCAGACGATGCTGACCGTGCTGAACATGGCCTCGCCCAGCAAGGGGCCGGCGACGGGGGGCGGCGGCACCGCGGGCGGCCGGGGCATCGGATCGATCCTGGTCGTCGGCGGCGTGGCAGTGGTGGCCGCCGCGGTCGCGCTCGGCATGGTGGGCGGTCGGCGTCGGACCGGAGCCGGCTCCTGAGCCGGACCTGCCATGACCCGCAGATCCGCGCGTGCGCGGTCGGACCACCGTGCCCGCCTCCGGGCCGCAGCGGCCCTGCGCGCCTCCGGACGGCTGGTGGCCCGGGTCTCGGTTCGGCTGCGCCGGGTCGCCGGACAGGCGGTGTCCGCCAGCGTCGCCACCACTGATCCGGACGCCCGCCCGCTGCCGCCGAGCCGTCCCGCCGGGTCGCCGCTGCTCCGGCGTCGGCTCGGCACCGGGCCGGGACTGCCGGTCCTGGCCGTGGCCACGCTGATGGTGCTGATCGTGGCGATGCTCGGCGTCGAGCAGGTGACCGGGGTGAGTCTGCTGCCGGACCGGATCAGCGCCGGCCTGCGGCCGCCGCCGAAGAAGTTCCCCGTGCTGCCGGCCAGCCGCCCGACCGCTCTCTCGATCAGCAAGATCGACCTGCGGGCTCCGCTGCACGACGTGGGCCTCGCCCCGGACGGCACCATCGCCGTGCCCGACGTGGGCCGCGCCCAGGAGGCCGGCTGGTACGACCAGGGCCCCACCCCCGGCCAGTACGGGCCGGCGGTGATCGTCGGACACGTGGACACCACCACCGGCCCGGCCGTCTTTCACCAGCTCCGGGAACTGCGCGCGGGAGACCAGATCGAGGTCACCCGCTCCGACGGCCGGGTCGCGGTCTTCGAGGTGGACTCGATGGAGCGGTTCGACAAGGACCGACTGCCGGTGGACGAGGTGTACGGCGACTTCAGCCGCCCCAGCCTGCGGCTGATCACCTGCGGCGGCCGGTGGGTGGGCGGCGAGAGGGGCTACTCGGACAACCTGGTGGTCTTCGCCTCGCTGGTCAAGGCCCGTGGTGGTTGATCGCCGGCGCCAGCGTCGAGGTACTCGGCGAGCCGGGCGGCCCCGGTGAGCATGGCCCGACCGCGCTCGGTGAGCCGTCGGCGCCACTGGCCGAGCGACGCGGCGAGCGGTTCGGCGCCACCGGCGTCGCGTACCCGTCGCAGCACGTCGGCGATGTGGTCGAGCCGATACCCGCCCCGGCGCAGCAGGTGGGCGAGTTCCGCGTCCCGGACGTCGTCGGGCGAGTAGACGCGGTGGCGGGTCACCCGGTCGCGCTCCGGCCGCAGAATTCCGGCCGCCTCCCAGTTGCGAAGGGTCGCGGGTCGTACGCCGAGCCGGTGTGCGAGCACGCTGATCGGCACGGCTCTCCGGCCCTGCGGCGCGGGCTCCCTCGCGGTGAGAGTGGTGACCGCCGCCTCGACCGCGTCCAGGGTCTCCCGGTCGCGTTGCAGCAGCGCGTGACCGCTGTCGATCGTGCGCAACGCCGTGTCGATCTCGCCCCGGTTGACGGCGCGCATGATGTCGCCGCTGGCCGCGTAGCCGTGACCGACGATGAGCGCGAGGTAGGCGCTCAGTGCTGTGGCGTGCACCTCGGTGAACTGGCGGTACCCGGTCGCGGTGCGCTCGGCAGGTGGCAGCACGCCGTCCCGTTCGTAGTTACGGACGGCCTGCGCCGACAGTCCGTGACGGCGCGCGAGATCGACCGGTCGGCGTACCCCGGGGTTTGAGGGTTTTGTGGTTGTCACCCGCGCTCCATCGGTCTGAAGTCTCCACCGCTGGTGCAACGATACGGTTGATGCAATGACCACCCTTGTTGACCTGCTTGCCGGCTCGCCGACGCTGCTCGCGCTCGGCGAGCCGACGCACGGTGAATCCGCGTTCCTCCAGATCCGCAACGACGCCTTCCTGACGCTGGCCGAGCACGGCTACCGGTCGATCGCCCTGGAGAGCGACCGGGCCGCGGGACTGCTCGCCGACGCGTTCGTGCAGGGCGGGGCCATGACGCTCGACCGCGCGCTCGCCGAGGGGTTCAGCCACGGGTTCGGCGCCGCGCCGGCCAACCGTGACCTGCTGCTGCGGATGCGCGAGTGGAACGACGGACGGCCCGCCGCCGAGCGCCTGAGATTTCATGGCTTCGACGCCCCGCTGGAGATCGAGGGCGCCCCGAGCCCGCGGCGTCACCTGCTGCGGGTGTGCGAATTCCTCGACCTCGACCTCGACCGGTCGGTCGAGATCGACGACCTCGTCGGGGACGAGGCCCGCTGGAGCGACACGGCCGCGATCTGGGAGCCGGGCCGGTCGGTCGGACGCTCGTCCGACGCCCAGCGACTGCGGGTGCTCGCCGACGACCTGCTGACCGAGTTGTACCTGCGGGCACACCGACGGCCCGAGGGCTGGCCTGCGGCATTCGTCCACGCCACGTCGGCGGTCGCGGTGCTGCGCTACCACGCGGCGGCCGCGGCGCCACTGGTCCAGGAGGAACGCTTCGCCCACCTGGCCGCGGTCCGGGACGCGCTGATGGCCGAGAACCTGCTCGCGATCCGGGCGGTCGAGGCACACCGTGGACCCACGCTGGTCTTCGCGCACAACACGCACCTCCAGCGCCACCCGAGCACGATGACGGTGGGCGCGACGGAGGTGTCGTGGGCCGGTGCCGGCGCGATCGTCGGAGCGTTGCTGGGCGAGCGGTACGCGGTGATCGTCGGCAGCCTCGGCGCGAGCCCCGCGCTCGGCATCGACGTGCCCGCCGCGTCGACCTACGAGGGCAGGCTCCAGCAGAAGCTCACCCTCCCCGGGTACGTCCGGGCGGCCGAGATCGGGCCGGCCGAGCGGCGAGCGCACGACTACCGCTACTTCCCGCTGGACCAGGCCACCATCGACCACGCCGACGCGGTGCTGCACATCCCGACCGGCGTCGACGCGACAGTGCTCGCCGACCGGATCCGCGCGCTGCCCGACGTCGAGCAGGTGATGGCGAGCGAGGAGGACGGATCACCCGAGGGCGCCTGGGGCGACCAGTTCTTCTACGTCGGCCCGGACCGCCGCCAGCCGTTCGCCACCATCGTCGAGCACGACGTGCCCGGCTTCGACGAAGCCGCGCAGCTGGACCGCCCCGGCGTCTTCCGCCTCAACCTGGACCTGGGCCGGGCCGAGTTCGAGAGGACGTTCGGCTTCCCACCGAAGGCGTTCGAGGAGCACCGGGACGCCTTCGACTTCGCCCGGCTGGACACGGTCACGCCGCACCCGGGGTACGCGCTGTACGGCTTCGCCAGCATCGTGATGCCGGGGCCGCAGATGCTGCCCGAGATCGACCGGCTGTTGACCGTCGCGCACACCCGGGCGGTCGACCGGCACGAGCGCGCGACCCGCCGAGCGGCCGCGCAGCAGGACTGAGCCCGACCGGCGGTTCCGCGCCGCCGGGCAGGTCGGGCCGCTTCGGGCTCGCGCAGACTGGTCAGGCGGCCGCTTCGGGCTCGCGCAGGTCGAGCCAGTCGGCCCAGCGCGGGTCCGGAGCGCGGTGCCCGAGGACCCGCCAGGCGGTGCCCTTCGGCGCGGTCGGCAGGGCGTGCAGCCGCCAGCCCAGCTCCGCCGGGGTCTTGTCGCCCTTGGTGTGGTTGCACCGGGCGCACGCGGCGACCACGTTCTCCCAGGCGTGCCGGCCACCCCGGCTGCGCGGGAAGACGTGGTCGATGGTCTCGGCCGGCCCTCGGCAGTAGGCGCACCGCCAGCCGTCCCGGGCGAAGATCGCTCGGCGGGACAGCCCGACGTGGGTGCGGTAGGGCACCCGGACGAAGCGGGTCAGACGGACCACCGACGGAACCGGCAGCGCGTCGCGGGCGCTGTGCAGGATGCCGTCACCGTCGGCGACGCAGACGGCCTTGGCGGAGAGGACGAGGATCGCGGCGCGTCGCACCGACACGACACACAGGGGCTCGTAGGTGGCGTTGAGGACCAGCGCGCCGGAGCCCACCGTGGGTCGTATGTCAGGCATCGCGCTCACCCTCCCGGTTCAGCGGCTGCTGCGAACGCCGCCGACCGGAGTTGGGCACGAGGGCCCGCACCGTCGACGCCCGCTCGATCACCGACGTCCGTTGCGCCAATAGTCCCTGATCGGACCCCGGATTGCACGTACTAATCCGGGGTCGGACGTGAAGCTCTTTCCCGCACCTGTCACGATGGCCGGTTCGCCCCGGTCCGACCCGGCGCTCGGGCGCATCTCACCCGGCCGGTGGGTCGGCGGCGGCCGGTCCGGGGCGTTGCGGTACGAAGACAGGGTGAGTGCCGCCAGCGAAACGCCCCTTGCCCTGCCCGACGCCGTGTCGGTGAACTGTCAGGGCAGCACCTCCTGCGAGACGATCTACCGGATCACCGGGTCGGCCTGGTTCGCCGAGGGCAGCTACTGGATCCTGCTCAAGCCGCTGCGGGTGCTGTTGATAGTGGCGCTGGCGATGGTGGCCCGCTGGGCGCTGCACCGGACGATCGACCGTCTGGTCCGGACGACCACCAACGGCGCCGTGCCGACCATGCTGCGGCCGCTGCGCGAGCGGGTGCCCACGGCCGCGGTAGACCCGGCCGAGTTCGTGCCGGAGCGCCGCCGGCAACGAGCCGAGGCGATCGGCTCGGTGCTGCGCAGCCTGACCACCGCGTTCGTCTTCGGCATCGCGCTGCTGATGATCCTGCGCGAGTTCAGCTTCGACCTCGCCCCGCTGCTGGCCAGCGCCGGGATCGCCGGCGTCGCCCTGGGCTTCGGCGCGCAGAGCCTGGTCAAGGACCTGATCGCCGGGCTCTTCATGCTGATCGAGGACCAGTACGGCGTGGGCGACAACGTCGACCTGGGCGAGGCGACAGGTGTCGTGGAGTCGGTCGGGCTGCGGGTCACCACCGTCCGCGACGGACGCGGCGTGCTCTGGTACATCCGCAACGGCGAGATCATCCGGGTGGGCAACAAGAGCCAGGGCTGGGCGCTGGTGGTCGTGGACCTGCCGATCGGCTTCAGCGGTACGGAGGATGCCAGCGCCGTGCTGCGGACGGCCGCCGCCTCGGTGGCGCTGGACCCGGAGCTGTCGCCGGAGATCGTGGAGGCCCCGGAGGTGCTGGGTGTCGAGCAGATGACGGTGGATGGCGCCGTGATCCGTACGGTGGTGAAGACGACGGCCGACGGCCAGTTCGCGGTGAGCCGGGAGCTGCGCCGCAGGCTGGCGGAGGCGCTGGAGAATTCGGGGATCACCGCGCAGATCGCCGCCGCCCGCATCTATCCCGGTGTGTCGAGCCGGCCGTTGCCGGAGGGTGAGACCGGCCAGGGCGGCGCCACCTGACACCGGCGAGACTGGCCGGCAATACAGGGGTCGCCAGCCGCCCGGCCCCTGGAGTATCGTCCGTTCGTTCAGTCGGGGATGCGACGAACGATCCGTTCGCCCTAGCTAGTTGTCAGACGATCGGGCAGAATCCGGAGCACGCGTTCCCGCCGGAGCGTGGTCACATCCTCGCTGATCCGTAGATCTGACGAGTGTTCCCGGCCCGGCCGCCACGAGCTGCCGTTCCGGGGGCCGATGGAGGCGACGGTGCCCGACGAGCGACCTTCCGCGGAAGGCCCGGCCACTTTTCGCGAAGTGTTCGCCCAGCGCGAGTTCCGGGCCGTCTTCGCGGCCGGGGCTCTCTCCTGGGTCGGTGACTACGTCGCCAAGGCCGCCGTGACCCTCCTCGTCTACCAGCAGACCAGGTCCGTCGCGCTCTCCGCCGCCGCGTTCGCGGTCAGCTACCTGCCGTGGCTGCTGGGTGGCCCGCTGCTCGCCGCCCTGGCCGAGCGGCACCCGTACCGCAGGGTGATGGTGGCGTGTGACGTCATCCGGATGGCGCTGATGCTGCTCATCGCCCTCCCCGACCTGCCCGTTCCGGCGCTGCTGGTGCTCATCTTCGCGGCCACGCTCGCCAACCCGCCGAGCCAGGCCGCGAAGTCCGCGCTGATGCCACAGATCCTCGCCGGGGACCGGCTGGTGGTTGGGTTGTCGCTGAACGCCAGCATCGGTCAGGCGGCCCAGGTCGTCGGCTACCTGCTCGGCGCCGCCGTCGCCTCCATCGACCCGACGGTCGCGCTGTTGTTCAACGCGGTCACGTTCGGCCTCTCGGCGCTGCTGGTCCGCCTCGGCGTGCGGAACCGGCCAGCGACGATGACCAGCGCGCACCGCTCTCACCTGCTCCGGGAGACCGCCCAGGGGTTCCAGATCGTGTTCGGCACGCCGGTGCTGCGGGCCATCGCGGTGCTGGTGTTCAGCGCGCTGCTGTTCTCGATCGTTCCGGAGGGGCTGGCCGCGGCCTGGGCCAACAAGGGCTCCTCCGGCGGCATGGCCCCGGGCACCGCGCAAGCGGTGATCATGGTCGCCAACCCGGTGGGCTACGTCCTGGGTGGGCTGCTGGTGAGCCGGCTGTTCGGCCCGACCCGCCGACTGGCCCTGATGCGGCCCCTCGCGGTGTTCTCCCCGCTGGTGCTGGTGCCGGCGCTGTTCGACCCTCCACCGCTGGTGGTGGCGTTGCTGGCCGCCCTGTGCGGGTTCGCGGTCGCCGGGATGATGCCGATGGCCAACGGGCTCTTCGTCCAGGCGCTGCCGGACGGATTCCGGGCCCGCGCGTTCGGCGTGATGGCCACCGGCGTCCAGGTCATCCAGGGTCTCGCGGTGCTGGTCACCGGGCTGCTCGCCGAGCGGTTCTCCATTCCGGTGGTGGTGGGGGTCTGGAGCGCCGCCGGGGTGCTGCTGATGACGATCGCCGCCCTGCGCTGGCCGGGCAAGCAGACGGTGGACGACGCCATCGCCAAGGCCGCCGCGGCCAACGCCGAGCCGACCCCCGATCCGGGCGGCACCATCGCCGACGGCACGCCGGCGGGCACCGACCTCCGGCCCGCGGACGGCCACCGCCGGCACGCGGTCACCTGATCCACCGCGTGAGCCGGCGCACGGCCTCCGGGTCGGGCCGACGGCCGACGCACCTGGCAGGATGGAACGGTGAACCCCGCAGGTGAATCCGACCGTAACGATGCGTCGATGACCCTCTTCGAAGCGGTCGGCGGCGAACCCACCTTCCGCCGGCTGGTGGACGAGTTCTACGCCGGCGTCGCCACCGATCCCCTGCTGCGACCCATGTACCCGGAGGAGGACCTGGGCCCGGCGGCCGACCGGTTCACCCTGTTCCTGATGCAGTACTGGGGCGGGCCGAACACGTACTCCGCACAACGCGGGCACCCGCGGCTGCGCATGCGGCACGCGCCGTTCCGGATCGGCGGGGCCGAGCGGGACGCCTGGCTGCGGCACATGCGCCAGGCGGTGGACCGGCTCGACCTGGAGCCGCAGCTCGCCGTCGCTCTCTGGGACTATCTGGAGCGGGCCGCGTACTTCATGGTCAACGTCATGGAGGACCCGGCCGAGGGCGCCTGACGGCGCGTTCCGGCACGGACGCTGCGGGGCGCCTCAGAGCAGGGCGCCTTCGTCGTGCAGCCAGTCCACGAAGCTGGCGGCCACTGCCGCGCCGCAGTCGAGCATCTCGACCAGCAGAGCGTCGTGGGTGCCGGCGCCCAGCGGCACCTGCAACTCGGCGTAGATCGGCAGCTGCCCGCGCTCGGTCGGGTCGCCGATGTACGCCTTGCAGAAGCGGCGGGTGTGGTTCCACTCGTTGACCACCCGGTAGGCCCGGTCGGCCCAGTCCGGCGGAACCGTGGCGTGCGGGCGGGCCCGCATCACCAGGATCTCGTCCTCGGGGCCTTCGAGGGTCACCAGCACGGCGTGCCGCTCCCACATGGCCAGCAGGTTGCCGTCGCCGTCGGCCAGGTAGCGCACGTCGAGCAGGTCGAGTGCGTCACAGACGCGGCGCAGGCTCACCGGCTCGATGGTCGCCGGCATCTCGGTCAGTACGGGCCGGTCGCTGCCCGGGCAGTCGTCCCCCGGCTGGCGAGGGCTCGGCGGGCCGACCCGGACCGCGCTCTCCACTGTGATCCCGCTTCGGGTTTCCGGATCGCCGCCGTCGGCGGGACCGGGGCGCCATGACCACCACGGCATCGCTCGTCGCACCTCACTCCCCAGCGGATCCAGCCGCCTACGGTGCGTTGGATCCGAGGATGGACGGTACCCGGACAGCCGGGTTGAAGCATCCCCCCAACGGCCGCACCGGCCCAGAAGAATGAGCAGGGGTCATCCGTTCGGACGAGTGGCGAGGGGCGTCACGGCAAGATCGGTGGCCTTCTGCAACCAGGCCGCTCCGTATGGTCCCACCAGGCCCACCCAACGGCCCGCCACCCGCACCTGGACCTCGGAGCGCGCGCCAGGACCGGCCGGATCGTCGATCGCGCCGAGGAAGCCCATCCGGACCAGCCCCTGCACCAGCCGCTGCGGCACCTCGACGGCAGGGCCCGGCGGATCGTCCGGCGTGACCAGCACGGCCACGTGGTCGAGCAGCGCGTCGCGCAACGCGCGCTGACCCACCGCGCGGCCCGCCACCCCCTGCTCGCTCGCGGTGCGCAGGGTGCCCGCCGCCGCGTCGGCGATCCGCCGCAGCTCGACTGCGGGCAGCACCTCCACCGGCTCGCTTCGCGCCGGTGGCAGCGGCCAGCGCCACTGCGCGTCGCGGCGGGCCGGCAACGTCGCGCCACCGCGTTCCAGCTCGGCCAGCAGGTCGGCGGCGCCCACCGTGACGTCTCCGGCGGCCCCACCGGCGACCGTCCGGGCCACCAGCACCTGCCAGGGCAGCCGGGCGAACAGGGCGACCCGGCCGGGAGCGCCGGCCGGCCGCAGCCGGACCGGCGCCGCCGGGTCCAGCCGGACCAGCCGGGCCAGGAAGGCACCCGCGTCGGCCACGCCGGTCACGCCGTGCCCGGACGGCGACGCCGCCACCCGGTCCGGGCCGGCGGTGCCGGGCAGCGTCACGCCCCGCCGCCCTGCGGGGCGTACGTGAGCAGGAAATCCCGCTCCTCGGGCGTGATCCGCCGGGGCACCTGGCGGGTCAGGTCGAACGGCACCAGCACCGAGCGGGCACGGCTGGCCAGCACCTCGCCGTCGTACAGCTCGTACGCGACGGTGAACCGTGAAGCCTTGATCTCCTCCACCCACAGCTCGATGCGGACGGTGGGCGCGGCCTCCGCGGTGGCCCGACCCAGCGCGTAGTCGACCGGGCGCAGGTAGTCGACCTCGTGCCGGCGGATCACCACGCCGTCGGCAAACGAACCCACTCCCCAGGCCCGGCCGCCGGCGAACATCAACGCCACCCGCGCCTCCTCGTAGAGCGTGAGGAAGCGCGAGTTGTTGACGTGGCCGTACGCGTCCAGGTCGGACCAGCGCAGCGTGCAGTGGTAGACGAACCGGTCGGACATCAGTCGCGGGTCAGCTTGCGGTAGGTCACCCGGTGCGGCCGGGCGGCCTCCGCGCCGAGGCGGTCGATCTTGTTCTTCTCGTACGCCTCGAAGTTGCCCTCGAACCAGAACCACCTGGCCGGGTCCTGGTCGTCACCCTCCCAGGCCAGGATGTGCGTGGAGACCCGGTCCAGGAACATCCGGTCGTGGGAGATGACCACGGCGCAGCCGGGGAACTCCAGCAGGGCGTTCTCCAGGCTGGAGAGCGTCTCCACGTCGAGGTCGTTGGTCGGCTCGTCGAGCAGGATGACGTTGCCGCCGATCTTCAGGGTCAGCGCCAGGTTCAGCCGGTTGCGCTCACCGCCGGAGAGCACCTTGGTCGGCTTCTGCTGGTCCGGTCCCTTGAAGCCGAACGCGGCGATGTACGCCCGCGAGGGCATCTCGACCTTGCCCACCATCAGGTAGTCCAGCCCGTCGGAGACGACCTCCCAGACGGTCTTGTCACCGTCGAGGCCCTGCCGGTTCTGGTCGACGTACGACAGCGAGACGGTGGGGCCGACCCGGACCTCGCCGCCGGTCGGCTCCTCCAGCCCGACGATGGTCTTGAACAGCGTGGTCTTGCCGACGCCGTTCGGGCCGATGATGCCGACGATGCCGTTACGGGGCAGCGAGAACGACAGGTCGTCGATCAGCAGCCGGTCGCCGAAGCCCTTGCTGAGGCCGTTCGCCTCGATCACCGTGCTGCCCAGGCGCGGGCCCGGCGGGATCTGAATCTCCTCGAAGTCCAGCTTGCGGGTCTTCTCCGCCTCGTTGGCCATCTCGTCGTACCGGTCCAGGCGGGCCTTGGACTTGGTCTGCCGGGCCTTGGCGTTGGAGCGGACCCACTCCAGCTCCTCGGTGAGGCGCTTCTTCATCTTGGCGTCGCGGCGACCCTCGACGGCCAGCCGGGCGGCCTTCTTCTCCAGGTAGGTGGAGTAGTTGCCCTCGTACCCGATGGCCCGGCCGCGGTCCAGCTCCAGGATCCAACCGGCCACCTTGTCCAGGAAGTACCGGTCGTGGGTGATCGCCATGACGGTGCCGGCGTACTTGGCCAGGTGCTGCTCCAGCCAGGAGACGCTCTCCGCGTCCAGGTGGTTGGTGGGCTCGTCGAGCAGCAGCAGGTCGGGCGCCTCCAGCAGCAGCTTGCAGAGCGCGACGCGGCGGCGCTCACCACCGGAGAGCTGGGTCACATCGGCGTCCGGCGGCGGGCAGCGCAGCGCGTCCATGGCGAGTTCGAGCTTGGAGTCGATGTCCCACGCGTCGGCGTGGTCCAGCTCCTCCTGGAGCTTGCCCATCTCCTCCATCAGCTCGTCGGAGTAGTCCGTCGCCATCTGCTCGGCGATCTTGTTGAACCGCTCCAGCTTGGCCTTGGTCTCGGCGACCGCCTCCTCGACGTTGCCGAGCACGGTCTTGGCGTCGTTGAGCGGGGGCTCCTGGGCGAGCATGCCGACGGTGTAGCCGGGCATCAGCCGGGCCTCGCCGTTGCTCGGCTTGTCCAGCCCTGCCATGATCTTGAGGAGGCTGGACTTACCGGCGCCGTTCGGGCCGACCACACCGATCTTGGCCCCCGGCAGGAAGCTCAGCGTCACGTTGTCGAGCACGACCTTGTCGCCGTGCGCCTTGCGCGCCTTTTCCAGGACGTAGATGTACTGGGCCACGGTGCGGGCTACCTCCGTCGGTTTGCTGTCGCCTGAGTCGGCGGCGCGGCGCGGGCTGGGACCTGCACCCGCCGCCGGCCGGGAGCCGGCCGCGCGCACGCCATCGTCAATCCTGACAGGTACGGCGCGCTTCGCCCACATCACCCCGCCCCAGGAGTACGCCGGCGAGCCGCATTGCCGGAGTCGGTATAACTCACTACCGTCTTGAGTGTGACCAAAAAGATCGCCATCAGCATCCCGGACGACGTCGCAGAACGGCTGGCCACCGAGCCCAACGTGTCCGCCTTCGTGACGGAGAGCATCCGCCAACGAATGGTCGGTGAACGAACCCGGCGGATTCTGGAGCAGATCGGTTTCAAGATCACCGACGAGGGCCTCGAGGAGGCCGGGCGCAAGTTGGATCAGGCTCGCCAGGCAATAACTCCCGAGTTGCGCGCCAAGGCCGCCGCGCTGCTGAACGAGGCGTCGCGGGGACGGCTACAGGTTCGTGACTGACGCGGGACTCGTACTCGACACCACCGCATTGCTGGCCTACTCCGAAGGAGAGCCGGCTGTGGGCATCCAGATCGCCAAGGTTGCCTACCGCCGGGAGTCCGTGATCATTCCGGCCATGTGCCTGACAGCCGCATATCGCCGAGTGTCCAGCGACGGCTGGCCGTTGCTGGACATTGTCTCCGATCTCGAAGCTGTAGTTGTCGCGCCGGTCGATCACAACATGTGCCCCATCCTGGGCGGCTGGTCCCGCCTCCTGGGCAGCATCGATCTCGCCCAGGTTGCGATCGAAGCGGCAGCCCGAGCGGTCGTACCGGTCATGACGGATCGGCGGGAACTGCTTGGTGAGGTACTGCCCAAGGAATGGCCGATCATCGATCTCTGACCGCCACGGCTGTCGACAAGATCACCTGTAGGATTCGGCCAGACCGAGGCGGGTAGGAGACTCCGGCACGGGGCACAAGACGCCGCAGCTACGCTCAGTACGCTCATCGCGGTGGACCCGTCAGCACCCGGAGGTGGCCGATCGTGACCGTCCGTAGCTCCTTTGTCGTTGTGGCGAACCGTCTGCCGGTCGACGAGGTGAGCACACCCGAGGGACGGCAGTGGCGACGCAGCCCAGGCGGGCTGGTCACCGCGCTGCATCCTGTGCTCGCCGAACAGCATGGCACCTGGGTCGGCTGGGCCGGCGGCACCGGCGCCGCCCCCGAACCGTTCGACCTGGAGGGGATCCGGCTGCATCCGGTGCCGCTGAGCGCCGAGGAGTTGGAGCGCTACTACGAGGGCCAGTCGAACGCGACGATCTGGCCGCTCTACCACGACGCGGTGGAGACCCCGGCCTACAAGCGCCGGTGGCGCGAGGCGTACCGGCTGGTCAACGCCCGGTTCGCGGAGGCTGCGGCGGACGTGGCGGCCGAGGGCGCGACGGTCTGGGTGCAGGACTACCAGCTCCAACTGGTCCCCGCGATGCTCCGCGAGCTGCGTCCGGACCTGCGGATCGGGTTCTTCCTGCACATCCCGTTCCCGCCGATCGAGCTGTTCATGCAGATGCCGTTCCGCACCGAGATCCTGCGCGGTCTGCTCGGCGCGGACCTGGTGGGCTTCCAGCAGCGGCTGGCCGCGCAGAACTTCGTACGGCTGGCCCGGCACCTCCTCGGCCTGCGCTACGAGGGGCAGATGATCCAGGTCGACGGGCGACAGGTGAAGGCGGGCGCCTTCCCCATCTCGATCGACACCCAGGAGATGGAACGGATGGCCGCCGACCCGGCGATCCAGGCGCGGGCCAAGCAGATCCGCGCCGAGCTGGGCGACCCGAAGACGATCATCCTGGGCGTGGACCGGCTGGATTACACCAAGGGCATCGAGTTGCGGCTCAAGGCGTTCCGCGAGTTGCTCGCTGACGGAAAGTTGACAGTTCCGGACGCCGTTATGGTGCAGGTGGCCACGCCGAGCCGCGAGCGCGTCGAGCACTACCAGGCACTTCGGGTCAAGGTAGAGCGCGAAGTTGGTCGCATTAATGGCGAATTCGGCCGAGTCGGCGTGCCGGCCGTGCATTACCTCCATCAGTCGTACAGTCGCAGTGAACTGGCCGCGATGTACGTTGCTGCGGACGTGATGATGGTGACCCCGCTGCGAGACGGTATGAATCTCGTCGCCAAGGAGTACGTCGCATCACGCGCCGACCAGGGCGGTGCGCTCGTGCTCAGCGAGTTCGCTGGCGCCGCAACGGAGCTGCGCCAGGCCTTCCTGTGTAACCCGCACGACCCGGACGCGGTCAAGGACGCCCTGCTCCGGGCCGTGCACGTGGAGAAAACCGAGGCACGCCGCCGGATGCGGACAATGCAACGTCACCTGCGTACCCACGACGTGGGGCACTGGGCCAAGTCTTTCCTCTCCGAACTCGGAGTTCCCGAGGCGGAGGCCGCGTGAACACGTCCGTCACCGACGGAGCGGCGATCACCACGGGGGTGCTGGACCCCGAGCTGCGCTCCGCCATCGGCCGGATCGCCCGGGTTCCGCAGCTCCTGATCGCCTGCGACTACGACGGCACACTCGCGCCGATCGTGGAGGACCCGAGCACCGCCGTACCGCTGCCCGAATCGGTGGCGGCGATCCGCGCGCTCGCCGCGCTGCCGCAGACGAGCGTGGCCGTGGTCTCCGGCCGGGCCCTGCGGGACCTGGCCGCGCTCTCCCGGCTGCCCAGCGAGGTGCACCTCGTCGGCAGTCACGGCTCCGAGTTCGACATCGGCTTCGTCGAGCGCCTCTCCCCCGAGCTGGTCGCGGTGCGCACCCAGGTGCGCAACGCGCTGCGGGAGATCGCCGCCGAACACCCCGGCATCCGGCTGGAACGCAAGCCGGCCAGCGTCGCGGTGCACACCCGGGGCGTCGACCCGCAGGTCGCCGCCGCAGCCATCGAGGCGGTCCGCAACGGCCCGGCCACCTTCGACGGCGTCACGGTGACGCAGGGCAAGGAGGTCATCGAGCTGTCCGTGGTGGCCACCCACAAGGGCACCGCCGTCGACCAGCTCCGGACCCAGCTCTCGGCCAGCGCGGTGCTCTTCATCGGCGACGACGTCACCGACGAGAACGCCTTCGGCAACCTGCACGGGCCGGACCTCGGCATCAAGATCGGCCCCGGCGAGACCAAGGCCGGCTTCCGGGTGGCCGAGCCCATCGAGGCAGCCCGCGCGCTCGGGCTGCTGCTGGAGACCCGCCGCCACTGGCTCTTCGGCGAGCGGGCGGTGCCGATCGAGCGGCACTCCATGCTGGCCAACGGTCGTACGGTCGCGTTGCTCACGCCGGAGGCGAAGGTCAGCTGGCTCTGCCACCCCAAGCCGGACTCGGCGGCGATCTTCGCCGACCTGGTCGGTGGCAGCCCGGCCGGTCACTTCAGCGTCGCCCCGGAGCGCGGGGGCATCCCGCTGGGCCAGCGCTACCGCTCCGGCACGATGACCGTCGAGACCCGGTGGTCCGGGCTCACCGTCACCGACTGGCTGGACAAGCCGGCCCGCGAGACGACGCCGGACGGCCCGGCGGTGGTCACCGGCGACTCGACCCTGGTCCGGGTGCTCACCGGCAGCGGTCGGGTCCGGGTGGAGTTCGCCCCGCGCCCCGAGTTCGGTCAGGTCGCCGTGCAGTTGCAGCCGCTCGGCGACGGCCTGCTGGTGCTCGGCTCGAACGAACCGGTAGCCCTCTACTCCCCCGGGGTCGAGTGGCAGGTCAACAACGACGGTGGGTACGAGACCGCCAAGGCGACCGTCGACCTGTCGGCCGCCGGCGGGCAGGTCGTGCTGGAGCTGCGCTTCGGCACGCACAGCCTGGAGCACCACCGGGTGCCGATCCACGATCGGCAGGCCGCGGCCGAGCAGCCGTGGAAGGACTGGGTGGCCTCGCTGCGGCTGCCGTCCACCTCCCGCGACCTGGTGGCCCGCAGCGCGCTCACCCTGCGCGGGCTCTGCCACGAGATCACCGGCTCGATCCTGGCCGCGGCGACCACCTCCCTCCCCGAGGAGCTGGGCGGCGTCCGCAACTGGGACTACCGCTACTGCTGGCTGCGTGACGCCGCGCTGACCGCCCGCGCGCTTGTCGACCTCGGGTCCATCGAGGAGGCCGAGGCGTTCCTGCGCTGGGTCGACGGCTGCATCGAGCGCACCGGTGGCCACCCGGAGCGACTGCACCCGCTCTACACCATCGACGGCTACGAGCTGGGCGCTGAGGCGGTCATCGACACGCTGCCCGGGTACGCCGGCTCCCGGCCGGTCCGGGTCGGCAACCTCGCCAACCACCAGCTCCAGCTCGACGTGTTCGGCCCGATCGCCGACCTGATCGCGGCGGTCGCCGACGCGCGCGGCTCGGTCCGCGACGACGAGTGGCGGGTCCTGGAGAACATGGTCGAGGCGGTTCGCCGCCGGTGGCACGAGCCCGACCACGGGATCTGGGAGGCGCGGCTGCCACCCCGGCACCACGTCTTCTCCAAGGTGATGTGCTGGATGACCGTCGACCGGGCGCTGCACGTGATGCGCCAGCACGGCGGCGAGGACCGGCCGGAGTGGAAGGACCTGCGCGACCGGATCGGCGCCAACGTGCTGGAGCACGGCTGGCACGACGACGTCGAGGCGTACAGCGTCGCGTACGGGGACGAGGACATGGACGCCTCGTCGCTCTGGATCGGCCTCTCCGGCCTGCTCCCGGGTGACGACCCGCGCTTCCTGTCCACCGTCCTGAAGATCGAGGCGGACCTGCGCAGCGGCCCGGTCGTCTACCGCTACCACTGGGACGACGGCCTGCCCGGCCGTGAGGGCGGTTTCCACATCTGCACGGCGTGGCTGATCGAGGCGTACCTGCGCACCGGCCGCCGCACCGACGCCGAGGAGCTGTTCGCGCAGATGGTGCTCACCGCCGGCCCGACCGGGCTGCTCCCCGAGCAGTACGACCCGCTCGCCGAGCGCGGCCTGGGCAACCACCCGCAGGCGTACAGCCACCTCGGGCTGATCCGCTGCGCCCTGCTGCTCGACAACATGCTCAAGCAGTAGCCGACAGTCAGTTCGACGAAGGGCCGGGGCAGCGCTGCTCCGGCCCTTCGTCATTCGGCCGACGCCGGCCGGTCAAACCCCACCGGCGGGTACCGGTCACCCGAGAGCCGCCGTCAGGGCCCTCGCGTCGCCCTCTGCGCGTCCTTTGCTCTGCTTCACTCCACGCAACACAAACGCCTTCTGGGTGTTGCGTCGGTTGAAGCAGAGCAAAGGACGCGCGCGGGGACCAGCCGGTCTCCGCCGCCCGCACCGCCCGGGGTCCGCTCCGCCGCCCGCACCGCCCGGGGTCCGCTCTGCCGCCCGCACCGCCCGGGGCCGCTCCGCGCCCGGGTGGACCGTGCCACCGGTCACCCGTCGAGGGCACCCACCACGTCGCCGAGCACCACGACCGCGGGCGGGCGCACCTCGGCGGTGAGCGCGTCGGCGGCCACCGCGCCGAGCGTGGACCGCAGCGTCCGTTGGGCGCCCGTGGTGCCCTCCTGAACGACCGCGGCGGGCGTCTGTGGCGACCGGCCGTGCGCGATCAGGGTCTCGGCGATGGCGGCGAGGTTCTTGAGCCCCATCAGGATCACCAGGGTGCCGCGCAGGCCCGCGAGGGCGTCCCAGCGCACCAGCGAGGCCGGCGAGTCGGGTGCCACGTGGCCGGAGACGACGGTGAACTCGTGCGCCACCCCCCGGTGGGTGACCGGGATCCCGGCCGCCGCCGGAACGGCGATCGAGCTGGTCACTCCCGGGACGACGGTCACCGGCACGCCGGCCGCCGCGCAGGCCAGTAGCTCCTCGCCGCCACGGCCGAAGACGTACGGGTCGCCGCCCTTGAGCCGGACCACGACGGCGCCGGCCAGGGCCCGGTCGACCAGGATCCGGTTGATCTCCTCCTGGGCCCGGGACGGGCCGTAGGGGATCTTCGAGGCGTCCACCAGCTCGACGTCGGCGCGGAGTTCGTCCAGGAGTAGACCCGGCACTAGCCGGTCGGCGACCACCACGTCGGCCTCGGTGAGCAACCGCCAACCCTTCACGGTGATCAGCTCCGGGTCTCCCGGCCCCGCCCCGACCAGCGCCACCCGCCCGGCGGTCGCGCCGGTCGTCGCCTCGGCGGAGGGCCGGACCCGGGTGGGAGCAGCGTCGCGTACGGCGAGCAGGTCGCGGATGGCGTCGCGGACGGTCATCGCGCGGCGAGGATCTCCGCCGCCGAGCACCGCCACGGTGACCGGGCCGTGGCGGGTCACCGCCGGCGTCCAGGCCGTGGCGGCGGTCCGGTCGTCGGCCCGGACGCAGAAGATCCGCCGTTCGGCGGCGACGGCGCTCACCGCAGCCGCCGCCATCGGATCGTCGATCGCCACCTGGACCAGCCAGGCCCCGTCCAGGTCCTCGGGCACGAACCGGCGCGGCACCCAGTGCAGCCGACCCGCGTCCACCCGGGCCCGCAGCGCCGGGGTCAGCTCCGGGGCCACCAGCAGGACGTCCGCGCCGGCATCCAGCAGCGCCGGCACCCGCCGGGTGGCGACCGCACCGCCGCCCACCACGACCACACGTCGCCCCTCGAGCCGCAGGCCGAGCGGGTACGGGCTGGCGCTCACGCCGCACCACCGAGCCGGACCGCCCGCTCGTTGGGCACCGTCACTTCTCGGCCACCCCGGCGGAGTCGAAGGTGGCCACGTCGTGCAGCACCCGGACCGCGCCGGTGACCACCGGCAGGGCCAACAGCGCGCCGGTGCCCTCGCCGAGGCGCAGCCCCAGGTCGATCAGCGGGTCGAGGCCGAGGTGCCGCAGCGCCACCGTCGCGCCCGGCTCGGCCGAGCGGTGCCCGGCGACCATGGCCGCGACCGCGTCGGGTGCGAACGCGGCGGCGGCGAGCGCCGCCGACACCGCGATCACGCCGTCCAGCAGGACCGGCGTACGGCGGGCGGCGGCGCCCAGGATCAGCCCGGCCAGCGCGGCGTGCTCCAGGCCACCGACGGCGGCGAGCACGCCCAGCGGGTCGGCCGGATCGGGCGTGTGCCGGGCCAGCGCGGCCCGCACGACGGCCACCTTGTGGGCGTACGTCGGGTCGTCGATCCCGGTGCCCCGGCCGGTGGAGTCGAGCGGGTCGACGCCGGTGAACGCGGCGATCAGCGCGGCGGCCGGGGTGGTGTTGCCGATGCCCATGTCCCCGGTGAGCAGGATGCCCGCCCCGGCGTCGATCAGCTCGTCGGCGATCCGGATGCCGGTCCGCACCGCCGCGAGGGCCTCGTCCCGGGTGAGCGCGGCGGTCACCGTGAGGTCCCGGGTGCCCCGGCGCACGGAGGCGGTGACCAGTCGGGGCGCGGACGGGTCGGCCGGACCGGAAGCCTCGGGGACGGGCAGCGGGGTGGCCACCCCGACGTCGACCACGGTGACCGAGGCGCCGGCCTGGCGGGCGAACGCGTTGACGACCGCACCGCCGGCCAGGAAGTTGCCGATCATCTGCCCGGTGACCTCCTGCGGCCACGGGCTGACCCCCTGGGCGTGCACCCCGTGGTCGCCCGCGAAGATCGCCACGGCGGCCGGCTCGGGCACCGGCGGTGGGCAGGCCCCGGCCAGCCCGGCGAGGCGTACCGACAGATCCTCCAGCAGGCCCAGCGAGCCCGGCGGCTTGGTCAGCCGGCCGTGCAGCTCGCGGGCGGCGGCCATCGCCGCCTCGTCGAGTGGCCGGATGGCCGAAATCGTGGTCTCCAGCATCATGCCTCCATGGTCTCGCGCAGCACCTCGATGAACGCGTCGGTGGTGTTCCGGTCGCGTACCGCCACCCGCAGCCAGTCCGGGCCGAGCCCGGGGAAGGTGTCGCCCCGGCGTACCGCCCAGCCCCGGTCGCGCAGGCCCTCTCGGACCCGGTTCGCGTCGGGCAGGTGCAGCAGGACGAACGCGCTGGCCGGGCGGCCCGCGACGCGTACGCCGGGCAGGTCGGCCAGGCGCGCGACCAGGTGGTCGCGGTCGGCGGCGAGGTCGGCGGCGATCGCGCGTTCGGCCTCGACCGCGACTCCGGTGGCGCAGGCCGCGGCGGCGGCCAGCGCGGGCGTGGAGACGGCCCACAGCGGCTGGACGGCGGCCAGGCGGGACAGCAGCTCCGGGGCGCCGAGCAGGTAGCCGATCCGCAGGCCGGCCAGGCCCCACGTCTTGGTGAGGCTGCGCAGGACGAGCAGCCCGGGCAGATCCCGCCGCTCGGCCAGCGACTCCGGCTCGCCGGGGTGCGCGCCGCCGGTGGTGTCGGCGAACGCCTCGTCGACCACCAGCACCCGGCCGGGACGGGCGAGCGCGGCCACGGTCCGCGCGGGGTGCAGCACCGAGGTGGGATTCGTCGGGTTGCCGATCATCACGAGGTCGGCGTCGTCGGGCACCAGGGACGGATCGAGCCGGAACCCGTCGGCCGGGTCCAGCAGCACCCGCTCGACCGAATGGCCGGCGGCCCGTAGCGCCGCCTCCGGCTCGGTGAACTGCGGGTGCACCACCACGGGTCGGCGGATGCCACGCAGCGCCTGGGCGATCAGCACGAAGCCCTCGGCAGCGCCGGCGGTGAGGAGTACCTCGTCCGGGTGACGCCGGTGCCGGGCGGCGACGGCGGCGCGGGCCGGCGCCGGGTCGGGGTAGCGGGCCAGGTCGGTGAGGGTGGCGGCGATCGGGTCGGCCAGCCAGGCCGGCGGTGGCGTCTGGCGGACGTTGACGGCGAGGTCGATCAGCCCGGCGCCCACCTCGGCGTCGCCGTGGTGCGCGAGGTCCGGCTCGGCCCCGATGGGCGGGGTGATGGCAGCAGACTGATCGCGCATGTCCGCGATCCTGCCGGGAAGGTGGCCGGCGGAACAGTCGATGTCGGCGTAAGCCATGTCACCACCTCGCGGGTTTATGAGTTCTTCTCATGTACGAATCGGAAATGTCATAACTTGGCCACGTGAGCAACCGACCCCTTGCTGCCGCTGGTCGACTCGTTCCTCTTCTCCGCGCCGGCCTCATCGCCGGCATCGTGATCGCCGCCGTCGCGTACCCGGTGGTCGCCTTCACCGGGCTCGGCGCGAAGGCCACCGCGCACGCCACGGAGCAGAAGACCAGACTGCTGACCACCGCCCTGCCCGCCGAGACCTCCTACCTCTACGCCCCGGACGGCAAGACCGTGCTGACCATGTTCTACGAGGAGTACCGGCAGTACACGAAGCTGTCGGACATGTCGCCGAACATCCAGCAGGCGATCGTCGCCGCCGAGGACAACCGCTTCTACCAGCACCACGGCGTCGACCCGAAGGGCGTGGCCCGCGCCTTCGTGTCCAACGCCCGCTCCGGCGGCTCCCAGGGCGCCTCGACGCTGACCATGCAGTACGTCCGGATGGCCCTGCGGGACAGCGCGAACACCCCGAAGGAGGTCCAGGAGGCCACCCAGCAGACCAGCCTGCGCAAGGTCAAGGAGATGCGCATGGCCTTGGACCTGGAGAAGGAGCTGAGCAAGGAGCAGATCCTCGAGCGCTACCTGAACTCCGCGTACTTCGGCCACCGGGCGTACGGCATCTACGCCGCCAGCGAGATCTTCTTCTCCAAGACCCCGAAGGACCTCACCCCGGTCGAGGCGGCCACCCTCGCCGGGCTGGTCAAGTCCCCCTCCGAGTACGACCCGGCCGACACCGACCAGAAGGACGCCACCGGGCGGCGCAACTACGTGCTGGACCGGATGAGTCAGCTCGGCTACCTCTCCCCCGACTCGGCCGCCGCCGCGAAGACCGAGCCGATCCGGCTGAAGCTCACCACCCCGCCGAGCGACTGCGCCTCGCTCATCGAGAAGTACCGGAGCTGGGGCTTCGCCTGCGACTACCTGAAGAACTGGTGGAGTTCGCAGCCCGCGTTCGGGGCCAACCGGCTGGAGCGGATGGACAAGCTGCGTCGGGGCGGCTACCGCATCGTGCTCAGCCTCGACCCCAAGATCCAGGAGGCGGCGGAGAAGAACGTCGGCGCCAAGGAGGGCACCGGCAGCCCGTTCGCCAACGGGATCGTGGTCTCCGAGCCGGGGACCGGGCGCGTGAAGGCGATGGCGGTGAACCGGAACTACTCCCTGGACCTGGCCGACAACCCACCCAGCTCCAACCCGGAGGCCGGGCCGAAGGTGAAGGCGAACTATCCGAACACGGTGGCGCCGCTGCTCGGCGGCGGCGACCTGCCGGGCTACCAGGCCGGGTCGACGTTCAAGATGTTCCCGATGCTGGCCGCGCTGGATTCGGGGATGACGCTGTCCACCTCGTTCAACGCCCCGTACCGCTACAAGTCGTCGGTCTACGACGGCTGGGCGCCCTCCAACGCCAGCGGAGCGATGACCGGGCAACAGACCATGTGGTCCGGCTTCGGCAAGTCGGTCAATACGTACTTCGTGTGGCTGGAGGAGAAGGTGGGCGCGGACCGGGCGGTCCGGCTGGCCGAACAGCTCGGGCTGCGCTGGCGCACCGACGTCGACCGGGAACAGGCGTCCCCGGGCAAGGCCAAGAAGTGGGGCGCGTTCACCCTGGGCGTCTCCGACGCCACACCGCTGGAGATGGCGAACGCCTACGCCGCCGTCGCGGCCGACGGCCGCTACTGCGAGGCGATCCCGGTGCAGGCGATCATGAACCGGGACGGCACTCCGGCCACGTACGCCACTCCGGGCGGTCTGCACCGTGAGGTCGCCAAGCCGCGCTGCCGCCAGGTGGTCAGCGCCGACGCCGCCCGGGCGGCCACCGACGCCGCCCGCTGCCCGACCGGGGACAGTCCGGCACGCGGCGGCTGCGGCGGCTGGTCAACCGCCGACAGCGTCCGGGGTACGGTCGGCCGCCCGGTCGCCGGCAAGACGGGCACCACCGACAGCACCCGGTCCGCCTGGTTCGTCGGCTACACCCCGGAGCTGGCCGCGGCGAGCTTCATCTCCGACCCGGACAACCCGTTCAACGCCGTCGGTGACGGGCAGTCCCAGATCCCGATCGCGGCGGTGGCCGAGACCCTGCGCGACGGCCTGAAGGGCACGCCGACCCGCCAGTTCACGCCACCGTCGGACGCCATCGTGGGATGACGGCGCGGATCAGCGCAGATCAGCGGCCACGAACGACCACAGTTCGAGGTCGGCCCGGCCACCGCCGACGAAACCGGCGTTGCGCAGCAACCCCTCGTAGCTGAAGCCGGCCTTCTCGGCGACCCGGCGGGACGCCAGGTTGCCGGGTGCCACCCGCAGCTCGACCCGCTGGAAGCCGTGCTCCAGGATCAGCGCGATGGCCACCGCGTCCACCGCCTCGGCGGCCAGGCCGAAGCCCCGCGCGTGGGGGGCCATCGCGTAGGAGACCTCGGTGAGCCGGGCGCCCCAGTCGGTGCGCCGCGTCCAGAGGGAGCCGACCATCTGGTCGTCCTCCCGGCGGACCACCGCGTAGTGGTCGCCCTCGCCGCTGTCGCGCCGCTGCCGGGCCAGATCCGTGCACCAGGCGTGCCCGTCGATCGGGCCGGAGTCGTCGGCCAGCGGCAGCCACCGCCGGGTCAGCTTGTCGGCGAAGATCTCCCCGGCGGCCGACGCGTCCGCCGCGGTGAGCCGACGCACCTCCGTACGCGGGGTGGAGACGGTCAACGCCGGAAACCGGCGGACCGCCAACTCACCGATCACGCGGGCACCACGGGAGGCTGCGCGGGCACCGCGTCGGCTGCCGGCTCGCTGACCGCCGCCGCCACCACCCGGGCGGCGGTCGCCGGGTGTCCCGCCCAGTGCAGGGTGAGCTGCGAGGCGTGCACGTTGCGCCACACGAAACCCTCCGGCGTGCCGCCGTCCCAGCTCCAGGCCGGCCGCTGACCGGCGCGCGGGGTGAGCACCGCCCGGTGCTCCTTGTGCCCGACGACCACCGTGCCGCGCGCGGCGACCACGCTGTCGGTCTGGGCGGTCGCCTCCCGGTAGCCGACCACGAGGCCGTCGCGGCTCACACCCACCGCGTCCAGCACCCCGCACATCGGCAGCCCGTCCAGCTCCCGGGCCAGCCACAGCAGGCCGGCGCCCTCAGCGACCACCGGCCGGCCGGTGCGGGCCAGCTCGGCCACCGCGATGCAGAGCCGCCGGTTGGCCGACAGCTGCTCGGCGTACGACTCGGGCAGCGCACCCCCGACGACCAGCGCGCGGGTGCCGACGGGCAGCGCCTCGTCGCGCAGCGGATCGACAGTGACCACCTCGGCGCCGGCGGCCGACAGCAGCTCCGCGGTCTCCGGGTGGCTGAAGCTGCCGCCCGGCCCGCCGGCCAGCGCCACCAGCGGGCGCTGCGCCGGGACGACCAGCTCGCCGAGCGCCTCCTGCGGCGACCAGGCCGCCGCCGGCAGTGGCGGAGCGGAACGGGCCAGCCCGAGCAGCCGCTCCAGGTCGACCGTGGCGGCGACCGCCTCGCCCAGCCGGCGCACCGCACGGACCGCGTCGGTCGAGGAGTCGACCACCGGCGCCACCCCGTGCCGGCGCGACGGCAGCACGGCCGGCAGGTCCTGGCGACGCAGCGCGCCGTAGACCGGCACGCCGACGTCGTCCAGCGCCTCGCGCAGCATCGCCTCGTGCCGCGACGACGCCACCCGGTTGAGGATCACCCCGCCCAGCCACAACTGCTCGTCGTACGAGCGGAAACCGTGCACCAAAGCGGCCACCGACTGCCCCATCGCGGCCACGTCGACCACCAGCACCACCGGACTGCGCAGCGCGGTGGCCGCGGCGGCCGTGGACTCCTGCTCCGGGCGGCCACCGACGGAGTCGTACAGGCCCATGCTGCCCTGCACGACGGCGAGCGCGGCACCCGCGGCGCCGTGTGCGACAAGCGCGGCGAGCCGGTCGACGCCGACCAGCCGGGGATCGATCACCCGACCGGGCCGACCGGCGGCGAGACCGAGGTACGCGGCGTCGACATGATCCGGGCCGAGCTTGAACCCGGCGACGTCGACACCCCGCTCGGCCAGGGCGGCGAGCAGCCCGATCGCCAGCGCGTTCTTTCCGTGCCCGGAGGACGGTGCGCTGAGCACCAGGCGCGGCACGACGGTCATCATCGACTCCTCGCGGGCGGCGGCGGGTACGCGACGGACAACCGAGGAGGTCGATCCGTCGGCGTGACGATACCCGTCCGGTCCGACGGGCGAGCACCGCCAACCGGGGGTCGGCGGACCGTCCCGGCCCGGTCGCGGTGAGTGGCCCCGGTCATACGGGTAGCCTCGGTGCCGTGTACCGGTTCCTGCTGAGCCCACGCTGGTTGGGCGCCCTCGCGCTGACCCTGGTCGCCGCCGCCGTCATGGTGTGGCTGGGCAACTGGCAGCTGGACCGCTACCGGGGCCGTACCGAGATCAACGAGCGGATCGACGCGGGCGAGCGGATGGCCCCGGCGCCCCTGGCCGACGCGTTCCGCGCGCCCACCGGCGGCCCCGGGACCGCCGGCCCGGCCCCCGCGAAGGACAAGGTCTGGACCCGGATCACCGCCACCGGCCGGTACGACCCGTCGAACACCGTCCTGGTCCGTGGTCGGACGGTCGACAGCCGGGTCGGCTTCGAGGTGCTCACCCCGCTGGTGCTCCCCGACGGCAGCGCGCTGCTGGTGGACCGGGGCTGGATCCCGCCCGCGCCGGGCGGGGCGACCGCCCAGCCGTCGGTGCCCGCCCCGCCGGGCGGCGACGTGACGGTCAGCGGCCGGGTGCACGAGACCGAGAGCGGCGCCGGCACGGTGGACCGCCGCGACGGCCGGCTGGAGACGCGGCGGATCGCCGTACCGCGCCTGGCCCGCGAGCTGCCCTACCCGGTCTACGGCGGCTACCTGCTGCTGGACGACCAGACCCCGGCCGCCGACGGGGCGTTCAAGGCCGTGCCGGTCGGGCACACCAACAACTGGCAGAACTTCGGTTACGTCGTGCAGTGGTGGCTCTTCGCCGCGATGGCGCTCTTCGGCTACGGCTGGGTGGCCCGACGCGAGGCACGCCGGGCCGCCGGGCTCGACAGCGCGACCGCCCCGCTGGACCGGGCGGCCGAGCCGACACCGAGCGCGTCCGCCTGAGCGGGCGGCCGCCCCGGCGCGACACGAGGGCCGGCGTGGCCCGTCAACCGCTCAGCCGACCGGCGTGGATGGCGCGGACCGCGTCGATGGTGTCCGCCTCGGCGGCGGACTTGTCGTCGCGGTAGCGCACCACGCGAGCGAACCGCAGGGCCATCCCACCCGGATAGCGGGTGCTCGTCTGCACCCCGTCGAAGGCGATCTCCACCACCTGCTCCGGGCGGACCCTGACCACCCAGTCGCCGCGCTCCACCGCGAGGTCGAGGAACCGCTCGGTCTGCCAGCGCAGCAGCTCGTCGGTGAGCCCCTTGAACGTCTTGCCGAGCATCACGAAGTCGCCCGTACGCGGGTCACGGGCGCCCAGATGCAGGTTGGACAGCCAGCCCTTGCGCCGGCCGCTGCCCCACTCGACGGCGAGCACCACCAGGTCGAGGGTGTGCCGTGGCTTGACCTTGACCCAGGCGGCGCCGCGCCGGCCGGCGTCGTAGGGGGCGTCCGGTGCCTTGACCACCACGCCCTCCTGGCCGGCGTCGAGCGCGGCGGCGAACGCCGCGCCGGCCTGCTCCGGGCCGTCGACCTCCATGCGCCCCACCAGCAGCGACGCGTCCACCGCGCCGGCGAGCGCGGCCCACCGCTCCCGGCCGGGCAGGTCGATCAGATCCTGGCCGTCGAGGTGCAGCAGGTCGAAGAAGTACGGAGTGAGCACCGTCGCGCCGGTGCTGGCGGCGGCCGCGAGCACCGCCGGGGCGACCGGAGTCCGCCCGGTGGTGCTCGGTGTGGTGCGCCGGGCGGCCCGGCTGGAGGTCTGCTGGAACGGCAGCGGACGGCCCGTCTCGTCCAGGCCGATCGCCTCGCCGTCGAGCACCAGCTCCCGGCCCGGCAGGGCGCGAACCGCCGCGACCACCTCGGGCACCCGGTTGGTGATCTCGTCGAGGCTGCGGGTGAACACGGCGATGTCGGCGCCGGAGCGGTGCACCTGGATGCGGATGCCGTCGAGCTTCACGTCGACCACCGCCGGCGTGCCGGTCGCGGCCAGCGCCTCGTCGACCGAGGGAGCGCTCTGCGCGAGCATCGGCGCCAACGGCCGGCCGACCCGCAGGCCGAACCCGGCCAGCTCGGCCTCGCCGCCGGCCAGCGCGGCCACCGCCACGGCACGCAGGTCACCGGCGAGCAGCAGGGCCCGACGGACGATCGCCACCGGCACCTCGGCGGCCCGGGCCACGGCGTCGGCGAGCAGCCCGGCCTGGGCGCCCTGGCGCAGCTCACCGCCGAACAGGCCGGTGAGCAGCCGTTGCTCGTCGGCGGTGGCCGCCGCGTAGAGGCCGCCGAGCAGAGCCCGGCGGCGGGCCTGCGACCCGGCGCCCTGCACGGCGGCGATCTGCTCGATGGCCGCGTCGACGGCGGCCACGGTCAGCGTCGGCTCGGTGGCCGGTGGCGGCAGGTCACGCAGGCTCGCGTAGCCCACGCCGGTCTGCCGCTGACGCAGCTCACCGGCGAGATAGCCGGCGCCGGGCTCCACCTCGGCCGGGTCGAGCCGGCGCAGCGCGTCGGCGAGCAGCTCCACCTTGGCCCGCCGGCCGCTGGTGGCGCCCACGGCGGCGGAGGTGGCCGCCAGGTCGATGAACCGCACGAAGCCCATCCTGCCAGCCACCTCCGACACCGCCCGGGCATTGCCGTGCCCGGGCGGTGTCGGCGCGGTGCCGCAGCCCACGAGGGGGCGGCGGGAATCAGGCGGAGACGGGCTCCTCGATGCGCAACCCTCGGGCGCGGACCTCGCCGGCGACCCGGGAGAGCACCGAGTCGAGGGCGACCAGGGCGGCGGACAGCTCACCGAGCTGGTCGTTGAGCGTGTCCTCGGACCACGCGGAGACGTCGACGTCCCCCAGTGCGCTGACGGCGGCCCCCAACCGGGCCATCACCTCGTTCGTACTCATGTTCGAAAGGCTATAACAAGCCGCCCGGCGACACGCCGCAAACTCCCAGATCAGACGCAAAGTTGTCGTTCCGACACCTAACTGCTTGCCGCGGCCACCTTGCCCAGCAGCAGCGCCTCGGCGAGGCAGACCTTGGCGAACTCGCCGAGGTGCAGGCTCTCGTTCGGGCCGTGCGCGCGGGCGTGCGGGTCCTCCACACCGGTCACCAGGATCGCCGCATCCGGGAACATCTCCTGGAACGTGGCGATGAACGGGATCGAACCGCCGATGCCGATGTCGACCGGGTCGGTGCCGTCCCAGGCGGCGCGGAACGCCGAGCGGGCGGCGTCGAACATCGGCCCGGACGCGTCGATCACGCACGGGTCGCCATCGTGCTCCAGAGTGACGGTCACCTGGGCGCCCCACGGCGCGTGCTTCTCCAGGTGGGCGCGCACCGCCGCGTACGCCCGCTTCGGGTCGTCTCCCGGCGCGAGACGGACGTTGAGCTTCGCCTTCGCGGCCGGGACCAGGGCGTTCGGCGCCTCGCCGGTGGACGGCGCGTCGATGCCGAGCACCGACACCGCCGGCTTCGTCCAGACCCGGTCGGTGAGCCGGCCGGTGCCGATGAACTGGACACCCTCGGCCAGTCCGGACTCAGCCCGCATCCGGTCCTCGGGGTAGTCGACGGCAGCGCCCTCCCGGCTGACCAGCCCGTCCACCGCCATGTCACCGGCGTCGTCGTGCAGGGTTGCCAACAGGCGGACCAGCGCGGTGAGCGCGTCCGGGACGACACCCCCGAACATGCCGCTGTGCACGGCGTGGTCCAGCGTGCGGACCTCGACGAAGCAGTTGACGACGCCGCGCAGCGAGGTGGTCAGCGCCGGTACGCCGATGTCCCAGTTGCCGGAGTCGGCAATCACGATGACGTCCGAGGCGATCTCGTCGCGGTGCTCGCGCAGCAGTTGCTCCAGCGAGTCGGAGCCGTACTCCTCCTCGCCCTCGATGAACAGCGCCACGCCGACCGGCAGCGCGTCCCCGTACGCGCGCAGCGCCGCGACGTGCGCCATGATGCCGGCCTTGTCGTCGGCCGCGCCCCGGGCGTACAGGCGGCCGTCGCGCTCGACCGGCTCGAACGGGTCGGACTCCCACAGCGACAGGTCACCGACCGGCTGCACGTCGTGGTGGGCGTAGAGCAGCACGGTGGGCGCACCGGGTGGGGCGGCCCGACGGCCGATCACCGCGGGCTGCCCGCCGGAGCGCACGATGTCGACGTCCAGGCCGCAGCCGCGCAGCAGTTCGGCGACCGCCTCGGCGGAACGCTCCACGTGTGAGTGGTCGAAGCCTTCGAAGGCGATGCCGGGGATGCGGACGAGGCGTTCCAGGTCGGCGCGTACGCCGGGCATCTCCCGCTCGACGGCGGCCCGCACCTCGGACTCGGACATGATCGGTGAGGTCATGACCGGAATCGTATGCCGGCCTTACCCAGGCGTGTTGGCCGAGCCCGTACCGTCACCGCCGCCCGCCGGGTCGGAACCCGCCCGCGCGCCCGGGGCGGCCCGGCCGGCGCGGTGCGCGCGGCCGGCGGCCTCGGTGGCGGCGTCCATCCAGGAGCGGGCCCGACCGGCCGTGCCGCCCACCCACCCGCCGACGTCGCTGGCGCCGTCGCCGAGGCGGCGCAGCAACCCGACCAGCGGGTCGGTGGAGCGGCTGAACTCCTCCCGGTACGACTCGGCGGCGGCCTTGATCTCCTCCGAGACGCTTGTCGAGGCGTCGTCGTCGCGGCGCGGATAGTCCCCGGACAGCACCCGCCCGTACGCCCCGGAGTCGATCCACTGCCGCAACTGCGCGGCCCTCGCCACCGGCGCCGGGTGCGTGCTCCACGCCGTCATCCGGATCTTGTGCAGGCTGTCGCGCAGGTCGCCGCCGCCGGCGTACTCGGCGGCCTGCTCCAGGAAGGCGGTCGTGTCGATCTGCGACAGGTCGCCGCCGCCCGCGAGCTTCATCAGCAGCCGCAGCGCGGCGGCCGGGTCCTGCCCGGCGAGCAGGCCGGCCCGGTCGGCGGACAGCTCCGCCTTGCGCCACCACTCCAGCATCGCGGCGATGATCGCCCGCAGCGCGAACGCGCCCACCGGCAACCAGCTCAGGTTGGCCGCCCACCGGGTGAGGATCATGAGCATCGTCTTGTAGACCGCGTGCCCGCTGCCCACGTGCCCCAACTCGTGGCCGAGCAGGCAGCGCAGCTCGTCCTCGTCGAGCTGCTGCACGCACGCGGAGTTCAGCACGATGAACGGCCGGTCCAGACCCACCGCCTCGGCGCCCAGCCAGGGCGACTGCGTCACATACAGCTCGGGCAGCTCGGCCACGTCGAGCGCCGCCGCGGCCTCGGTGTAGCGCTGCCACACCGCCGGATACTGCCGGTGATCGACGCGGATGCCGGACGCCAGCACGGACAGCCGGAAACCCCGTTCGTTCCACATGCCGAAGAACGCCCGCACCACGTCGTCGAAACCACGCAGCTCACGCAGCGCGACCAGGGCGCCCCGGTCGGCCGGATGCTCCCAGGCCCGCGAGCTGATGCCGGTGAGGGTGATCCGGCGCCGCGCTGGCGCGTCCGCTGCCGTCATGATGGGGCCCCCGTTTCGCCGTGACTCCTCGCATCGTGCCGCAGCGGGTGGCCGGCGTCCATGCCCGGTCAGCGGACCCGCACGTAGTACCGGGACGCGTCCAGCGGCAGCGTCGGCGCACCGTCGACCACCAGGTCGGCGCGCGCCGCGGTGTCGTCGGCGGCGAAGTGCGCCCGCTCCCCGGTATGCCAGCGGCGCAGCTCGGGCAGGATCTCCGGCCCGTCCCGCTCGACCGCACGGGCCAGCCGCAGCGGCGCGGGCGCGATGACGAAGACGGCGAGGGTCAGCTCCGGCCGGACGACGGCACGGGCCGCGCTGACCCCCTCCACGATCAGCACCGGCGTCACCGGCACCGGCACCGGGCGGGGTAGGAAGCACCGCCGCACCCAGCTGTAGCGCCGGTACGCGCCCGGCTCTTCCTGGCGCAGCGGGGTCAGCACCTCCGTGTCGAGACGAGGCCAGAAGGTGAGCTGGTCGTCCCAGCCGTCGAGCAGGTCGTCGGTGTGCACCACCGGCGGGCGCCCGCCGGGCAGCGCCGCCAGGGCGTCCGCGAGGTGCGCGGCGAACCGGCTCTTGCCCGCGCCGCTCGGCCCGTCCACCGCGACCAGCCGGGTCCGCCCCAACCGCGCCGGGCCCGCGAGCACCCGACGGGCCAACTCGGCGTACGCCTCGACGACCACCACCGGCGGCACCGGCGCGGCGGATCGCTCGGTCGACCCGCCGACGTCCACGCCCTCGTCTACGCCCTGGTTCCCGCCCTGAGCCCTGCCCTCAGCCCCGTCCACGCCCGCGGCCCCGCCCTCGTCTACGCCCTCGTTCCCGCCCTGAGCCCCGCCCTCATCCCGTGCCGGCCCCGTGCGGTCGGGGCCGCGCCGCTGCGGGCCCCTGTGGGCAAGCCCTCTGGTGACGAGTCCGTGCACGACCGAAGTATGCCCCGCTCACACCCCGGCAACGGGGGTTCACCGCCCAGATCAACTCGGCCTCATTGATGTCGGGGTATCCCGTCGGCCAGCACACCCCGACATCACGGAAACCGAGTCGATCACGCCGGTTTCGGTGGGGTGACACGTCCGGCTGACGCCCCGGGCCGGTCATTCTCACGACCGGGGGAATTGGGGCGGGCGACGGGTGACGGGCGGCCCGTTCGCCGCGCGTGTTGGCACCCGAGTCGGCATGATCGGGTGGTGCTCCGAGACGTGATGAGCCCCGGCATTGACGCCCTCCTCGAACAGGCCCGCGCCGGGCTGCACCGATTGACTCCACAGCAGACCGTCGAGGCGGTCCGCGGTGGCGCTCTGCTGGTCGACACCCGTACCGACGCACAGCGCCGCGAACAGGGCGACCTGCCCGGCGCCGTCGTCATCGACCGCACGGTGCTGGAATGGCGGCTCGATCCGGCCAGCGCCTGGCGCATCCCGGAGGCCACCGCCTACGACCGGGAGATCGTGGTGGTGTGCCGCCAGGGCTACAGCTCCAGCCTGGCCGCCGCCAGCCTCCAGACCCTCGGCCTGCGCCGGGCCACCGACATGATCGGCGGCGTCGACGCGTGGCTGGCGGCCGGCCTGCCCACCACGGACCGCCCCGCCGACATCCGGCCCTGAACCACCCTGCTCAGAGCCGCGGGGCGCCGGGTGGGATGAAGGGAAGACCGGGGGGTGCGCCGCTCTCGATGAGGCGCCAGAGGGCGTCGGTGTCCAGGTGCTCCTCGACGAGGTCACCGAGCAGGTCGAGCGAGCCTTCCCGGGCTGCCGCGAAGCTGGTGCCCGGCGCGACCCGGAACCCGGTACGACCCGCCAGCCGGGCGGCCTCGGTGAGGAACCAGCGGCGGAACCCGTCGGACTCGAACGCCCCGTGCCAGTGCGTACCGTGCACCGCGCCGAGCACCGCGCCCTCACCGTCGCCGTCGGCCCCGGTCAGCAACGGGGTCAGGGCGGGGTCGGTCTGTGAGACGTACCCGTGGTGGATCTCGTAGCCGCGGACCGCCACGTCGCCGGGGCCGGTGCCGACCGACTGCCGGACGGTCTTGCGCGGATCGAAGGTGATCTCGATGGGCAGCAGGCCGAGCCCGGGCACGCTGCCCTGCCGGCTCTCGACCGGGTCGTGGATGGCGCGGCCGAGCATCTGGAAGCCGCCACAGAGGCCGAGCAGCGGCTTGCCGGCCGCCACGTGTCTGGTCACCGCGTCGGCGAGGCCGGTCTCGCGTAGCCAGGTGAGGTCCGCGACTGTCGACTTCGAGCCGGGCAGGACGATCAGGTCGGCGGCGGCCAGCTCGGCCGGCTCGACGGTGAGGCGTACGCGCACGCCCGGCTCGGTGGCCAGCGCTTCCGCGTCGGTGGCGTTGCTGATCCGGGGTAGCCGGACGACTGCCACGTCCAGCCAGTCGGTGCCGTGCGGAGCGGCGGGGCGGCCGAGCACCCGGCCGTAGGCGAGCGAGTCCTCCGCGTCCAGCCAGAGGTCGAGCGACCAGGGCAGCACCCCGTACGTGGGACGGCCGGTCACCTGACGCAGCATGTCCAGCCCGGGCTGGAGCAGGCCGAGGTCGCCGCGGAACTTGTTGATCACGAAGCCGGCGATGAGCGCCTGGTCCGCCGGGTCGAGCAGGGCCACCGTGCCGAACATCGAGGCGAAGACGCCGCCCCGGTCGATGTCGCCGACCACGATGGCGGGCAGGTTGGCGTGCCGCGCGAGCCCCATGTTCACGTAGTCCCCGGCCCGCAGGTTGATCTCCGCCGGGCTCCCGGCGCCCTCACAGATCACCACGTCGTACGCGGCCCGCAGCTCGGCCAGCGCCGCGTACGCGGTCTCGGCGAGCCGGGGCCGCACCTGTCGGAAGGTGCCGGCGGTGATCGTGTCGACCGCCGTACCGAGGAGAACCACCTGGCTGGCCAGGTCGCTGCCGGGCTTGAGCAGCACCGGGTTGAAGCGCAGGTCCGGGGCGAGCCCGCAGGCGGCGGCCTGCATGGCCTGCGCGCGGCCGATCTCGCCGCCACGCCCGTCCGGCCCGACCACGACGGCCGAGTTGTTCGACATGTTCTGCGCCTTGAACGGCGCCACCTTCACGCCCTGCCGGTGCAGCCATCGGCAGATGCCGGCGGTGAGCACGCTCTTGCCGGCGTCCGAGGTGGTGCCGGCGACCAGCAGCCCGCCGCTCACCGCCCGCTCACCCGCCGCGCCGCACCGCGGAACAGGCCCCGCTCCGACGCGACCCCGCCGAACAGCAGCCGGCCGTTCCGTCCAGCCATCCGCAGGGCGCCCCCGGCCCCGCCGGACCGCAGGCCGCCCTCGGCCCCGCCGGACCGCAGGCCGTTCCCGGACCCGGCCGCGACGGCCCGCAGACTGCGACGGGCAACGGCGCCGGCCAGGCGGCCGACGGTCACCGGGTACGCGGCCGCCAGCCCGAGGGCGGCCAGGCCGACAGCGCCGGAGATGCGGGCTGCCCGCTTGAGGTGTCGTGCCTCGGGACGGGGGCCGTCGCCCAGGAACGGGCGGACCTCGGAGCGCCCGAAGTACCTGTTGCGGCCACCGAGGCGGACGCCGAGCGCGCCGGCCATCGCCGCTTCGCACTGGCCGGCGTTGGGGCTCGGGTGATCGTTGCGGTCCCGTCGCCACACCCGCCAGGCCTGCTCCCGGTCGCCGTTCGCGACCGGCGCGACGGCGATGGTGAGGAGCCCGGTCAGCCGGGACGGCACCAGGTTGAGCAGGTCGTCCAGCCGGGCGGCCGGGGTGCCGAACCGCGCGTAACGCTCCGATCGGTGCCCGACCATGGCGTCGAGGGTGTTGGCGGCGCGGTAGCCCAGCAGCCCGGGCAGGCCGGCGACCGCTCCCCAGACCAGCGGGGCGACCACCGCGTCGGAGGTGTTCTCCGCGACCGACTCGACGGTGGCCCGGGCCAACTCCGACTCGTCCAGGGTCGAGGGGTCCCGGCCGCAGAGGTTGCCGAGGCGCCGTCGGGCGGCGGGCAGGTCACCGTCACGAAGCGTTCGGCCCATGACGGCGGCCTCGTGTCGGAGAGTACGGCCGCCCAGCACGGTCCAGGTGCCGGCGGCGACGAGCACCGCACGGCTCACCGGCCGGTGCCGGGTGGCCGCCGCAGCGACCGCCCCGAGCACCACGGGCCCACCGACGGCCAGCGCCGTGAACACCGCGCCGGCCGTCCGGTCCGGCCGGTGCAGGCGACTCTCCAGAGCGCCCGCCACCTGGCCGAACCCGGCGACCGGATGCCACCGGCGAGGGTCGCCGAACAGCCTGTCCAACGCGTAACCGGCCACCAGGCCCACCGCGTTCGCCACCGGCGCTGTCCGTCGCACGCGTACCACCCCCCGGCCGGCCAGCCTAGACGAGCACCCCCTGCGCCAGCCGCGGCCGCCGTGCTCCATCGAACCCCACCTCCGTCACGCGGGGTGACGACGCCGGTCGCGTCGCCACCCCGCCCCCGTCGTGCCGCCGGCGCGCACCGTCGTCGGCACCGACCTCAGGCGACTGGGCCGAACTGTCACACCGACTCCGGCCGGATGCGAACCGTCACGCCAGCTGCGGAACCCGCCCCCGGCCCCGCCGGCCCCGACCGGACGGCGGAGCCTCCGGCCGGCCCTCCTCGGGCACCGGCCCCAACTCGTCGTCGGGGTCGCCCTCCAGGTCGGAGTCGTCCGCGCTCACCGCGAGGGCCAGCTCGTCGTCGAGGGCCGCGGGCCCGTCGCCGCCGGGGAAGCCGTCGTCGAGAGAGTCACCGCCCTCAAGGGAGACGTCGTCGAGCGGGCCGTGGCCCAGCGGACTGGTACGCAGCGAGCCGTACTCAGGCAACTCGAAATCGTCGTCGAGCGGGCGGTCGTCGCGCAGCACCGGCGCCTGCTCGTCGGGCACCGGTTCGGTGGGCTCGCCGTGCACGCGGCTCTCGATGGCCGCGTCCTCGACCGTGCTGGTGGTCATGGTCGGCCGGTTGCGCAGGAAGCGGGCCCGCCCCCGGGACAGGTCGTGGCCGACGGCGACCGCCTCCAGCTCGTAGAGGGTGCGGTGGTTGCCCGCGTCGTCGGTCCAGTCGCGGGTGTAGAGCCGGCCGCAGACCACCACCGGGTCGCCGACCATCACCGAGGCGGCCACGCCCTCGGCCAGCTTGCGCCAGCAGTTGACGCGGACGCGCAGCGAGTTGCCGTCGACCCATCGACCGCTGTCGCGGTCGAGCCGGCGGGCGGTGGAGGCGACCTTGAAGTTGGCCACCAGGGTGTTGCTCTGGGTCGTACGCCGCCACTCGGGCGCCGTCAGAATGTTGCCGACAATCGTGACGTACGTGTCGAACATCGTCCCTCCAGGGGATCCGGGGTCTGCCAGCGAGTCGACTCGGCACCGAGCCTGTGTGCTCTCGCCGGCTACCGCCAGCACCACCACCCCGACCTGTGGATGACGAGGCCACCTGTGGACAACGCCCTGATCACACCCCCGATGTGGTACGGCCGACCTACCTGTCCGGGCGCCGACGGTTCCGGAGCCGCCCGAACTGGGTATGGATTTGATCAACGCACCACCGACAAGCTCCACGTCGACGAGAGGTCAGCGCCATGACGATCACTACTTTCGGCTCCGCAACCGTTTCCGAGGTGCGGCGATGAGCGCCGTGGCGAACCCGGCGACCGTGGGCGAGTGCCTGCGGGTGGGTGCGGGGTTCTCCCAGGGCGACCGCAACTGGATCGCCGAGCAGTTCGCCACCCTCGACGCCCGGCTGGCCGGTTTCCACGCCGACGCCACCGAGCTGGAGGTGTCGGTGAAGGACCGGGAGGCCCGGGGCCAGAAGGTCACCCTGGAGTGCTGGATCGCCGGCCGGCAGAAGATCGTCACCACCTCCGCCGAGGAGGACCTGCACGCCGCCCTCAACGACGTCCGCGACGACCTGCGCCGGCGGCTCAACGACGCCAAGACCCGGCAGGAGCCCCGGCACAACAAGCACCTGCGGGACATCCCGCAGCCGCAGGGCGAGGTCGACCCGACCGACGAGTCGGACGCGCTGCCCGCCGCCGACCCGAGCCGCGCCGACGCCGAGACGGCCTGACGCGTACCCCTGCCATGCCCCGGCCGGCAGGCACGGCCGGTCGGGGCAGGCAGCGTGGGGCTACCGCCGGGTAGCTTGCCGGCGTAGCGTCGCGTTCGTGGAACCGGACGTGTTGGGGCCGCCGTACGAGCGGCAGACGATCGACCTGGGCACCGACGACGAAGGCCCCGTTGTCGCGACCCTGGTCCGGCGGCGGGCCGAGCGCCCCACCGGGCGGGCGGTGCTCTACGTGCACGGCTTCGTCGACTACTTCTTCCAGACCCACCTGGCCGACTTCTTCGCCGAGCGCGGCTGGGACTTCTACGCCCTCGACCTGCGCAAGTACGGCCGCAGCCTGCTCGCGCACCAGACGCCGAACTTCTGCCGCGACATCAGCGACTACTTCCCGGAGCTGGACGCCGCCGCCGAGATCATCCGCTCCGACGACGGGCACGACACCCTCCTGGCGATGGGCCACTCCACCGGCGGCCTGATCATCTCGCTCTGGGCGGACGCCCGCCGCGACGCCGGCACCGTCGACGGCCTGGTCCTCAACAGCCCCTTCTTCGACCTCAACGCCCCCTGGGCGGTCCGTCGACCCCTCGCGGCCGCCGTCTCCCGGCTGGGCCGCAGGGCGCCGCACCGCATCCTGCCGTTCGGCCTGGGCACGGTGTACGGCGAGAGCCTGCACGCCGACCACCGCGGCGAGTGGACCTACGACCTGGCGTGGAAGCCGCTGGCCGGGTTCCCGGTGCGCGCCGGCTGGCTGAACGCGATCCGCGCCGGTCAACGCCGGCTGCGCGCCGGCCTGGACATCCCGGTGCCGGTGCTGCTGGCCTGCTCGACCCGCTCCTTCCGGGGCACCAAGTGGCACGACAACGCGACCCTGGCCGACGCCGTGCTGGACGTCGAACACATGGTGCGGTACGCGCCCCGCCTCGGCCGGCACGTCACCCTGGCCCGCTTCGACGGCGGGTTGCACGACCTCACGCTCTCCGGCCCCGCCGTACGCGCAAAGGTTTTCGACGAGGTCGGCCGCTGGGCCGAGGCGTTCCTGGCCGCCGGCCCCACCGCCCCGGCCGAATCCGTCCCCGCCACCGACGCGCCCGGGTTGCCGCAGAGCCGGCCTCCGACGACCGATCGCGCCGAGGCGACAGCGCTCGGCGACTGACCCGTCCCAGCGAGGCGAGCCGGGTTCAGGCGTCGCCGTGCGCGGCCGACAAGACGGCCCGGATCCGATCGAAGGTCGCCACCGGGTGACCGTCGACGCCGGGCAGCACCAGGCCCAGGCAATACAGCGCCACGTCCCCGGTGGCGTCGGGCTGCACGACGAAGACGGGCGCCCCGACGTACCCCGGTGGCAGTTCGCCGGTGATCCGCACGTCGTCCCCGTCGCGGACCACGCGCTCGATCGCCACCTCCAGAGGGCGGGAGTCGTCCTCGCGTACCCCATGGGCCAGCACGAAAGCGGAACTGGCGTCGGCGCCGAGGCGGGCGACGGCCTCGGGCCCGGCGGCGATCCCCGCCGGCACCGGCTGCACGCGCCACCGCCAGCCGCCGTCGCCGGCGTACCGGTGCAGGCCGGCGGTCGGCAGCACCGCGACCCCGTCGCCCGGAAAGCGCGCCCAACCGGGCACGATCTCGCCCTCCGCGATGACGTCCGGGGCGACGCCGGCCGGCTCGGTGACGCTCGCCCGCAGGCCCAGCTCACCGCCGGCAGGGCCGACGAGGTCGGCCGCCGTCAGCAGCGCCTCCCCCACCGGGTCGTCGCCGCCTTGGAAGAAGAAGGCGGTGCCGTAGGCGTCGGCCGTCCGGTAGGGCAGGATGGCGCGGCCGACGACCTGGCACAGCTCGTAGGCGACGCCGCTCTCGGCGTCGGGGTCCAGCAACACCAGCCGAGGGTACGGGCCGACGCTCGGCCTCTTCGTGGGAACCCGGATGCCGGGCGGGTGCACTCCGTGAGACCCTGCTCGGCAACGTGGACGCGGGCACCCTTTTCGTCGTCGGGCAGCCGGACGGCGGTACCCTCTGGGCGCGACACCCACGCCACGCGCCCGTAGCTCAGCGGATAGAGCAGGGGACTTCTAATCCCAAGGCCGCAGGTTCGAATCCTGCCGGGCGCACAACTCCTAGTTGGCCAGCACGGGTATCGACGGCCGGAAGATCCAGAGTCCGCCCGAGTCCGCGTGGAGTTACGGCAGCGCAGCGAAGCCAGGTACCCCGAAGGGTAGTTAGAGGCAGAGGGTCGCTAATCCCCGCTCCGTTCGGAACGGTTCGGATCACCGTACAGTCGTCGCCGAGTGAGGCGGGCCGAGCGCGACGGTGCTCGGTCTGCTGGTGAGATGAGCCGGCAGAGAAGAGAGCTGTGATTGCAGCTGCATCGACAGATCGAGGTACGCCGCTAGCTCTTCTGGGGTGACGGAGATCCAGATGTCTTTGCCCTTCTCACGCTTGACCCGGTTGAGGTGGTCGCCTCCGACTGGTCGAGAGTGCGCGACCGTGTTGCGGAACCGGGTGAGCTTCATCAGGTTCATCTTGAGGTCGCGGTACGACCGCTCCTGTAGAAGGTCAGCGCGCATCTCGGTGATGAAGTCCCGCAGGAGCTTCACTTGGTCCTCGTATCGCATGCCCTCCAGCTCCGCTTCCCTGGCCGGCTGCTCGTCGTCCGTCGAGCTGCACAACCAGGCGAGGATGGCCCGGACTAGGACCTGACACTCATCGTCGCGTGCGATCGCCAGCTCCGGTATGGGTTCGCGGCCCAACTCCTTGGCGAGGTGATCGACAAAGCCGGACCCGGGGCGACCTCCGACCTTAAAGTCACCCTCTTCCGAGCATTGCAGCGCGTCGTGGCCGCTCGGCACGCATACGCAGACGCACGCAGCGGGCGACATCTCATAGCACCCTGAGAGCTGCCGTCCAAGGAGCCAGGGCTTGCCGGTGGCGTCCCGTTGCACGATCTCGGGACTTGGAGCGGCGGCCCGCTTCTTGATCTTGTTCAGGTAGGAGCGTTCGGCAGGAAGATTCAACGCCCGGCGGCACGATTCACACACGTAGCTGTACGCCACGGGCCGGCACCCCCTTTCTGGCCAAGGCCAGGCTACATCGGCACCGTCCGACGATGCATCGGCTTGCCCATGCCGGTACAGCACGTCCAACTACAGCGGCTGGCGGGGTCGGTGCTCGCCGGTAGCCTCAACGAAGAAGGTAGATCGTGGCAACCCGCATTGATCTTACCCTCGTGGCTGACAAGTTGATCGTGCACAGGTCCGGACCGGGACTCATCATCAAGACGCTCTGCCACGAGCAGGCCTTGCCGGCGAACCTCTGGACCCTCACGCAGGATGCCAGTACCGGCCGGCTCATCGACATGACACAGGGCGACACCACGGGCAGCTGACCGACGCTCATCCAGCACCTGGCTCCAACCCTGGAGCCGGCAGCCGGATCACGCCGCTCTCATTGAGCGACATCCAACCCAAGCTCCCAGCGAATCGCCTTTAGAAGCTCAGCAGATAGTGCGCCGAGGTTCCAGAGGTCGCTACGGAGCACATCAATGCGCTCCTGCCTGTCCAGCATCCCGCCGCTGAATGAGGCCCAACAGCGGCGCACACGAACAAACACTTCTCCGCAGGCCTTGTCCGTCTCCACGGACGCGAAGAGCCTGACCTTGGCCCGCGTCAACTCCAAGGCGTTGGCGAGCGTCATAACCTCGCTGCGCCATGCTGCGTCGATCTTCTTGGGGCCGGAGCCATCAACAGGGAGGCGGCTTGAAATAGCACTTCTGAAGCTGTCCAACTGCTGGAGCAGTTCGCTGTACGAGGCTAGGCGTTCCTGGCGCGAGCGGGCGATATCCTCGCGCTCCCACTGCTCCTGGCGCTCGGCCTTCTCTCGCTCCCAGCGCCCCTCCTCCTGCTCACGCTCGTGCCGCCAGCGAAGAAGCTCCTGCTCCCGTTGCCATCTCCACTGTCGGCGCTCGCGCACCCCGCTGGCCACTTGGGTGATAAGCGCGGCGGCGAGCGTGCCCACGACCGCCAGAGCGGCAGCAACAAGGACCATCCACGAGGGAGCGCTAGAACCCATCCGACAATGGTCTCTCGCCCGCGCAACCAATCGGACGATCACTCAGCGTGCAACCGCCTCGTGAGGAACGGCGCGCAGGCGCGCCGCAGATCGTGCAGCCGTAGCACCTGCGGCTGCCCACGGTCGGGGCGCGTCGGCCGGGTCGGCAGGATGAGCCCATGCGGTTGCTGGTGCTTGGCGGAACCTGGTTCGTTGGATACTCCGTCGTCACGACTGGGATCGATGCCGGCTGGGAGGTGACAACATTCAACCGCGGCACGTCAGCTCCCTTCTCTAAAGCGGTACGGCACATCCGAGGCGACCGGACTCGGCCTGAGGACGTCGCCGCTCTCGCTGCCGCCGGGCCTTGGGATGCCGTTGTCGACACCTCTGGCTACGTGCCCAGGAACGTCCTCGACGTGGCAGGCGCGCTCGCTCCCGTCGCCAGTCGCTACGTCTTCGTATCCACGCTCAGCGTTTACCGGGACTGGCCGGTCAAGCCGCTGAGCGAGCAATCCGAGGTGCTTCACTGCCCGCCGGACGCGGGCCCGGACTACGGCACCGACACCGAGGACGGACCGACCCGCTACGGCTACCAGAAGGCCGGTTGCGAGGCAGCGGCACTCGCCGCGTTCGGAGCGGACCGAACCACAATTCTGCGCGCCGGCGTCGTGCTCGGCCCACGTGAGTACGTCGGCCGCCTGCCCTGGTGGCTACGTCGTGTGGCCGCTGGCGGCGAGGTACTAGCGCCAGGCTCGCCTGACCGGGCAATCCAGCCGATCGACGTACGCGATCTGGCCGCGTTCGCATTGCGCACCATCACTGACGACTTGGCCGGCACGTTCAACGTCTGCGCTCCGGTGGGTAGCGGGACCTTCGGAGAACTGCTCGCGCACTGCGCTCACTCGACGCACACCGAAACCTCCTTCACCTGGGTGCCCGACGACTTTCTGCTGGCACAGGGCATCCGGCAGTGGTCCGAACTGCCGCTCTGGCGCACCTTCGACGGGGTGTGGAACGTCGACACCACTGCCGCGCAAGCCGCCGGTCTCCGCGCCCGCCCACTCGAATTGACCGTCCGGGACACCTGGCGGTGGTTGGTCGAGAGCGGGGACGTCAGCAACCACGACCGCGCCGCCGAAATCGGCATCAGCCGAGCGAGGGAAGCGCAGGTTTTGGCCGCCTGGCGCCGCTCAAACGAGCGGTCGAGATGAGGTCTCCGACAGCCACACCGCGATCTGGTCGGCGAGCCGCCGTGCGTCGGCATCGCCGCTTCCCCGTGCCTCGTTCAGCAGACGTCCTATCCGAGCGAGCCGACCGGTTAGCGAGACGTTGCGCCTTTGCGGCGGCAGAGCCAGCACCGTACGCAGCGCCTCAGCAGCCCCGTCCGGATCTCGCATGTGTAGGTGAGCAGCGGCCATGTCGATGTTCGTGCCGTTGATCTGTGAGTATGGCCGCCGCGCTGTCGGCAGCGCCTGATAAACGCGCAGCGCATCGAGGGCGTACCTCGCAGCCTGCTCGCCGTTGCGGAGGTCGAGCCAGGCAGCGGCGGCGCAGGCTGCGGCGCGTGCGTCTCCGAAGGCGAACTCACCACCGGTCGCCGTAGCCAGCTCGTCGGGCCGACCCTCTGCCGCCTCCCTGTCTTGTTGGGCAGCGTCCAGAACGGCAGCCACTGAGGCGGGGTCATCGAGAAGGGCGTAGGAGCGAGCGGCGATGTAGCGGAGCCTCAGCTTCGGTTCACCGTCGGGGGCCACACGCATCGCTCGGCCGTAGTAGCTGAGAGCGGCATCAGGCTCGTTGCGCCAGTTCGCCAACGTCATTTGCAGCCCATACGTCCACGCCTTCAAGGACGCGTGGCCGGCAAGGTCTGCGTACTGGGTAGCCGCCCGGGCAAGGGCGGCCGACTCGGTCCAGTGTCCGAGGTCGAAAGCGGTGGAGGCCATGAGTGATGCGCCCTGGCCGATGGCCACGAAGAGATCGACCAAGTCCCCCGGCCGCCGCGTGCGGTCGGCCAACGCTCGCGCCTCGTCACGCAGCCGCCGTGCAGTTGAGAACGTGTCGAAGGCAGCCATTCCAACAGACCGCGCCAGCACGGCCATGTCCTGCTGCATTGCCTCGATCGAGTCATGCGGCACCCCTGCGCTCGACAGCAGCGAGTCATGGGCGACTGCGTCTGCGGCATCACTCACGACATCGCCGAGATCAGTGCCGCTACCAGCGCCTCTGTGCTTCCTGGCGACGTCGTCGATGTCTTGTAGGAACCGCGATCTGACCGAGTCCGAAAGCCGGCCGACTGCTGCGTCCAGCAACTCTTGGTTCGCGCTGCCGGGCACCGTCTCCGGCCGACTGTGCCAGTACGCAACGGTTCTGACCGCGATGCCCAGCCAGGCCGCGAACCCTTCGTTCGTCATCCCGGCGGCAGCTTGCAGCACACAGGCCAGGCGTCCAGTCCACTGATCCACCCTCGCCATCGCGCCTCCCGTGATGCGTTGCATCGGATTGCCGCTCGTTGCACCAGCTTTGCATGGGCGCATCGTCCGACTTCGACTTCACTGGACTCAGCAAGCCGATAGAAGCACCAGAGGACATGGGGTTACCAGCTTCAAGACACGGCCCGAGCCGGGATCGAGCGCGTTGTCACAGCCAATATGAAGGCGGCCCTCGACCAGCGCAGCCACGCCGATCGAGGGCCTTGATCGCCTAGCAAGGAGGCGACCCGTGAGCACCCTACCCACCCTGCCCGCCTGTCCAGAACCCGCGACGATCCGCATCGAGCTGTACTCGGCGGACTCCCTGGACGCTTGCGCGTACACCTGTGTTGACCACACCATCCGCGCAACCGCTGCCATTGCCCGCGCCGGTTTGGAGGCCCACCTGATCGGCATGGCACCGGACGTCGTACGGTCCTGCGGCCATATGTTCGTCTTCCCGACCGGCACCCTTGCCGATGCCCCGGCCGGTCTGACGCATCCACGCTGGTGCGACCGGGACGATTGTGAGAGTCGGGGTCAGCACCACTCCCGCATCCTCGGCGTGGAGACCGACCGGCCGGAGGCGATCACCGTGCAAGCGGTCCTGGTACAGGCCCTGCACGAGGCTGCTGAGCCGATGGTGCGCCTGGAGGACAGCGCGGCAACCCGGCTGCTTCTCTCGGTCCGGCAGACGCGGGTGTTGCGGTACCGCCTGGCCAATCTGCTCGACCTGACCAGGGCCGGGCGGCGCACCCACCACATAACAGGTCGACAATGATGAGGTTGAGCAATCGCGTCCTACGGTTGCAATGCCGACACAAGCAGATCCGCCACCACTGCGGGGTGCGTGACCATCGCCAGGTGATGGGCGTCCAGGCTCCGGACCCGGTACCCACGTTTTTCGGCCTGCTCTGCCGTGGACTGGTACGCGGCGCTCAGCTGAAGGTAGATGTGTCGGGCGGAGTGCCATGCCTTGCCCGGCGTAGGCAGCACCTCGGAGACGACCTGCCACGGCAGTTCAGGTATGCCGTCCAGCACCCGCCGCCGCTGTTCGGGGTCGGGCAGGAGATCGGCCAGGGAGGCCGTGGGGAACCAGGTGTCCCACCGTGGCAGCCGGCCGGACGCCGCCATCTCCCGCAGCCAGGTGGCCCGTTCCGCCGGCAGTGATCCGATCCAGCTCGTGCCCGGGTGTGGCAGGCGGGCATCCATGAAGACGACGTCGAGCTGGTCACTGCCGACCGCGTCGGCGATGCCCGGCAGGTACGCGCCCGCGCGGCTGTGGCCGACGACGACGGTGTGCGCACCAGGAGTGACGGTGGCAGCCGCCGTGCAGACCGCCGCATGAAAGGACGTCGACTCGACGAGGGGGCGAAGGTCCAGCACTTCCACACGCCACCCCGCCGCTTCGAGATGCGGACGCAGGGCATCCCATGTCGCTGCGGTGAGAAGCGGGCTGTGGACGAGAAGCATCGTTGGTTCGGCGAGCACAATCGCATCCTGAGGGCTGTGCAGCCATCCGTACAGCAGTGCCTGCCTCCGAGCGCCCACTCGACAATGGCGGACACGCTGAGCGGGATGATCAGGTGGGTGCAGACCGTCGCCGACCACGGCGGTGACCCGGACGGGCTCGCGGGCAGCGGCTGCGCTGATAGCGTCGCCGCGTGTCGATGTTCCGGACTCCTCAGGTGATCCTCTTCAGCGAGGACGTCCGCCGAGCCGCCGAGTTCTACGCCGGCCTGGGCTTCACCGAGACCTTCCGGGTGCCGACCGAGGGCGAGCCGATCCACATCGATCTCGCGCTCGACGGCTACAAGATCGGCATCGCCTCGGTGGCCTCCACGCGCGACGACCACGGCCTCGACCCCGTGCCGCAGGGGCAGCGGGCCGCGGTGGTCCTCTGGACCGACGACACCGCTGGCGCGTACGCCGCCCTCACCGCGAACGGCGCACCCTCCCTGGCTGCGCCGCACCGGTGGCTCGACCGCCTGCTGATCGCCTGGACGGCCGACCCCGACGGCAACCCGATCCAGATCGTCCAACAGCTCTGACGACTCCGCCTGGGCGCACCGACCCGCCGCCTGCGTGCCGACGGCGTGCCCGGCACGGCCTACATGTCCGACCGGGCGGGGGGGTCACTGCCGAGCGGCTGGTGCGCGGCCTTGACGATTGTGGCGCCGGAGCGGACCTCCACCGGTCGTACAGTGGGGAAGGTCCTGGCCCCAGTGATCGCGGCGGGTGTGTCCTTTTCAGCCCGCCCGGAAGGAGCACAGTGATCCGACCCCTCAGGACCGCGCTCGGCGTCGCCCTGACCGCCACCCTCCTGACCTCCGTCGCCGTCGCGCCCGCCCACGCGCAAGCCGGGGGCCGACCGCCGGCAGTTGTCGCCCTGCCGGACGGGTTCCAGCCCGAGGGCATCGCCACCGCCGGCCGGTACGCGTACTTCGGCTCCCGCGCGACCGGCGAGATCTACCGCGCCGACCTGGTGACCGGCCGGGGCACGACGATCGGAGCACCCACCGGTACCCCGTCGCTCGGGCTCAAGGTCGACCCGCGCGGCCGGTTGTTCGTCGCCGGCGGCACGGCCGGCGACGCTCGCGTGCTCGACACCCGCACGGGCGAAGTGCTGGCGCGCTACCAGTTCGCCACCGCCCCGACATTCGTCAACGACGTCGTCCTGACCCGCGACGCCGCGTACGTCACCGACTCCAACCGGCCGGTGCTCTACCGGCTGCCACTCGGTCGCGGTGGCGCGCTGCCGCCTGCCGACGGCTTCACGACCATCGCGCTGACCGGCGCATACGAGCAGGTCGGCACCGGCGTGAACCTCAACGGCATCGCCACCACACCGGACGGCAGGGCGCTGATCGTCGTCCAGTCCAACACGGGAACACTGTTCCGGGTCGACCCGGTGACCGGTGCGACCACCGTCGTGGCCGTGCCCGGCTACACCTTCACCAACGGTGACGGCCTGCTGCTGCTCGGCCGCACCCTCTACGTCGTGCAGAACAGCCTCAACCAGATCGCGGTGGTCACGCTGAACCGCGCCGGCACCGCCGGAACCGTCACCGGCACGATCACCGACCCGAACTTCGACGTGCCCACCACAGTTGCCAAGGCCCTCGGCCGGCTGTACCTGCCCAACGCCCGCTTCACCACGCCACCGACCCCGACCACGCCGTACACGGCCGTCGCGGTCCGCGCCCGCTGAGAAGCCCGAGGGGTACGCGCACCGCGCGTGCCCCTCGGCCGGGGATCACGACGACGTCAGGCGGCCGCTGCGGCGGCGACGCAGAACTCGTTGCCCTCCGGATCGGCCATCACCACGTGGTGCCGGTCGGCCTCCTCCAGGACACTTCCGCCGGCCCGCACGAGGCGAGCGGCCTCCGCCGTGATCCGCGCCCACCGCTCGTCGGGGGTGCCGTGACCGGGCACCCGGATGTCGATGTGCAGCCGGTTCTTCGCCGTCTTGGGCTCGGGGACGTTGAGGATGGACAGGCGGGGGCCGGTGCCGTCGGGGTCGCACAGCCACGCGCCGTCGTCGGCAACGTCGTCCTCCGGCGGATCGAACTGCGCGAGCCACTCGGCGCGGGTCGTGAAGGGTGGCGGTGGCGGCTCGTCGATGTAGCCCAGGGCCGTCTTCCAGAACGCGGCGAGTATCGGGGCGGCGGTGGAGTCGAGCGTCAGGTCAATGCTGGCTGCCATGGCGCGACCGTACGGTAGCCCTCCGACCATCCGACCGGGTTGCGGGCGTCTTCCACGGGTAGCACCGGGTCCGGCCGGAAGCGGGTGCCGACCCGTCGCACCGGTGCCATATGCTGCGCGCGTCCACACGGGGGCCACGGGGAGAAACACATGCGACGGTACGGCAGGGCAGCGCTCGCGGCTGCGTTCCTCACGGTGGCATTGGCGGGCTGCGGCACGCCGGCCGGCACGGACGGTGACCTGTCCGACGACTGGCGACCGATGGCGGCGGCGCAGCAGTTCACCCCGAAGGCTGGCGAGTGCCACGTCATCCCCGAGGCGAGCTCGTACCTGAGCAGCTACTCCCCCGTCGACTGCGCGAAGACCCACCTGGTCGAGACGTTCCACGTCGGCACCTTCACCGGCGCCCTGGCCGCGCGCAGCACCCCACCCACCGTGGAGTCGGCGGCCATGCGTGGCGTCTTCGCCGACTGCGACACCCGGGCCAAGGAGTTCGTCGGCGGGGACTGGCGCACCGCGCGGCTCTCCGTCCAGGTCGCGCCGACCTCGCCGGACGGGTGGGCGGGTGGCAGCCGCTCCTACCGGTGCGACATCTTCGAGCTGGACGAGGTGGACGGCGCCAACGGCGACTCCGACCGGGCCATCCACCGGTCCGGGACGCTGCGCAACGCGGTCGGCAGCCGTTCGCCGCTGACGTACGGCTGCATGAACGAGGACGAGTGGGGCCGACTGCGGCCGGCCGCCTGCACGGCCGGGCACCAGTACGAGTTCGTCGGCGTCTGGACCGCCCCGGATCGCTCCTACGCCGACGCCGTGCGCGACGAGGACGCGGTCCACCCCGCCTGCCGTACGCTGGTCGCCCGCTACGCCAAGGTGCCCGTCGACGCCAGCCTGCGCTACCGCACCGGCACCGCGTACCGCTTCCCCTCGCAGGAGCTGTGGGCGCGCGGCGACCGGGGTGTGCGCTGCTACTTCTGGTCGGGCGGCGCCGCCGTCAAGCGGTCGATCGCCGGCGGCGGCACGAAGGCGCTGCCGGTGGGCTGAGCCCCACCGAAGATCGGCGCGCGCTCAGACCGGTCCCAACAGCGCCGCCAACGCCGCGTCACCCTGCCCGAGTTGCGTCCCACCGGGTGGTGCCACGACCAGGAAGCGCCGGCAGGCGTCGAGTTCGACGTACCACTCGGGCCCACCGCCATCCAGGGACCGGAGCACCGCGAAGCGGGACGCCGGGGTGGCACAGTCGGCCGCCGGCCTGGTGGCGGCCAGCGCGCGGAGCGCCGTTGCCTGCCGCTCGGGCGGCAGCGGCCCGCCGTACACGAAGTCACCGGCCGGTTTGCCGCCGCCCCGCTCGGACGGGGGCACCTCGTAGACGCAGAGGCGCAGCGGCCCGGCCTTCGGACTCGTGGCGGGCACGACACGTCCGGGACGTCCGAGGGTGGTCTCCACCCACACCATGTCGGACCACCGCTGCTCGCAGCCGGCGGTCTCGGCCGCCGACGATTCGACCTGCCCGACGGTACGGGTGTCGACAGTGGTCAGGCGCAGACCGTCCAACGCCGCGCGCACCTCCGGGCGCGGCTTGCCGCAGACGTCCGTCGGCAGGTACGGCCGCAGCCAGCGGCCCCGGTCGTCGAGCAGCGCCAGCCAGGGTGGGACGAGCATGTCGGCCGTGCAGGCGATGTCCCCCCGACCCCGTTCCTCGTCGGCCAGTCCCAGCGCGGCGACCAGCGGGCCGATGTCGCCGGCGCGGCGCTCGGTGGCGACCTCCTCCCGGCCACCAGCGGCCCCCGGCACGACGTCGCGGCCGCACAGCACTGCGGCGACCGGGGTGAACGCCGGGTCGATCCGTCCGACGCGCGGCTCGACCCCGGCCGGCGTCGGCGCCGCGGGCCCGTCCGACCCTGGCGGTACGGGCAGCACGACGCCTGCCTGCGGCGCGACCTGGGCGCAGGAGGTCCACTTCTCGACGATCTCGGCCGGGCCGGGATCCTTCGGCGTGTTGACCGTGCCCGCGCAGCCTGCCATTACCAGCCCGCACAACCCCAGGCCGAGCAGCGCCGCCACCAGTGTCGTTCCGCCCGAGCGCATCCCGCTCACCACCTCTCTACCGCCGGATGAGACGGGCGGCCGTCCGGCGGGGTTCCCGCGTGACGTCGCCGACCATGGGCGACGCCGCCCGCCGGGTCGGCGCATCCGTCGGCATGATGGCCCGATGGCACATCTGGGACTGGTCGCGGTACTGGTACGCGAGTACGACGAGGCGATCGACTTCTACGTGGGCGGCCTCGGCTTCGAGCTGGTGGAGGACACGGCCCGCCCGGACGGCTCGCGCTGGGTGGTGGTGCGCCCGGTGGGGGCCCGGGAGACGGCGCTGCTGCTGGCCCGACCGAGCAGCGCCGAGCAGCAGGCGCGGGTGGGCGACCAGACCGGCGGCAGGGTCGGGCTGTTCCTGCACACCGAGGACTTCGCCCGGGACCACGCCCGGATGGTCGCGGCCGGGGTGCGGTTCCTGGAGGAGCCACGGCACGAGGCGTACGGCTCGGTGGCGGTCTTCGTCGATCTGTACGGCAATCGGTGGGACCTGATCCAGCCCCGCAGCGCAGAGTGACGAGAAGGCGACACCATGCGCACGGTGGGTGAACGCTCACCGTCCGCCATGCTATTCTCCGATGTCGATCTATGCCGCGCGGACCCGGACCGGGTCGTTGTCGGAAGGACAGCTCCCGATGCCGGCGACTGCCGCCCCGACCGTGCCACCGCCCGTCCTGGACAGCCCGGCCGGCGGGGCATTGAGTCTCATCTTCACCACATTTCCGGCGCTGCTGCGGCTGACGTGCGGGTTGGTCGGCGCCGCGGTGGCGCTGTCGGTGCGTACCCCGCCGGTCGATGAGGCCCTGCTGCTGCCCGGCGTGGCCGCGCTCACCGGCTGGTCGCTCTGGTACGCCGGCCGCGCGGTGCGCCACGGGATCACCCCGGCACTGGTCGCCGGTGACGTCGGGCTCACCGCGCTGGCCTGCCTGCTCATCCCTCGCCTGGTGGCGCCCGAGGTGCTGCCCGGCGAGGGCAGTTGGATCGCGGTGCTCGCCAGCACCACGGTGATCAACGCGCAGGCCACCGCACCGGCCCGCTGGTCCGTCCCGGCCGGGCTGCTGGTCACCGCCACCTACGTGGTGGGCACGCAGGCGGCCGGCAACCCCGCCGAGGCCCGGGCGCACGCCGCCACCCTGCTGGTGCAGACGGCCTGCACGGCGATGATGACGGCGGTGATGCGCCGCCGGATCGGGCGGGCCGACCGGGCGTTCGCCGAGCACCAGCGGTTGACCCGGGAGGCGTTGGTCGCCCGGGCCGCCCGGGAGGCGGAGCGCCAGCAGAATCGGGACCTGCACGACACCGTGCTCGGCACGCTGACCATGGTGGGGCTCGGCGCGGTGGCCGGCCCGTCGGCCGCGTTCCGCGACCGGTGCGCCGCCGACCTGCGTACCCTCGTCGCGTTGACCGACCTCGGCCCGGTGCCCGGCGACGGCCCGGTTCCCCTCGACGGTCGGTTGCGGACGGTGCCCGACCGGCTGCCCGAACTGGCGGTGGGCCTGGAGCTGGCCTCCTGCGCGGTGCCCGCCGGGGTGGCCGACGCGATCACCGAGAGCGCCTACGCGGCACTGTCCAACGTGGTCCGGCACGCGCCGGGCGCGCGGGCCACACTGCGGCTGACCCGCGACGCGGTCTCCGTCGTGGTCGAGGTGGTCGACGACGGCCCCGGCTTCGATCCGGACACCGTCCCCGCGCACCGGTACGGGCTGCGCGAGTCGATCCACGGTCGGATGGCGGCGGTCGGCGGGCGGGCCGAGGTGCGCTCCGCGCCCGGTGCGGGCACCCGGATCCGACTGGAGTGGCCCGGTGTCGGCTGACCTCGGCGCCTCGGCGGAGCGCACCCGCACCCGCGAGGCGCTCATCCCGGGGCCGCCGCCCGGCCCGGCCGACGGGCCCACGCCGCCCGAGCCCGCGGTGCTCGCCGCGCCGGCCGCGGTGGCGCACGCCTCCGACCGGGGTGCCCGGATCGTCGCCGTCGCCATCGCGCTGGCCTGGCATGTCGCGATCGGACTGCCGGCGGTGCTGGCGACGCGGACCCAGTTCACCGCGCCGACGGTGGTGCTCGGCGGTTGGATCCTGGTCGCCGTGACCGGGGCGGTGGCCGGCGTCCGGCTGCTGCGGGGCGCGCCGCTGCCGCCCTGGCCGCTCGCCGGGCTGCTGCTCGCCGTCGACGCGGCCGTCTTCGCCGCGGTCGGCGAACGGCAACTGTTCGCCGCCGCGAACTGGGTGTGGGGCACGCTCGGCTGGTTCTTCGTGCTGGCGCTGTGGGGTCGGCGGGTCAGCGGTCTGGTCGCGCTGCTGACCACGCACGCGTTGATCGCGCTCGCCGCCGTCCTCGCGCACGGCCCCGGCCCGGCCGACCTGGCCCGCTACACCATGTACGTCTACGGCACCTTCTCGCTGCCGGTGGCGGTCTTCGTCGGCAGCGCGGTGATCGTCGGCCTGGCCCGGGACCGGGCCGCCGCGGCTGCCACGCTGCACACGCTCTCCGCCGAGCGGGCGGCCGCCGAGCGGGGCCGGCAGGAACGCCGTAACCGGCTCGCCCTGGTCGGCGCGGCGGCCGGACGGGTGCTCGGCGAGCTGGCCGCCGGCGAGATCGCCCCGGACGACCCGGAGGCGCAGCGCCGCTGCGTGCTGGCCGCGGCCCGGCTGCGCCGCCTGATCGCCGAGTCCGACGACGTGCCCGACCCGTTGCTGCACGAGCTGCGGGCCGCCGCCGACCTGGCCGAACGCAACGGGCTGCCGATCGACCTGATCGCCATCGGCACCCCACCGCCGCTGCCGGTCCAGATCCGCCGCCGGCTGGCCGACCCGCTCACCGGCCTGCTCGCCGACGCCCGGGGGTGGGCGCGTCTGACCGTGGTGTCCGGCCCCGGCGAGGTGGTGGTCAGTCTGGTCACGCCGGACCGGGAGGGGCCGGACGCGACCGGCCCTCCGCCCGGGAAGCACGAGGACGGGCCGGTGCAGCACCTCTACGAACGGGACGGGGACATCAGATGGGCGCAGACCCGGTGGTTGGGGTGACCGGTGACCGGCTGGTCGGGGTGTCGATCGTCGACGACCACCCGGTGGTCGTCGAGGGAGTGCGCGCCTGGCTCGCCAGCGAGCCGCGACTGACCGTGCTGGCCACCGGGGACGACCCGGACGAGGTGCTGCGCGCCGCGCCGGACGCCGACGTCGTCCTGCTCGACCTGCGGCTGCACGGCCGGATGGCGCTGGACAAGCTGGCCGAGTTGAGTGCCACCGGGCGACGGGTGGTGGTCTACTCGGAACACACCGACCCGGAGACGATGCTCGCCGCGCTGGACGCCGGGGCGGTGGCTTTCCTGGCCAAGCACGAGGGCCGGGAGCACTGCGTGGCGACCGTGTTGGCCGCGGCGAGCGACCGCCCGTACGTGCCGCCGGCGCTCGCCGGCGCGATGGTCGGCGACCCGAGGCCGGACCGGCCGATGCTGTCCGACAAGGAGCGAGAGGCGCTGCTGCTCTGGTTCCAGTCGATGTCGAAGGCGTCGGTGGCCCGTCGCATGCAGATCAGCGAGCACACCGTGAAGCAGTATGTGGACCGCGCGCGGATCAAGTACACCCGGGCGGGGCGGCCGGCAGCCACAAAGGCCGCTCTGCTCGCCCGTGCGATCGAGGACGGGCTCGTCCGCCCGGAGGAGATCGGCATCTACCGGTCACAGGCGACGCACGACCGGCCGACCCCCTAACGGGCGTCATGACAGCGGCCGGCGCATCGGCGAGGCTCAACCCACAGCCAGCTGACCGGGAGGTCGTGACGATGCACGCCGACGCGTCCCCCTTTTTCATCGGCCCACACCGGTTCGACGCGCCGGACGACGACGTGGGCCCGACCCTCGACCGGCGTTACGACATGCGCCCGCTGCCCGGCGAGAAGGTGCTCGGCAGACACCGGCTGCTCGTCGCTGGCTACCTGCTCGGGCCGACCGAGACACGACGCGGCTGGCAGCTTCCCGGGCCGGTCTCGGTGACCGTCACCGACCAGCGGATCTGCTGGGTGGGCACCGGCTCGCAGCTGTCCCTGGTCGACGACGACACCCCGCGGTCCCGGCCGGCGGGGCGGCTGACCGGTCTGATGACCGGCCAGATCCGCTGGCAGTGGCCGTCCCGGCTGGAGCTTCCTCGCACCGATCCGGCGCAGCTCATGATCGTCTGCGACGCGTTGCGCACCATCCAGCAGCCGGCGCTGGCCCTCGGCGGGTCACCGGGTGAGATCATCGCGCTGGCCCGGCAGGTGCGCCGGGCGGCGGCCATGTTCCGGCTCACCCGCCCGCAACTCGTGGACCTCTCCGCACAGGAGCGCGACGTTCTGCTGCTGCGGGCCGGCCCCGCGCTGGCCGCCGGGGAAACCCGGATCACCCTGCCCGGCTCGCTGCCGGTGGAGTTCCGCTCCCGCGACGACTACTACCGCTCGGGACCGGAGCCGACCTCCTGGGACGGTTTCGCAGGCGGCGCGGCGTCCGGGCGTTGGTGAAGCCGGTCCGCGCGGCCGGTCTTGATCATTCTCAGACGCTCGGGGTGCGCTCCTCGCCGACGGCGTCCAGCGCGGCGGCCTCCTCCGGGGTCGGCGCGGTGCCACCGAGGTGCGCCGGGAGCCACCAGGTGTCCTCCGGGCCGGCCGGCGCGTCCGGGTACTCGCGCTGGGCCCGCTCGACGAGCGCGCTCAGCCGGGTGGTCAGCTCGGCGGCCAGCACGTTCGGGTCCGGGAAGTCCGCCGGGTGGATCGGCTCGCCGATCAGGATGGTGATGGGTGTGTGCCGGCGGGTGAGGGTGCGCGGGCGGCCCTTCGTCCAGAGCCGCTGGGTGCCCCACAGCGCGACCGGCAGCACCGGCACCTTCGCCGAACGGGCCATCCGCACGGTGCCGCTCTTGAGTTCCTTGACCGTGAACGACCGGCTGATCGTGGCCTCCGGGAAGACGCCCACCACCTCGCCGCGCTTGAGCGCGTCGACCGCCGAGCGGAACGAGGCGGCGCCGGCCTGCCGGTCCACCGGGATGTGGCGCATGCCGCGCATCAGCGGGCCGGAGATCCGGTGCGTGAAGACCGACTGCTTGGCCATGAACCGCACCAGCCGACCCGACGCGTTCGCACCCAGCCCGGCGAAGATGAAGTCGAGGTAGCTGACGTGGTTGCTGGCCAACACCGCCCCGCCGGTGCGGGGTACGTGGTGAGCGCCCTCGATGGTGATCTTCAGGTCGAGGACCCGGAACATTGTCTTGGCGGCGGCGATAACGGGCGGGTAAACGAGCTCCGGCATCCGCAGAATCTACCCTGCCCGGCTGGGGATCGCCTGGGCGGCGGCCCGGCGGCGACGCGGGTGGCGCGCCGCCGCCGGTCCGCCGGTCCGCCGGTCCTGGCTCAGTCGGCGAGGCTGTTCAGATCGAGCCGGCCGCGGGCGAAGGCGTCCACCCGACCCCAACGACCCGGGATGTCCAGCACCTCGATCCGGCCCATCCCGACCGGCAACCGTGGTTCCACCGCCAGGTGCCCCTCGTGCGGTTCGAGGCCGAGCATGGTGCGCAGCAACAGCAGCGGCGTACCCGTCGACCAGGCCTGCGGGCTGCACGCCGTCGGATACTCCACCGGGAACTTCGTCAGCTCCCGCGGGTAGCCGCCGAACGCCTCCGGTAGCCGCCCGTCGAAGTAGGTGGCCGCGTCCAGGATGCCGTTGGCGATGGTGGCGGCCTCCTCGGCGAAGCCGTACCGGCGCAGGCCCCAGGCGATGAAGGAGTTGTCGAACGGCCAGATCGTGCCGTTGTGGTAGCCGATCGGGTTGTACCGCGTCTCCCCCTCGGCGAGGGTCCGCACCCCCCAGCCGGAGAACAGTCGCGGCCCGACCAGGTGCGCCGCCACCTTCTCCGCGCGCTCGGGGAGGACGATCCCGCTCCAGAGCAGATGGCCGATGTTGGAGCTGAGGACGTCGCACTGGCGGCCGTCCGGGTCCAGGGCCAGCGCGTAGTACTCGCCGTCGGCCACCCACCAGTCCCGGTTGAACCGCTCCTTCAGCTCCGCCGCCTCCCGCTCCAACTGGTTGGCGAACTCCGGGTCACCCCAGAACTCGCGGGCCATCCGCGCCGCGCGGACCTTCGCGTCGTACGCATACCCCTGCACCTCGCAGGTCGCCCGCGGGAACGGCGGCAGGGTGCCGTCGGAGTAGGAGATCGAGTCCCAGGAGTCCTTCCAGCACTGGTTCTCCAGGCCGGTCTCGGTGTTGCGCCGCTCGTACCAGATGTAGCCGTTGCCGACCAGGTCGGCGTAGCTGTCGATCCACCGCAGCGCCGCCCGGGACTCCTGCTCCAACTCCTTGACCAGCGCGACGTCCCCGCTCCACCGCTCGTACTCGTCGAGCAGCACGAGAAACAGCGGCGTCGCGTCCACCGAGCCGTAGTACGGCGAGTGCGGCTGCTCCTCGAAGGCCGCGGTCTCGCCGTAGCGCATCTCGTGCAGGATCCGCCCCGGGTCCTCGTCCCGGAAGTCGTCGAACCGGCTGCCCTGCAGCGACGCCAGGATGCGCAGCGTCGTCTTCGACAACTGCGGGGTGAACGGCAGGGTCTGCAGGCAGGTGAGGATGCTGTCCCGGCCGAACATGGTCATGAACCAGGGCAGGCCGGCGGCCGGCAGGGTGGCGCCGCCCAGCGACAGCGGCGAGAAGCGCAGCGCCGCCAGGTCGATCAGGCTGCGCCGGTACGTGCTGGCCACCCGGCCGTGCTGACTGTTGACCTTCGGTGCTTCCGCGATCCACTGCTCCAGGTCATGTTGCAGGGCCAGCCGCTCGCCGCCGTGCACTCGTAGCCCGAGACGCAGGTCCCGGCCGCCGGGGCCGACGGCGTGCGTCTGCACGTCGATCGCCGCTTCCCACTGCTCGTTGGGCTCCAGGTGGACGGTGTACGCGAAGCCCCGGCTGTCGTACCGCGCCGATATCGACGAGGAAATGATCGTCTCGCGCCGGAAGTTGCCCCGGCGGTAGCCCAGGCGCAGCTTGTCCGACTCCACCTCGGTGTAGATCTCGCCCTTCTTGTTCAGGATCTCGTCCTTGACCTGGAACAGGTCGGCGAAGTCCGACGCCGCGTCCATCCGGACTTCGAGGTCGACCGGCTTCTCGTCGTGGTTGAGGATGGTGAGCTGCTCCCGGAAGCTGCCGCCGACCGCACGCTCCCGGATGATCGACAACTTCGCGTCCACGTAGTGCGTGGCCATCCCCGGCACCAGGAAGAACCGCGACTCGAAGTACTGCAGGTCGTCGTACGACAGCGAGTTGAGGCGTTCGCCGTTCACGCTCAGCACCCACGTGGACAGGAACCGGGTGTCGATGGAGAAGAGCCCGGTCGGCTCACTCGGCGTCGCCTCGATGTCACCGGTGTCCTCACAGACGACGAACGTGTTGCCGTCCAGGATCCGGATCGTGTTGCTCTGGCCCATCAGCGCGCCTCCCCCGCGAAGCGGCGACGCGGCCCACGGGCGTCCGGCGACCCGGGGAAGATTCGCTCCACCTGCACCACCAGCCGGGCGTCCCCCGACACCGTCATGTCCCCGCGCAACAGGGCGGCCAGACCGTGCTCACGGCCGGCCGCGATCTCGTCGAACAGCATCGGGCTCGCGCCGATCACCGTGTCGGCCTCCCGGTCCTCCTGGCTCACGTTCAGTCGCCCGTGGTCGATCGCGAGCAGCCAGTGCCGGGTCTGCGCCCCCTCGTGCAGATCGATCCGCAGTGTCCCGGAGGTCTTCGCCAGCAGAGGCTCGTACCCCCGCCGGTCCAGGTCCTCGAAGAACCTCGTGGTCGCGTCCACCATCGGGTCCACTCCTCCCCCAGTTGGCCGGGCCCGGGATCCCACCCGGCGCGCCCGCGTCGCGCGCACGGCCGGCGTTGCACGTCCCCGCACGGGTCCCCCTGCCACCCAAGCCCAACCTCGCCCGAATCGGGTGACCCCACCCACCCCACCCCATCCCCCACCCCCCTGCCCCGGTGATCAAGAGGTTTGCGTCACCGCGTCCGGCGTGTCGTGACGCGAACCTCTTGATCACCGAGGGTGGGTGGGGCACGGCGGCGCCGGCCCTCCCCCGGCAGGGGAGGGCCGGCGCGTTGGCGGCGGGTCGTCAGTTGTTCGGATCGTCGGCGCTGATGTCGGCCAGCACCGACTGCGGTTCGCGCTCGACCGCGAGGTCACCCATCGAGACGAGACCCACCAGGCGCCCGTCGTCGATCACCGGCAGCCGGCGTACGGCATAGGTGCGCATCAGGTCCGCGGCGGCCACCGCGTCGTCGTACTGGCTCACGGTAATCACATTGCGGGTGGTGATCTGGTTCAGCCGGGTCGAGCCCGGGTCCATGTTCTCCGCGACACCACGGACCGTGATGTCCCGGTCCGTGACGATACCGACGACACCGTTGCCATCGGTCACCACCACGTCACCAATCGCGCTGTCGCGCATCTCCTGCGCGGCGGCGATGAGCGTCTCGTTGCCGTCCATCGTCACCAACCGGGTCGTCATGAACTCTCCGACCGTTGTCATGGTGCTCCCCTCTCGGTGTCGGCACGGCCCGTCTACCCGCCGCACGGGAGGGGGTAACGCCGACGGCCGGGCCGCTGTCCGGGGCAGGCGGCTGTCGCGACCGCGGCCCGCGGCCGTTCCGCGACACCGCCTGATCGACAAGGTCGTGACGCCGGGCGAGATAGTGGTACAGACCCCACCAACTGGCCGAGGGCAGCACCGCCTAGCGTGGGTGGGGTGCTGACGGGCAAGCGGGAGCTGAGAGACCTCGTCGCCGGCAACGCCTGGCTGACCCGGGCTCTGACCGTGGTTCGCGACTCCGGCCTACCGGACGCCTGGATCGGCGCGGGCGCCGTCCGCGACCTCGTCTGGAGCGAGCGGTACGGCGACGGGTTCGACCCGGCGACGGTCCGCGACGTGGACGTGGTCTTCTTCGACCCGACGAGACTGTCCCGCGACGACGACCACCGGGCCACCGCCCGACTCGCCGCGGCCTGGCCGGCGCCGCCGTGGGAGGCACGCAACCAGGCGGCGGTGCACACCTGGTACGCGTCGAAGTTCGGCGGCGATCCGATCGCCCCGTACCGCAGCGTCGCCGAGGCGGTGGCCACCTGGCCGGAGTACGCGACCGCCGTCGCCGTGCGGCTGCGCCCGACCGGTGAGCTGGAGGTCTGCGCCCCGTACGGCCTGGCGGATCTGCTGGGCGGGGTGTGGCGGCACAACCCGGCCCGGGTGGGCGTCACGCTGTCCCGGCAGCGACTTGCTCGCCACCGGCCCGCGCAACGCTGGCCCGGCGTGACAGTGATCGAGCCCGGCTGAGCCGGAAGTGGTCGCCCAGGGGTCAGTCGTCAGTCGCGGTCCGGGGCCCCGCAGGCACGGGCGTGGTTCGCGACCCTCTCAGGCGCGGGGCGGCATTCCGTAGATCCGCTCCACGTGCAGGCGCAGCACCAGCCGCCGGTCGGCGACCATGGTGTTGCGATAGTCGGCCCAGTCCGGGTGCTCGCCGCGAAGCGCCCGGTAGAGCCCCACCAGCTCCTCGACCGTGGCGTCGTCGACGTCGGCCGCCGGAGTGGTCAGCTCGGCCCGCCCCTCGACCACCGCGTACGCCCAGCCGTCCTCGCTGCCGACGTGGAAGCTGGCCCGCGGGTCCCGACGAAGGTTGGCGGTCTTAGCTCGGCCGTCGGTGACGGACACCCGGATCAGGCCGGCCGCGCGGTCGAACGAGTAGACCACTGTGGACAGCTGGGGTCGCCCGTCGCGTTTGAGGGTGGCCAGCACGCCCATCGAGCGGCCGGCGATCAGGTCGGTCAACGCCTGCTGGGTGGGGTCCTCCGGCACGGTTTCCTCCAGGTGGCGCGGTCGGCTACGTCCATCCAAACATGACCGGCGTGCTCCCGCCCCCGATGCACCGCCGCCCGCCACGGACTGCGGGCCCCCACCGAGACCGGCGGGAGCCCGCAGTGATCGCAACGGTCAGCGTCGCTCGGCGGCCACCAGCTCGGCGAGCTGTACGGCGTTGAGGGCGGCGCCCTTGCGCAGGTTGTCGTTGGAGCAGAACAGCGCCAGCCCGTACTCGACGGTCTCGTCGGCGCGGATGCGGCCCACGTAGGTCGGGTCCTGCCCGGCGGCCTGCAGCGGCGTCGGCACGGCGGTCAGCGCGACCCCGGGCGCGTCGGCGAGCAGTTCGTGGGCACGCTGCGGGGTGATCGGGCGGGCGAAGCGGGCGTTGATCTGGAGCGAGTGGCCGGTGAAGACCGGAACCCGGACACAGGTGCCGGAGACCTTGAGGTCGGGGATTTCCAGGATCTTGCGGCTCTCGTTGCGGAGCTTCTGCTCCTCGTCGGTCTCGAACGAGCCGTCGTCGACGATCGAGCCGGCCAGCGGCAGCACGTTGAAGGCGATCGGCTCGGCGAACGAGCGCGGCGCGGGGAACTCCACGGCCGACCCGTCGAAGGCGAGCCCGGCGGCGTGCTCGGCGACCTTGCGGACCTGCTCGTCCAGCTCGGCGACGCCAGCCAAGCCGGCGCCGGAGACCGCCTGGTACGTCGAGACGACCAGGCCGACCAGACCAGCCTCGGCGTGCAGCGGGCGCAGCACCGGCATCGCGGCCATCGTGGTGCAGTTGGGGTTGGCGATGATGCCCTTCGGGCGGTCGGCGGCGGCGTGCGGGTTGACCTCGGCGACCACCAGCGGCACCAGCGGGTCCATCCGGAACGCCGACGAGTTGTCGATCACCACGGCGCCGGCCTCGGCCACCCGGGGAGCCAACTCCCGGGCGGTGCCCTTACCGGCGGAGAAGAGCACGATGTCCAGCCCGGAGTAGTCCGCGGTCGCGGCGTCCTCGACGGTCACCTCGCCGTCGCGCCACGGCAGCGTCCGCCCGGCGGACCGCGCCGAGGCGAACAACCGCACCTGCTCCGCCGGGAACTCCCGCTCCGCCAGCACCTGCCGCATCACGCCACCGACCTGGCCGGTGGCCCCCACAATGCCGATCCTCATGCCCGGAGGCTACCCACCCCACCCCCGAAACCGGGACCCCTTTCCCACCCCCCGGGTCCCACCTCACACCCACCCCCTCCCCCGCCCCACCTCCTCCCCCGTCGATCATGAAGTTATTGCCGCGACACGCCGTGCCGAGTGACAACAACTTCATGATCAACGGGCTGAAGGCGGGGCCCGGGGCGGGGGGCGGGGTTAGGGGAGCAGGTCTCCTAGGGCGGCGGTTTCCAGGTCGTTGCGGATCACGGCGGCGTCGCCTTCGATGACCAGGGTCAGCGCTTCCGGGTGCAGGTGGGTGGCCGCTGCCGCGGAGACCTGGGCCACGTCGGCGTTGAGCAGTTCCTCGCGCAGCCGGGCGTGGTAGTCGTCCGGCAGGTCGTGCACCACCAGCGTGGTCAGCGCGGAAGCGATCGCCCGGGGGCTCTGCAACTCGACCGACAGCTGCCCGGCCCGCCAGGAACGGGCCACCGCCAGCTCGTCCTCGGTCACGCCTCCCGCCTGCGTACGGGTGATCTCGCCCACCGCCTCGACCAGGGCCGGCGCGGTGACGGCGGTCTGCACGCCCGAGCTGACCGCGAACCGCCCGAACCGGCGGGACGAGGCGAACTCGCCCCGGATGCCGTACGTGTAGCCGCGCACCTCGCGGATCAGGTGGTTGAGCCGGGAGGTGAACGCCCCACCGAGCACCGTGCCCGCGAGGGTCATCGGCACGTGGTCGGGGTGCGCCCGGTGCGGCGACGGGTGGCCCAGCCGCAGCGTGGACTGCACCGAGCCGGGCCGGTCCACCAGGATGATCCGGCGGCCGGTGTGCAGCGGGACCTCGATCGGGCCGCCCCGCTCGGCCGGACCGCCCCCGGTGCCGGCGAACGCCGCCCCGGCCAACGCGTCCAGGTCGATCCGGTCCAGGTCACCGGCGACGATCAGGGTGCCGGGCCGCAGGAACCACTCGGAGTGGAAGACGGTGATGTCCTCCACGTCCAGGCCGGCCACCGAGTCCGGATCGCCGTACATCGGTCGTCCCCAGCGGGTGTCGGCGCCGAACAGGTCGGCGCGCAGCGCGGCGTCGGCGCGCGGGCCGGGGTTGGCCCAGTCCATCCGCAGCGCGGTGGCCTCGTCGTCGCGCACGCGCCGGACGTCGGCCGGGTCCAGCCGGGGCGTCCGGACGGCCTCGGCGAGGAGTTGCACCGCGGCGGTCAGCCGATCCACCGGGACCTGCACGCTGATCTGGAACGAGTCCCAGTCCAGCCCGGTCACCAGCTCGGTGCCGAGCGCCTCGATGGCCAGCGCGTACGCCGTGGCGTCCCGCTGCGCGGTGCCCTCCTCCAGGGCCTTGGCGAGCACGCCGCCCAGCCCTTCCTTGCCGGTGAGCTCCCGGCCGGCGCCGGCGTCGAGCAGCAGCAACGCGACGGCGAGGTTCTGCCCGGGCAGGTGCGCGGCGACCACCTGGCCGCCGCCCGCCGCGCGGCGGACCACCGGCGGGAACCGGTACGGGCGAGCGGCACCCGGGCCGGGACGGTCGGCGATCAGCGTCATGCGGTCTCCTCGGGCAGGTAGGTCAGGGTCACCCGGTCGGCGGCGCCGAGCACCTCGGCGGCGGTCTCGGCGATCTGCTCGGCGGTCACCGCGAGCCAGGCGGGCAGCCGGTCGGCGGCCCGGGCCGGGTCACCGAACTGGGTGGTGTACCGCCCGAGCGTGTCCGCGCGGCCGTCCACCGTCGACATCTGCCGCCACCACGCGGTGCTCAGCAACGCCTTCGCCCGGTCCAGCTCGGCGGCGGTGACCGGCACGGTGGCCAGCTCGTCGACGACCTCGGCCAGCCCTTCGGCCAACCGCTCGGCGCTCACGCCGGGGCGGGCGGTGGCGGTGGCGATCAGCGGCGCCGGGGCGTGCGCGAGGTCCACCCCGTACGCGCCGACCAGATCGGGTTGTGCGATCCGCTCGCCGTCGGCGAGCCGCTGGTAGAGCCGGCTGCCCCGGCCGCTGCCGAGCACTGTGGCGAGCACGGTGAGCACGTCGTAGCCGGGGCTGCCGAACGGGTGACCACGGTGGGCGATGTAGACGCGGGGCGCCGGCACGTCCCCGATCACCGTCTCCACGGCGGGCTTCCCGGTCGCCGGGACGCGGCGACCGTCCGGCGCGGGCGGGATGTCGTCGCGGGCGGGCAACGCCCCGAAGTACTTCTCGGCCAGCGCGAACACCTCGGCGGCCTGGGCGTCGCCGACGACTGTGAGCACCGCGTTGTTCGGCGCGTAGTACATCTCGTGGAACGCCTGGAAGGTGGCGAGATCGGCGGCGTTCAGGTCGGCCATCGAGCCGATCGTCGAGTGGTGGTACGGGTGCCCCGGCGGGTAGAGCAGCGGCAGCAGCCGCAGCCAGGCATCCCCGTACGGGACGTTCTCGTAGCGCTGCCGGCGCTCGTTCTTCACCACGTCGCGCTGGTTGTCCAGCGTCTCCTGGGTGAGCGCCGGGACCAGCCCACCCATCCGGTCGGCCTCCAGCCAGAGCGCCAGCTCCAGGTGCTCGGCCGGGACCGTCTCGAAGTAGTTCGTCCGGTCCGGGTTGGTGGTGGCGTTGAGCGAACCACCGGAGCCCTGGATCAGCTTCATGTGCTCGGTCTTCGCCACGTTCACCGAGCCCTCGAACATCAGGTGTTCGAAGAGGTGGGCGAAACCGGTCTGCCCGTCCGGCTCGTGCCGGGATCCGACGTCGTACCAGAGATTGACGGCCACCGCGGGTGCGGTGCGATCCTCGCTCACCACCACGCGCAGGCCGTTGTCCAGTCGGGACGTCTCGATGGGCCAGGGGTAACCACTGTCGGGCATGGCACGACGCTATCCGATCTCGCGGGCGGAAAGGTGACGTGCCGCCGGTCGGCGAGCCGGCCGACCGGCATCGACTCCGCCGGTCGGGGTACCGCGGAGCAATGACCCCACCGACCCCCGTTCCGCCCGCGCGCCGCACCGTCGGACCGGCCGCCAGGACCGTCGAACGCGCCACCGCCGCGCTCGGCCGGCTGCGCCGCGGCCGGCTGCTGCATCCGGCCGGCCGGTCGTTCACCGGCGAGGTGACGATCTGGGGTACGCCCGGACCACCCACCGGGGTCGCCCTGCTGGACGACCCCGGCCGCTACGCGGCCACGGTCCGGCTCTCCAGGGGTACGCCCACACCCGGCGGTTGGCCGGACGTGCTGGGCCTGGCGGTACGCGTGCACTCCCCCACCGGCCGCCCGTTCGACCTGCTGGTCAGCTCCAGCGGCGCCGCTCCGGTGCTGCGGAACCTGCCGCTGCCCCGCCGCGGCTTCACCGGGACGTACAGCACGATCACGTGTTACCGCCTGGGCCGGCGTCGTCTCTGGTTGGCCGCGTTGGCCGACCCGGACTCGGTCGACCTCGGCCGCACTCTGGCCGCCGTCGCTGCCGCGGCCCGGGCGGACGCGCCGCGCGTGGTGCTCGCGGTCGCGTCCGCCGTCGGGCCGTGGCGGCCGGTCGGCCAGGTCAGCATCGGTGCCCCGCTCGACGCCGCCGAGGACGCCGCGCTCGCGTTCGACCCGGTGCGCAACCTGCCACCCGAACTGCGGGCGGCCGGTCCACTCGCCTGGCTGCGCGAGCAGACCTACCGGGGCTCACGCCGGGCCCGCGGCGCGCGGGCTCAGTCCGGCGGTTCGACGGCCACCGTCTGATCCGAGGTACGACGTTCCAGCACCGTGTCCGGGGCCACGTTCTGGTCCTCCTCGCGGATGTCCGACTCGGCGAGGATCGCCTCCGCCTGCGCCTGCGGGTCGTCGCTGCCCACCGCCTCCTCCTCGGGAAGGAGGTGGTGCGCGCGGGACTCCGCCCGCTCCTGCTCGCTCTGCTCGTCAGTCATGGGACCCCTGTTACCCCCCGCCCGGACTCGGCACGCGATGTTCACCCCGCATCTTGGGACGATGCCACGGGCACCCCCGCCCGGTCGGGTAGGCTGGCTCCCGTGACGCGTTCCTATCGATGGTTTAGGCAGCCGGCTCCCACGCCGGTGACTTCACCATGAACTGACGTCACCACGGACCGAGCCGGCTGGGCAGGAGCTGTCGTTCCTGCCCTTTTGCGTACGAGCAGCCGGCTCGTCCCGGGCACCGGCCCCGGGCACGGTCGGCGAAAGGATGCCCACCGTGACGACCCCGGAGACCGATCGGGTCAGCGATCAGCGGATCGACCGTGTCGTGCCGCTGACCACACCCGCCCTGCTGCACCACGAGTTGCCCCTGGACGCCCCGCTCGCCGCCGCCGTGTTGACCGGCCGACGCGCGGTGGGCCGCGTGCTGGACCGCGAGGACGACCGCCTGCTGGTGGTGGTCGGCCCGTGCTCGGTGCACGACCCGGCCGCCGCCCTCGACTACGCCGAGCGTCTGCGCGCCGCCGCCGACCGGCTCGCCGACGACCTGCTGATCGTCATGCGGGTCTACTTCGAGAAGCCGCGGTCCACCGTCGGGTGGAAGGGCCTGATCAACGACCCTGGGCTGGACGGCAGCGGCGACGTCAACACCGGCCTGCGCCGGGCCCGGGCGCTGCTGCTCGACGTCCTGCGTCTCGGCCTTCCGGTGGGCTGCGAATTCCTCGACCCGATCACCCCGCAGTACATCGCGGACACGGTGGTGTGGGGTGCGATCGGCGCCCGCACGGTGGAGAGCCAGGTGCACCGGCAGCTCGCCTCCGGCCTGTCGATGCCGATCGGCATGAAGAACCGCCCCGACGGCAGCATCGGCACCGCCGTGGACGCGATCCGCGCCGCCGGGGTGCCGCACGTCTTCCCGGGCATCGACTTCTCCGGCACCCCGGCGATCATGCACACCCGCGGCAACACCGACGGGCACCTGGTGCTGCGCGGTGGTGGCGGTCGGCCCAACTACGACGCGGAGTCGGTGGCGGGCGCGCTCGACCTGCTCCGGGCGGCCGGGTTGCCGGAGCGCCTGGTGATCGACGCCAGCCACGCCAACAGCGGCAAGGACCACCGCAACCAGCCGCTGGTCGCCGCGGACGTGGCGGCGCAGATGGCCGCCGGCCAGCGCGGGATCACCGGTGTGATGCTGGAGTCGTTCCTGCTGCCCGGCCGGCAGGATCTCGACCCGACCCGCGAGCTGGTGTACGGCCGTTCGGTCACCGACGCCTGCCTCGGCTGGGACGACACCGCCGAGGTGCTCGACCACCTGGCCACCGCCGTACGGGCCCGTCGGGCCACGCTGCCAACCCCGGCGTGAGGGTGTGACGGCCGGCACTGCGGTGCGCGGAACACGAGACGGTGGGGCCTGGTTGACTGAGGTGTCGGTGTGCTCAGTGTCCCCGGGCCTCACCTAAATAGCCCTCGCGGAATACCGTTCGGCTGGAGCCGCGTCGCGCCACTCGCCGAGAGGCGACCTACACACCGACACCAGCGCCGCCCCCGGCCCACAAGGCTCGGGGGCGGCGCTGTCTGTACAAGAGCACCGTCGCGCCACCGACGCAGAGCATGCTCCCAACGCGCCTTTGCTCTGCTTCCACGGACGCAACAGCCAGCGCCCAAAACCGTTGCGTAGGTTGAAGCAGAGCAAAGGAAGCCTCGTGGGTCACCCTCTCGGCAGGTGGGCCCACCGGCGCGACGTTTGACCGATTCCGCCCCGGGTAGCTGATCGGCGTGACCGACGACGCACCCGTTGCCGACGAGCCGGACACCCACGCCCTCGATGACCTGCTCGATGACATCTTCCGAGGTCAGGAGCGGGTCACCCAGGGGGATATCTACCGCCGGGCGGTGGCCGCCGAGCTACCGCCGGATCTGCTCGCCCGGATCGACGCGCTCCCCGAGGGCGAGTACGCGGTGGACGAGGCCAGTGACCTGCTGGGCGGCACCGTCGCCTGAGCGACCCCAGAAGGGACACCGACATGACGCACCACGAGGACCACGACGAGAAGGTGCCGGCGTTGGGCCAACCACCGAAGGGCAGGGACACCACGCCCGAGCCGGACTTCGCCAACGAACACGACCGCACCGCGGTGGACCGGGACATCATCACCGGGGACGACGAGGACGAACGGGAGCCGGAATCGCCGCACGGCTGGTCCGGCATGCAGCGCTGACGCGTACGAGAGTGGGGGCCGGCTGATGCCGGCCCCCACGTCGCGTTCGTCGTCGGGTCAGTCGTCGTCGTGCCCACCCTCGGCGGCCTGCTGCGCCGTGGCGTACGCCATCTGGAGGAAGTCGGACGCGGCCACCGCCGTCAGCGCGGTGGCCACCAGACGCGTGAGGCGGGGGGCGAGCACCAGGCCCCCGGTCAGCCCCGTGGCCACCCAGACCGCCAGGCAGAACGGGCAGCTCAGCAGCTCGCCGATGGCGTGCCGGGTGGAACTGCCCGAGTCGCGGACCTGCTCCATCACCTCACCGCTGCCGATCGGCCGGTCATAGCGGGTGAACGGTGCCCGCAGCGGGCTGGTGATCGCGTCCTTGGACAGCAGCCGGCTGAGCTTGTGCGTGGCGATGGAGAGCAACACGACGTCGGCGGGGGCGGGGCGTTCGGGCACCGGGCGGCCGGTCACCTTGACCAGGCCGGCCAGCGCCCCGGTCACCCCGGCGTAGGTGCCCATCGCCACCAGGTAGCCGCCGAGCGGCCGGTGCTCGTGCGGCGCGTACGCCCGGCGCAGCCGCGCCGCCTTCTGTCGCAGGCCAGTGTCGCTCACCGTTCTCCTCACATGTCGTCATGGTGCGAAAGCGGCCGTCGGTGACGGTGTCAGCCGGCCTGGAGGTTGTCGGCGACCTCGCGGGCGAGGTTGGTCAGCGCCTCGTCGGCCAACTGGTCCGGGTCGGCGCCCGAGCCGTCGGTCAGGTCGAGCTGGATCCGGGCGCCGCCGGAGTCAGCCGGGTCCACCCGGATCTCGGCGGCCCAGTCGGCGTCGCTCCAGCGGGCCCGCAGCTCCTCGCCCCTGATCTCGGCGGGAGGGCTCCCGTCGTTGCGCAGCGGCGCCGGCAACCAGGCCGAGGCCCGAGCCGGGTCGGTGGCCGTGTTGAAGACCACCTCGGGTGGCGCGGACATGCCGCGCACGGCTCGCGCCGGCATCAGACGTCCCGCAGGCGGCTCGGGTCGACCTCCCGGCCCGGGTGACGGGCGAGGTACTCGGTCTCCAGGTCCGCCGTGCGTCGCAGGTGGTTGGCGAGCGCGGAGTCTGCCGCGTGCCGGAGGGTGTCCAGCCGGGTGCGGTGCAGGCTGTGCATTTCGCGGATCAGATCGTCGTCGGTCAGCTCCGTCGGGTCGACGCCCAGCGCGTCGCCGTCGAGGTCGGCGCCACCGGAGTCGGCGAGGTGGTCGCCGCCCCACTCGGGCACCCGCTGCTCAGGGCTCATCTCCGTGCTGCCGCTGGACCCAAAGCCGTCCTCGCGTACCGATCCGGTCATCATCGCCCCCCTGGTCTCGTTTGGGCTGGCGTCTAGACGGATGCCCACACCGGGGAACGCCAAACCATCCCGCCCGCGTGGCAGCTACGACACCGTGTCGGAGAGCGCCGCCGTTCCCGGTACCCTCGACGCCATGAGGTGGCTCTGGACCCCGGCGTGGATCGCGCGTCACGTGGCCATGGTCGTGCTGGTCGTGGGCTTCCTCGGGCTGGGCTGGTGGCAGATCAGCCGGGCCACGGCCGGCAACAACCTCAGCTGGGGGTACGCCGTCGAGTGGCCGATCTTCGCCGGCTTCGTGGTGTACGTCTGGTGGCGCGAGGTGCGGCTGGCACGCCACAACGCGGAAACAGCCGCCCAGCCACCGGCGGACCCCGCCGACCCACCGGCCGTCGAGCCGCCGCCGGCCGCGACCATCGGCTCCCGACCGGCGGTACGCCGACCGGTGCGGGTGACCCGGGTGCCGGTCAACGCAACGCCCGGCGACGACGCCGACCTGGCCGCCTACAACGACTACCTGTCATGGTTGAACGCCAATCCGGGCGCCCGGCCCGGTGACTATCCCGGCTGAGCCGGGCTCGGAAGGACGGACGAAGGTGGGCGCAGCCCTTACCCGGTACCGCGTGATCGCCTGGATCGTGGGCGTGGTGCTGATCCTGCTTGTCGTTGTCGGCATGCCACTGAAGTACGCGTTCGACAACCCGGTCGTGGTGGAGACGGTCGGCCCGGCGCACGGCTTCCTCTACATGATCTACCTGGTGGCCGCGTTCGACCTGAGCCGCCGGGCCGACTGGCCGCTGAAGCGGATGCTCCTGGTGATGCTCGCCGGCACCGTGCCGTTCGTCTCGTTCTACGCCGAGCGACGCGTCACCGCCTGGCTGGACCGGCCCGCCACCCGTACGCCGGAGCCGGTCGCCGGCTGACCGGCCCGGCGGTGGGTCTGGTCAGCGGCTGGGCCGCCACGGGTCCGCCGAGGCGAGGGGGTCGACCCAGCCGCCGTACCGGTTGACCTCCCGGGCGCGCAGCAGCGCCCGGGTGACCTGACCGAACTGCCGCTCGTTGTCGGCGCTGAACAGCAGCACCTCCGCGCCCCGGTGCCAGCCCCACAGCTCGTACGGCGGTGGGCGCCAGCGGTCGCCGACCAGGGCGAGTGCCGCCGGCAGCAGGAGCACCGCCCCGAGGATGAGGTACGCCTCGGCGGTCAACCGTTGCAGGCCGCCGCTGAAGCCGAGGAGCAGGCCGACCACGCCGATCATGGATGCGGTGATCACCACCGCCCGGACGGCGATCCGGTCGTGCGGGCCTCGGGTGGTGCGCAGGTGGGTCAGGTCGACGATGCGATAGCTGGTGCGGCCGACGGTGAACCGGTCGACGGTGACGATGATGCCGGGTCGCGCGTACAGCAGCGTGGACCTGGCTCCGGGCACCGTTCGTTGCGGTCGCGTCTTTGCGCCTTCACGATTCACGGTTCCTCCCGTGGGGCGGTCTGCCGGGTTCGGTCCGTGGCCGGGCATCGCTGCCCGGGGACGGGATTCCCGGCTGCGGCTCCATTGTGTTGGGGCACCGCCACTCCACCTGGGCATTTACGATTCCGACCTGCTCACCCGACCGGGGGACATCGCCGCGAAACAGCATCCATTTCAGGTTTTATCGGATATTGGCGGAGGCCATCCGACGGCATACGCCCGGAACGACGAATGTCAGATATCGGTCAGCGGATGCGAAACCGGGCTCGCGGGCGGTCCCCCTCCCGCGTCAGCAGTCCCGCTGGTGTCACCGACAGCAGCGGCACTTCGCGCCACTTCGCCAACTTTCGCCCCTGCTTCAACTGCGCGGCACAACCGTCCCGGGTTAGGTTGGGCGAGCCGGTCCGGCCCAGTGCCGTCCACCCGGATGGCCCCGGCCGGTGTCGCCGAGGGCGTCAGCAGCCCCGTCGGCGGCCGTGGGAGAGGAGCCCTTCGCTCTTGTCATCCCTGAGAACCCTGCTGCGCACCGCGGTGCTGGCCGGCATGTCGGCCGCACTGATCGCCCCGACGGCGGTGGCCCACGCCGAGCCGTCCCCCGCCGACCTGACCCACCGGATCGAGACGTCCTCGGCCGAGCTGGAACGGATCGTGGAGTCCTACAACAAGCTCACCGAAGACATCAAGGTCAACAAGACCGCGGTGGCCCGATTACAGGCCCGCATCGGCCCCCTGGAACAGCAGGCCGAGCAGAGCCGGGCCGACGTCGCGGCACTCGCCAACACCGCGTACAAGAGCGGTGGCCTGCAGACGATGGACGCGCTGCTGCGTCCCGGCGGCTCCGTCGCTCTGCTCGACCGGCTCGGCACCCTCGATCAGCTGACCCGCCAGCGCCAGGAGCGCATCTCCGGCTTCACCGCGAACCAGCGGCGGCTGCTCGACGAGAAGACACGCCTGGACGCCACGCTGACCCGGCAGGCCGCGCAGGCCCGCGAGCTGGCGGCGGGCAAGAAGCGCATCGAGAGTGACCTGGCCGACCTGTACGAGCTGCGCCGGCAGGCGTACGGGGCCGCCACCGAGCGACCCGCGCCCAAGGCGGCGGAGGCCGAGGCCACAAACGTGCCCGCCGTGGCCGGGGACGCCGGCGCTGCGGTGCGCTACGCCTTCGGGGCGGTCGGCAAGCCGTACGTCTGGGCCGGTGAAGGGCCGAACGGCTACGACTGTTCCGGACTGACCCTCGCGGCCTGGCGGGCGGCCGGCAGGTCGCTGCCGCACAACGCACGGATGCAGTGGGGAGCGGTCGCCCACATCGGTCGGGGTGACCTGCGCCCGGGAGACCTGATCTTCTACAGCGGGCTCGGGCACGTCGCCCTCTACGTGGGCGACGGTCAGGTCATCGACGCGCCGAGCGCCGGTCGCAACGTGCTCAAGCGCGGCATGAACATGATGTCCATCCACGGCTACGGCCGGGTCCGCTAGCCCGACCCGATACGGCGAACGGCCGGCGTCCCCCTATCGGACGCCGGCCGTTCGCCGTCATTACTACCAGGTCAGGCTGCCTGCAGCCCCTCCGCCCGGGCCAGCTCGCGGAGCCGGCCGAGGGCCTGGATCTCCAGCTGCCGGATCCGCTCGCGGGACAGCGAGAAGCGGGACGCGACCTCGGTCAGCGAGTGCTCGCGGCCGTCCTCCAGCCCGTAGCGGGCCCGCATGATGCCGGCCGACCGGTCGTCGAGGTGGTTGAGCAGCCCCTCGATGCGCTGCCGCTCCAGGCCGCTGAGGACGATGTCCTCCGGCGACGGCGCGTCGCTGTCGGCGACCAGGTCGCCGAGGTTCGTGTCGCCGTCGTCGCCCACCGGGGTGTCCAGCGAGACGGTGTCCTGCGACCAGCGGCGCAACTCGTTGACCCGCTCGACGGTGACACCGAGCGATGCGGCGATCTGCTCCGGCTCGGGGTCGCTGCCCAGTTCACGGGTGAGCTGCCGGATGACGTTGCGCATCCGGTTGACGTCCTCCACCAGGTGCACCGGCAGACGGACGGTGCGCTCCTGCTGAGCGATCGCCCGGCTGATGGCCTGGCGGATCCACCACGTGGCGTAGGTGGAGAACTTGTAGCCACGCTCGTAGTCGAACTTCTCGACCGCCCGGACGAGGCCGGTGTTGCCCTCCTGGATCAGATCCAGCATGGGCATGCCCGAGCGCACGTAACGACGCGCGATCGACACGACCAGTCGCAGGTTGGCGCGGATGAAGAGGTCCTTCGCGCGCTCACCCTCGACGACCAGCCGCTCCAGGTCGGCCCGGTCGACACCGTCGGGAACTGCGTCTTCGCCGAGCAGGTGCTCCGCGTAGAGGCCAGCCTCGATCGCCTTGGAGAGATCGACCTCCTTGGCGGCGTCCAGCAGTGGCGTCCGGGAGATCTCGTGCAGGTAGACGCCGACCAGGTCGCGCTCCTCGGCAACCTCGTCGGTGCGCATGCCGATTTTCTTGTCCACGTTGCCCACGGTCCCCTCGCTCGCGCCGGTTGCCCGGTTCCTTGCCATTCCCCACGTCCGGTCAGCCCCTGGTAACTTCTGCTGTGCCCGCCGTCGCTGACACCTACACAACAGATGAGACGTGTCGGGGATTCCATGTCGTGAGTCGAAAGTGTCACGAATGCCTGAGTAGTTGCTGAGAGCACGGTCCATGTTTGCTGTCAGCACCCGTCGGGTGGCTCGCCGCTGGGCGCCTCGGACGGGTTGGCGGGTCGACGAATCGCTGATCGCCCGCACCATGGCAACACCGCCGCCCGCGCCGGCACAGCGACCCGGGTCACCTCCGTGCTGCGATCCTGGTCACTGCCAGATACGCAGCAATGGGGCGGTCGGTTCATCCACGGGGGTGTTATTACCCCCCGCCCCGGTGAACAATCCGGAGCCCCGTTCGCTTCCCGGGCGGTGCGGGCTAGGAGGCGAGCAGGGCTAGAGCCCCGCGGACCTGGTCGGCGGAGCGCTCCAGGGCGGCTCGGGCGGCGGCCACCTCGGCTCCGGAGACCAGCGAGACCAGCGCCGTCTTCAGGTCGCCGTCGGCCGCGCTGAGGGCGCGTCGGGAGACCTCCTCCGAGCAGCCGGTCGCCTCCACCAGGATCGAGATCATTCGTCCCCGGAGCTTCGCGTTGGTGGCCACCATATCGATCATGAGGTTCGAGTAGACCCGACCCAGGCGCACCATGACGGCGGTCGAGAACGTGTTCAGCACCAGTTTCTGCGCGGTGCCCGCCTTCATCCGGGTCGACCCGGTGACCACCTCGGGTCCGGTGTCCACCCCGATGAACACGTCGACCGACCGGGCGGCCTCCGCCTCCGGATTGGCGCACAGCAGCACCGTCGAGGCGCCTGCGGCGCGGGACGCGGCGAGCGCCCCGAGGACGTACGGGGTGCGTCCGCTGGCCGCCAGACCGACCACCAGGTCACCGGCGCGCACACATCCGGCGGCCTCGTCCGCCCCGTTCCGGTCGTCGTCCTCGGCGTCCTCCACGGCCCGCCACATGGCGTCCGGGCCGCCGGCCAGGTGGGCACAGAACCAGTGCCGGGGCGAGTTGAAGGTGGGAGCCAGTTCGGCCGCGTCGAGGACGCCCAGCCGGCCGGACGTGCCGGCCCCGAAGTAGTGCACCCGGTGCCCGCCGCGCAACGCCGCCACCGCCAGGTCGACGGTGGTGGCGATCTCGTCGAGCACCGCGGCGACCGCCGCCGGCACCCGCCGGTCGGCTTCGTTGATCACGGTGAGCACGTCCCGGGTCGACATCAGGTCGAGGTCCGCGCTGAGGGGGTTGCGTCGTTCGGTGGGTGCGCCCACCCGGACGCTCGGGCGGGCGGGCGGTGCTGACATGTCCTCGTCCGGCTCCACCGAACCGGGCGTCATGCCCGTCTCCGACTGGCACCCACCCGGTGCGACTGGACCGCCTCGGCGGTCGCCTCCAGGGCCTTGCGGGCCCGGGACCGGTTGCGGGCGGCCACCCCGACGAAGAGGCAGTCGACGACGGTGAGCTGGGCGAGCCGGCTGGCCGTCGCTCCGGAGCGGTAGGTGGTCTCGCGGGCCGCGGTCGTCAGCACGAAGTCGGCGACCTCGGTGATCGGCGAGCGCGGGAAGTTGGTCAGCGCCACGGTGGCCGCGCCCCGCGTCCGGGCCTGCTCCAGCACCTCGATGACGTCGGAGGTGGTGCCGGTGTGCGAGATGCCGATCGCGACGTCACCGCGGCCGAGCAGGGCGGCCGAGGTCAACGCGGTGTGCACGTCCGGGAAGTAGAAGGCGATCCGGCCGATGCGGTGCAGCTTCTGCTGGAAGTCGGAGGCGACGAACCCGCTGGCGCCGGCGCCGTAGATGTCGATCCGGCCCGCGCTCGCGATCGCCTCGACCACCTGCTCGCAGACGGCCGGGTCGAGCTGCTCGGCGGTCTCCTCGACGGCTCGGGCGTCGTTGAACGCGATGGTGGCGATGATCTGGGCGAGGTCGGCGCCGGGCGGGATGTCACCGCCGACGACCCGGGCGTCCGGCGGCTCGATGCGGCGGGCGGCCTCGGCGGCCAGCCGGATGCGCAGCTGTGGATAGCCGTCCATGCCGACCGATCGGCAGAACCGGATGACTGTCGCCTCCGACGTCTCCGCTGCGGTGGCGAGGTCGGTGATGGTCCGCCGGGCGGCGGCGGCCGGGTCGGACACGACCAGGCGGGCGACCCGCTGCTCGGCGGGCGACAGCGACGGCAACAGCCCGCTGATGTGGACGATCAGCCCACCAGGCTCGTGACTCGCAGAAATCTTCGGACTCTTCGCCACGGATGAAACTTACTTTCACGAGGCGTGAGCGTCAACCATGACCGTATGTGGTGGGAAAAGTGTCGACGACCCGGATCACGCGTTCCGCACAGCCTGCCACTCTCCCAGGATCGCCGCCTCATCCGCCGGGTCGAGTCCACCCTGCCGTACGGCGTCGGGCCGCGCTGTCATCCAGGACACGGTCGCCCGAACGGTGTCGGACAACGGACGGATCGTCAGACCCGCGTCCAGCGCCGGCCGGGCATCCCGGTCCATCAGGCCAGCCCCCTCCGGCAGTCGCACCCAGAGCGGCAACGCCCGCTCCCCCGACCATTCGCGGACGTCGCGCGCCACCAGGAAGTCCTGATCGACCCAGGTGAGGTGCGGGTCGGCGACACCCAGACCGGCCGCCACGCCGGTCAGCAGATCGGCGCGGGACATCGCCGGGCCGGTGCCGTCGTACGTGCCAGCGAGGCGGGCGTCGGCGGCGTGCAGCAGCCAGCCGGCCAGGTCGGCGACGTCCACGAACTGCACCCGGTCGGTCGGCCGTCCGGGCGCGAGAACCTCCCCGCCGTTCGCCAGCCGTCGCACCCAGTACGGGAAGCGGTCGCTCGGGTCCTCCGCGCCGACGATCAGCCCCGCCCGGCAGATGAACGACCGCTGCGCACCCATCAGTTCGCGAACCAGCCGCTCGATGCTGACCTTGCACTCGCCGTACCAGCGGTGGTCCGGACCGACCGGAGCGTCCACGTCCGGCGGGGCAGGCGACAGCAGCGGGGCGTGCGCCGCGGTCTGACCCGGGGTGGTGTTGTCCGCGTACACCGAGATCGTGGACACGAACGACCAGTGACCGACGTGGTCGGCCAGCGCGGCGAGCGCGTGCCGGGCGTGGCTGACCTGGCGGGTCACGTCCACCACCGCGTCGAAGCCGTCGCCGGCGAGCGACACCAGCGCCGCGGGGTCGTCGCGGTCGACCGGCACGAACCGCGCACCGGTCGGCACGACACCGGACACGCCCCGGGCCGCGCAGGTCACGTCGTGGCCCTGCGCGACGGCGAGCCGGGCCACCGCCCGGCCGAGGAACCGCGTGCCACCGAGAATCAGGATCCGCATCCGCCGATCCTGCGCCGCCGGTGGCCGATCATGCCAACCACTCTGCTGTCGGCAGAGCGCCGGTCGCCCGATGGGTCGGCGCGGTGGACGCTAGCGTGTGGCGCATGGCGGAGCGCAGCGTGGTGGTGACCGGAGGCACGGGTGGGCTCGGCGGGGCGGTCGTCGCCTCGTTCGTCGACGCGGGCTGGCGGGTGGTCGTACCGCAGCGGGCAGCCCGGCCCGGGTCGGAGCCGGCGGCGGACGGGCTGGTCCGGGTCGTCGCGGACCTGACCGACCCGGCGGGCGCGGCCCGCGTCGTCGACGCCGCCGTCGGCGACCCCGCGGCGCCGCTGCGGGCGGTGGTCAACCTCGTCGGCGGGTACGCGAGCGGCGGCCTGGTGCACGAGACACCGGTCGAGGAGTTCGAGCGGATGCTCACCGTCAACCTGCGACCCACGTATTTGGTCACCCAGGCCGCGCTGCCGCACCTGGTCGCGGCCGGCGGCGGCGCGGTGGTGTGCGTGTCGGCCCGGGCGGCCCTCACCCCGTTCGCCGGCGCGGCCGGCTACGTCACGGCCAAGGCGGCGGTGCTGGCCTTCGCCAACGCGGTCGCGGTCGAATACCGCTCCCGCAACGTGCGCTGCAACACCGTGCTGCCCAGCGTCATCGACACCCCGGCGAACCGGGCCGCGCAGCCCGACGCCGACCACTCCCGCTGGGTCACGCCGGCCGAGATCGCGCCGGTGATCCGCTTCCTGGCCGCGACGGACTCCGCGCCGACCACCGGGGCCAGCGTTCCGGTCTACGGACGCGCCTGAACGAGCAGGGACGCGATGTCGCCGCGCCCGGCCCGCTCCTGCGCCGACGCGGCGGGCGGGGGTGTCGGGGCGGGCGGGGGCGTCGGCTGCGGCACCTCGGGGGGCGCTGACCCCTCCGCCGATGGCCGGGTGGGGTCGGGGCGGACGTCCGACCGCAGCCAGGTCGACAGGTGCGCCTGGATCTGCTCGGTCACCTCCTCGGCCGAGCGGCCCGCGTCGACGAGGACGAAGCTCGGGTACTCGGGCAGGGTCCGGTAGGCGGTGTCCGCCGCGGTGAGCCAGCCCATCGACTCGTGGTCGGTGCCGCGCTCCTCGATGCGCTGGTACGCCACCGCCGGGTCCACGGCGAGCAGGAAGGTCACCTGGGGCGTCGGGAACAGCCGGTAGCCGGCCCGGGCCAGACGCTCCCAGCGGTGCCCGCCGTGCGCGCGGATGCTGGCGTACTGGCAGGCCGAGTAGCGGTCCATCACCGCCGTCCGGCCGGTGAGCAGGCAGCTGAGCAGGGCCGCGGCGATGGCGAGCCAGCGAAGCACGGACTCCACCGCCAGGACGCCGTCGCGCCCGACGAGTCGTTGCGCGTCCGGCAGGCCGAGCCGGTGCGCGAGCCGGCCGAGCCAGCGACGCCCGCTGGCGTTGCGGCGGTACGTCGCGGGGCGGCCGGCGGCGGTCAGCGCGTCGGCCAGCCGGTGTGCCTGCGTGGTCTTGCCCGAGCCGTCGATGCCGATCAGTGCGACGGTGCGCAATCGGGCTCGGCCGCGTCGCGTCCCCGATGATCTGGCCACCCTCGACAGGTTATCCGACCCGTGCTTGCGCCCCGTGACGTTTGTTGCCATTTGTCACCGTTGGCACCCGACCGCGACGACACCAGGTGTGGGCGACCGGAATGCCGGGTACGGGAGTTCGAATCCAACCGCCTGTCCACCAACACGACCGACGGGAGATCCAGATGGCTGAGCGCGGGGACGAGAGTCTGGTGCACACCCTCAAGAAGGTCGCCGCCGTGCTCAAGCAGTCCGAGATCCCGTTCGCCCTGGGCGGCAGCTTCGCCGTCTACGCCCACGGCGGCCACTCAAGCGACCACGACGTCGACTTCCTGATCCGCGAGGCCGACGTCGAGCGGTCCCTGGAGGCGCTCGTGGCTGCGGGCTTCCGCGCCGAGCGGCCGCCGGAGGACTGGCTGGTCAAGGTCTTCGACGACGGGCGGATGGTGGATCTGATCCACCGGCCGATCGAGACGCCGGTGACCGAGGAGACGTTCGCCGACACGGTCGTGCGGCCGGTGGACGCCATCCACATGCCGGTCCTCTCCGCCACCCAGCTGATGGTGCACAAGCTGCTGAGCTTCTCCCAGCACTACTGCGACTTCGCCCGCGGCCTGCCACTGGCCCGGTCGCTGCGGGAGCAGATCGACTGGGAACGGGTACGCAAGGAGACGCAGCACTCGCCGTACGCCGAGGCGTTCCTGGTGCTGCTGGATCGGCTGGAGGTGGTGCCGGACACCGGCACCCAACCAGGAGAGGAGACACCGTGACGCACGATCGCGACAGTGGCGCGGGGCCGCCGGACGAGTACGTCGAGGCGGAGATCCACCGGCTGCTCTCCGAGGATCCCGCAGTCGCCGAACAGGGGATCACCGTGGTCCGGCGGGAACGCGCCCTCGTGCTCTACGGCGAGGTGGAGAGCCCGCACCGGCGGGAGGAGATCCTGCGCCGGGTGTCGGAGCGCTTCCCCGACGTGCCGATCACCAGCGACATCGGTGTGATCCGCGCCCAGGCGCCCACGGAGATCGAGCAACTGCCCTGAGGGAGGTTTCATGGTGATCCGGATCGCCGCCGTGGGCGACGTGCATCTGGACGAGGACGTGGTCGGCCGGTTCCGCCCGGCGCTTGAGGAGCTGCCGGAGTGCTCCGACGTGCTGCTGCTGGCCGGCGACCTGACCCGGCACGGCACCGAGGCTGAGGCGCGCTGCGTGGCGCAGGAGTTCGGCGGGTTGGCCGTGCCGGTGGTGACCGTGCTGGGCAACCATGACCACCAGTGTGACCAGGTGCCGCAGGTCGTGAAGGTGCTCGAGGACGCGGGCATCACCGTGCTGGAGGGCGACGGCGTGGTGCTGGACTGCGCGGGCGGCCGGCTCGGCATCGCCGGCGTCAAGGGCTTCGGCGGGGGTTTCGCCGGCCGGTGCGCGAGCGACTTCGGCGAGCCGGAGATGAAGGCGTTCGTCCGGACCACCAACGAGAGCGCGGACCGCCTCGGTAAGGCCCTGCGCTCGCTGGACTGCGACATGCTGGTCGCGCTGACCCACTACTCGCCAGTTCCGGACACGTTGGCCGGCGAGCCGCTGGAGATCTACCCGTTCCTGGGGTCGTACCAGCTCGGGCAGGCGATCGACTCGGCGCCCACGGCGCTGGCCCTGCACGGGCACGCGCACGCCGGCACCGAGCGCGGCACCACCCCGGGAGGGGTACGCGTCCGCAACGTGGCGCACCCGGTGATCAAGCAGGCGTACAGCGTCTTCCATGTCGGGGATCAACTCGACACCGACCAGGTTTCCCCGATCGGAGGGTCGGGTAGTCAGAGGTCATGGAGCTGATTCTCTGGATTCTCGCAGTCGTACTCGTGGTCGCCGGCATCCTCGCGCTGTTCCGCCGGCAGATCCTGTGGGGCGTCGTCCTCATCGTCGTCGGGCTGTTGGTCGGCCCGGGTGGTGTCAGCATCTTCAATTGACCGTTCGCACCTTCTGACAACTCATCACAACACCGGGACCCGTCGGGGTCGCCGCGACCGGAGCTTCGTCCTCCCGACAGAAGCCCCGGCCGCAGCGGCCCCGGCGCTTTTTTGTGGGTTTCACCCGACGTTCAGCGGCAATATCTCGACCATGGAGACATCTCGCGAGGCACGGCCCGCCTCCGGCCGACGGTCGCGCTGGGCGCTCGCCGGCTTCGCGGCGGCGGTCTTCGTCGCGGCCGCGATCGGCGGGCTGGGCGTGCAGGGCACCGCCGACGAGTACGCGAGCCTGCGCCAGCCGGGCTGGGCGCCGCCCTCCTGGCTCTTCGGCCCGGTCTGGACCGTGCTCTACGCGCTGATCGCCCTGGCCGGCTGGCTGGTGTGGCGTCGGGTCGGCTTCTCCCCCGCGCTCTGGGCGTGGACCGCCCAACTCGTCCTGAACGCCATCTGGACGCCACTGTTCTTCGGCGCGGGGCGGTACGGGCTGGCGTTCGCCGAGATCGTGGTGATGTGGCTGGCGATCGGCCTCACCGTGGCGCTCTTCGCCCGGGTGTCCCGGGTCGCGACCGCGCTGCTGCTGCCGTACTGGGCGTGGGTCACGTTCGCCGCCGCGCTCAACCTGTCGATCTGGCGACTGAACACCTGACCGGCGCCGGTCCTCCGGCGGGAAGCGGCCCCGCCGGAGGACCCAGGCCCCGTCAGCAGCGGGGCACGTTCGGGATGTAGCCGTCGTAACCGGTGTAGACGTACGCGTCGGCGATGAAGCGGCCGCTGCCGATGCGGTCCCAGATCGAGCTGGTGCCGTACGTGCCGGTGACCGTGGTGCCGCTGGTCTGGCAGGCGATGGTCACCCGGGTGCCGTCGGCGACGGTGCCCACCGAGGCGTACCCCGTGCCCGGGCCGGAGCGGACGGTCAGCGGCGTGCCACTGGTGTCGACCGTGGCGTTGCCGGCGCCCGAGCTGCACCCGTTGTCGCTGGTGTAGGTCTTGCTACCCCAGTACAGGCCGAGGGTGCCGTTGAACCTGACCTGGATGTCGTTGCCGTTGAGGCGCTGTTCGTAGTGCAGGTGGGGGCCGGTGGACCCGCCGGTGCTGCCCACCCAGCCGAGCACCTTGCCGTAGCCGACGGTCTGCCCCACCGAGACGTTGAAGCCGTTGAGGTGGGCGTAATAGGTCGTGTAGCCGCCACCGTGGTCGATCCGCACGTACTTGCCGTAACTGGTGCCGCCGAGGTCGGTGACCCGGTCGACAGTGCCGGGGGCGCTGGCCACCACCGGGTCGCCGAGGTCGTCGGTGCGGTTGAAGTCGACCGCGTACGCCGGGCTGTGGTCCGACCGGGTCTGCCCCGACCAGGACTGGCCGCACGGGAACGGCACCTTGAAGGTCGGCGCGGCCAGCGCCGGGCTCGCCGGTGCGAGGACTCCCCCGACGAGCAGGCCCGTCACCAGCAGGCTGATCCACCGCTTACGCATCCAGCTCCCCCTATGTTCAAAACCTTCGATGAAGTGGCCTCAGCCTGACAGATATCGCCACTCTTCGAAAGAGCCGGGATCCACGACTGGGAGCGCGCCCAGCCGCCGGACACGAGGTTTCGGGATTGTTACTCGCTCGTGTCTGACAGGGGGTGGACCAGACCGGATGCAAGCGCTTACATGTGTGCACGCCCAATCGGACCGGCGAGGGTCACCAGCGGAGACCACGCCGGCTAGGAAGGAGGACGGCATGGCGGTCTTTACCAGACCACGCCAGGCCTTCGTGATCGCCGGTGTGCTCGGGCTGGCGCTCAGCGCCACCGCTTGCGGTACCGGTGACGACAAGAAGAGCGACAAGGCGGGCTCCGCGGAGTGCGCCCCATACGAGAAGTACCAGGGCCACGACGGCAAGAAGGTCTCCATCTACGCGTCCATCCGTGACGCCGAGGCCGACCTGCTCGAGCGGTCGTGGTCGCAGTTCACCGACTGCACCGGCATCGAGATCGCGTACGAGGGCAGCGGCGAGTTCGAGGCCCAGCTCCCCGTGCGGGTCGACGGCGGCAACGCGCCCGACATCGCCTTCGTGCCCCAGCCGGGCCTCGTGAAGCGGTTCGCGGACGCCGGCAAGCTGAAGTCCCTCGGCGCCGACACCAAGGCCCTGGCCGAGCAGAACATGCCGGCCGACTGGCTGAAGTACGGCACCGTCAACGGAACGCTCTACGGCGTGCCGCTCGGCGCGAACGTCAAGTCCTTCGTGTGGTACTCGCCGAAGACGTTCAAGGAGAAGGGCTGGGAGGTCCCGACCACCTGGGAGCAGCTCATCGCCCTGAGCGACAAGATCGCCGCCAGTGGCATGAAGCCGTGGTGCGCGGGCGTCGAGTCCGGTGACGCCACCGGCTGGCCGGCCACCGACTGGATCGAGGACGTCCTCCTGCGTACGGCGGGCGCCGAGGTCTACGACCAGTGGACCACCCACGCGATCCCGTTCAACGACCCGCGGGTCGTCGACGCGGTGGACCGCGCCGGCACGATCCTCAAGAACGAGAAGTACATGAACGGCGGCTTCGGCGGCGTCAAGAGCATCACCACCACCGCCTTCCAGGAGGCGGGCCTGCCGGTGACCACCGGCAAGTGCGCGATGCACCGACAGGCGTCCTTCTACGCCAACCAGTTCCCCGAGGGCACCAAGGTGGCCGAGGACGGCGACGCGTTCGCCTTCTACTTCCCGGCCATCGACGCGGCCAAGGGCAAGCCGGTGCTGGGCGCGGGCGAGTTCGTCGTCGCCTACGCCGACCGTCCCGAGGTGCAGGCGGTGCAGACCTACCTGGCCTCCGCCGAGTACGTCAACAGCCGCGCGAAGCTCGGCAACTGGGTCACGGCGAACAACAAGCTCGACATCGCCAACGTCGCCAGCCCGATCGACAAGCTCTCCGTCCAGATCCTGCAGGACAAGACCGGCGTCTTCCGCTTCGACGGATCCGACCTGATGCCGGCCGCCGTCGGCGCGGGAACGTTCTGGAAGGGCATGGTCGACTGGCTGAACGGCAAGGCGACCGCCCCGGTGCTCCAGGGCATCGAGAGCAGCTGGCCCAAGTGATCCCGGCGGTGGCCCGGCCCGCGGTCGCGGGCCGGGCCACCGGCCGAACCGGACCCGGAAGGGAGGGTTGATGGAGTTCGACTTCGCCGATGAGCAGCCGAAGCTCCTCATGCTGATGTACGGGCTGGTCGCCTTCGTGGTGGTGGTGGGCGGTCTGCTCCTGCTGCTCGACGTCGTCCCGGCCTGGTTTGCCCGGCGACGGGAGGCGCAGCTCGTGGCCGCCTCGGTGAGTGGAGCTCCACTTCCCCGCCGCCCCCGGCAACGGGAGGGGATCTTCGCGCTCTTCTTCCTGCTGCCCACGCTGCTGCTCCTCACCATCGGCCTGGTCGTGCCGGCCATTCGCACCGTGCTGCTCTCCCTGATGGACGGGAGCAGCACCAGCTGGGTGGGGCTGCGCAACTACGGCTGGATGTTCTCCGACGACTCGATGCTCCGGGTCCTGATCAACACCCTGGTCTGGGTGGTTCTGGTCCCGCTGGTGGCGACCGCGTTCGGCCTGATCTACGCCGTCCTGGTGGACAAGGCCCGGTTCGAGGCCGTGGCCAAGTCGCTGATCTTCCTGCCGATGGCGATCTCCTTCGTCGGCGCCAGCATCATCTGGAAGTTCGTCTACGCCTACCGCGGCGAGGGCGACCAGATCGGTCTGCTCAACCAGATCGTCACCAGCCTCGGCGGCGAGCCCAAGCAGTGGCTGCTGGAATCACCCCTGAACACGCTGCTGCTGATCGTCATCATGGTCTGGATCCAGGCCGGCTTCGCCATGGTGGTGCTCTCCGCCGCGATCAAGGCGATCCCCGGCGACATCGTGGAGGCCGCCCGGCTCGACGGGGTCAGCCCCTGGCAGATGTTCTGGCAGATCACCATGCCGAGCATCCGGCCGGCCCTGATCGTGGTGGCGGTGACGCTCACGATCGCCACGCTCAAGGTCTTCGACATCGTCCGGACCTCGACCAACGGCAACTACGACACCAGCGTCATCGCCAGCGAGATGTACAACCAGGCGTTCCGGTACGGCCAGAACGGGCAGGGCTCCGCGCTCGCGGTCTTCCTCTTCATCCTGGTCATCCCGGTCGTGATCTACCAGATCCGCAACCTCCGTCAACAGCGGGAGGGCTGAGATGACGACCGCAACGCCCACCGTCGCCGCCGGCGTCCAGAAGACCGACGGCACCGCGTCCACCGCCGCCGGGCGGGTACGTCGGCGACTCAACAGCCGTACGGCCACGCTCGTCTCGATCGTCATCGCGGTGGTCTGGACCATCCCGACCTTCGGCCTGTTCGTCTCCTCCCTCCGTCCGGAGGACGAGATCAAGACCACCGGCTGGTGGACGGCCTTCACCAATCCGCAGTTCACCCTGGAGAACTACCAGCAGGTCCTCTTCGGGCGGTCGGCGTCGTCCGGGCAGCTCGCCAGCTACTTCATCAACTCGCTGGCGATCACCATCCCGTCGGTGCTCTTCCCGCTCGCCTTCGCGGCCCTGGCCGCGTACGCGCTGGCGTGGATCAACTTCCGCGGGCGGGACTGGCTCTACATCGCGATCTTCGCGTTGCAGATCGTCCCGCTGCAGATGGCCCTGGTGCCGCTGCTGAAGTTCTTCTCCACCGGCGTCACCCTCGGCGGCGTCACCCTGATGCCGGCATGGGACCTGGTCGACGAGCAGAAGTTCGCCCAGGTGTGGTTCGCACACACCTGTTTCGCGCTTCCGTTCGCGGTCTTCCTGCTGCACAACTTCATCTCGCAGCTCCCCGGCGACCTGATGGAGGCGGCCCGGGTCGACGGGGCCACCCACCCGAAGATCTTCCGCACCATCGTGCTGCCGCTGATCACCCCGGCGCTGGCCGCGTTCGGCATCTTCCAGTTCCTCTGGGTCTGGAACGACCTGCTGGTCGCGCTGATCTTCGCCGGTGGCGGCAACGAGACCGCCCCGCTCACGGTTCGGCTGGCCGAGATGGCCGGCACCCGGGGCAACGAGTGGCAGCGGCTGACCGCGGGCGCGTTCGTCTCGATCGTTGTACCGCTCGTCGTATTCCTGTCCCTGCAGCGCTTCTTCGTGCGAGGTCTGCTCGCCGGCAGCGTCAAGGGCTGACCCGCTTGCCCGCCGCCGCCTGGCCCCTGAGGGCGGCGGCGGGCGACGGGTACCGAGCGGGGGAAGCATGACGAAGATTGATGATGTCGCCCGGTTGGCCGGGGTCTCCACGGCAACCGTCTCGCGGGCCCTGCGCGGGCTGCCGACGGTCTCGGCCGCCACCCGACGCAGAGTCCTCGCGGCCGCCGAGCAGCTCGACTACGCGGTCTCGCCGAGCGCGTCCCGGCTCGCCGGTGGCCGCACCGGCACGGTGGCGGTGGTCGTACCCCGGATCACCCGCTGGTTCTTCAGCACGGTCGTCGAGGCGGTCGAGGAGTATCTGCACCACTCCGGCTACGACCTGCTGCTCTACAACCTGGGCGGTCGGGAGCAGATCCGCCAGCGGGTGCTGCGCACCGCCAACCTGCACAAGCGGGTCGACGCCATGATGCTGGTCGCCACGCCGCTGCGCCCGGCGGACCTGACCGCGCTGGCCGCCCTGGACCTGCCCGGCGTGACCATCAGCTCGGGGAGCAGGGTGCCCAACTGGCCGTGCGTACGGATCGACGACGTGGCCGCCGCGCGGATGGCCACCCGCCACCTGCTCGACCTCGGCCACCGGCGGATCGCGCACATCTCCGGAGACCCCGACGACGAGCTGGCCTTCACCACCCACCTCGACCGGCGCCGGGGCTACCAGGCGGAGCTGCGGGCCGCCGGCCTGCGACCCGATCCGAGCCTGGACGTCGAGTCGTCGTTCACCATCGACGGCGGCAACCGGGCCGCCGCCGAACTGCTGGCCCGCGGTGTTCCGCCGACCGCTATCGTCGCCGCCTGCGACGAGATGGCGATGGGCGCGATGACCGCGCTGCGCGACGCCGGGCTGCGCGTACCGCAGGACGTCAGCGTGGTCGGCATCGACGACCACGACCTCGCCGGCGTGCTCGGGCTCAGCACCATCGCCCAGCCGGCCGCCGAACAGGGCCGGCTGGCCGCCCGGATGCTGCTCGACCCGCTCGGGGCCCGCAACCTGAGCCCGATCGTCGGTCAACGAACCGCCGGCGGCGACACATCGGTGATCCTGCCCACTCGGCTGGTGGTCCGAGAGTCCACCGCGCCGCCGCGGGCACACTGAACCCCAACCATCCGCCGCCGGCCGGCGGCTGGCGGCGACGCGGCCGGCAGCAGCACCGCCGGCAGTCCACCCACCGCGCGACACGGGAGACAACCCTGAACACCGATCCGACGCAGCAGACCTCCTCCGGTCACCCGATCACCGGCTGGTGGACCGAGGCCGCCATCTACCAGATCTACCCACGCTCGTTCGCCGACTCCGACGGTGACGGCATCGGTGACCTGCCGGGCATCACCGCCCGCCTCGACCACCTGGTCGAGCTGGGCGTGGACGCGGTGTGGCTCTCCCCGTTCTATCCGTCCCCGCAGGCCGACGCGGGCTACGACGTGGCCGACTACCGGGACGTCGACCCGCTGTTCGGCACCCTCGCCGACGCGGACAAGCTGATCGCCGAGGCCCGCTCCCGCGGCCTGCGGGTGATCGTCGACCTGGTGCCGAACCACACCTCGTCGGCGCACCGCTGGTTCCAGGCCGCGCTGGCCGCCGCGCCGGGCAGCCCGGAGCGGTCCCGGTACATCTTCCGCGACGGCCTCGGCCCGGCCGGCGACCAGCCGCCGAACGACTGGCAGAGCGTCTTCGGCGGTCCGGCCTGGACCCGGACGGTCGACCCGGACGGCCGACCCGGCCAGTGGTACCTGCACCTGTTCGACACCGGCCAGCCCGACCTCAACTGGGACAACCCGGAGGTGCACGAGGAGTTCCTGGACGTGCTGCGGTTCTGGCTGGACCGCGGTGTGGACGGCTTCCGCGTCGACGTGGCGCACGGCCTCGTCAAGCAGGCCGACCTGGCCGACTGGCAGGAGCCCCAGGAGATCCTCTCCGGCAACGAGATCGACAAGCCGCGCCCGCCGATGTGGGACCAGGAGGGCGTGCACGAGATCTACCGGCAGTGGCGGCGGGTCCTGGACAGCTACCCCGGCGAGCGGGTGCTGGTCGCGGAGGCGTGGGTGGAGCCGGCCGAGCGGCTGGCCCGCTACGTCCGCCCGGACGAGATGCACCAGGCGTTCAACTTCGAGTACCTGCTCGCCGCCTGGACCGCGCCGGCCCAGTACGCGGTGATCACCCGCTCCCTGGAGGCGACCGACTCGGTGGGCGCGCCGACGACCTGGGTGCTGTCCAACCACGACGTCGTACGCCACGCCTCCCGGCTCGGCCTGGCGATCGGCGGCGGCCGGCCCAACGGCATCGGCATCGGCGACCCGCAGCCGGAAGCCGCGCTCGGCCTGCGCCGGGCCCGGGCGGCCACCCTGCTGATGCTCGCCCTGCCCGGCTCGGCGTACCTCTACCAGGGCGAGGAGCTGGGCCTGCCCGAGCACACCACGATGCCCGACGAGGCCCGGCAGGACCCGACCTGGGCCCGCAGCGGGCACACCCAGCGGGGCCGCGACGGCTGCCGGGTGCCGATCCCGTGGGAGGCCGACGCCCCGTCGTACGGCTTCGGGCCCACCGATGCCAGCTGGCTGCCGCAACCCCCGTCCTGGGCGGAGTACGCGCTGGACCGGCAGCGCGACGTGCCCGGCTCGACGTACGAGCTGTACCGCACGGCGCTGCGTCTGCGCCGTGCCCACGGCCTGGGCCGGGGCACGCTGGAGTGGCTGTCCTCCAACGACGAGGTGCTGACCTTCCGCAACGGCGAGCTGACGGTGCTGACCAACTTCGGCGACACTCCGGTGCCGGTTCCGGCCGGCGCCGAGGTGCTCGCCGCCAGCGCACCGCTGGACGAGGGCGCGGTCCCGACCGACGTCACGGTCTGGCTCCGCGGCTGACCGGTCCGGTCGAGCCCTCTCCCGCCGCCGCGGCCTGCTCCGCTGCCGTTTGAATGGAGTCCGCCCCACCGCCCCACCGCTTTCCAGCGCCGGGCCGGTGGGGGGGTCGGGGACGGGGACCGCTGCGCATCACGTCCTTTGCTCTGCTTCAACCGAGGCGACAGTCGGTGCCCTTATGTGTTGCGTGGGTTGAAGCAGAGCAAAGGCGGCGCTGGCACTACGCGGACCTGGCGGCCGCCCGATGATCGGGTGATGAGAAGGAGGTCCAGGCCGCTCCGGAACAACCAGCCAACGAGCCGGCGCGGGTACGGTGCGAGGGCCCGTCAGAGGCGGTCGGCTCGGGTGTGCAGCAGGTCGTGCACGTTGTCGATGTCCGCCGGTGAGGTACGCGAGGCGAGCCAGTACATAATGCCGGTGGGAATGAAGAAGAGCTGGAACGCGGCCAGCCCGACGGCGAAGTTCAGCGGTGGCGGGAAGGCCGCGCGAAGACCCTGGAAGGCGACCCCGACCAGCCCGTTGCCGGCCGACCGGCCCACCCCGTTGACCAGGTTGCCGAGGCTGTAGACGGTCCCCCGGTGCTCCGGCGGGTTCACGTCGGCGATCAGCGCGAACCAGTTCGGCGAGTTCGCCGAGGTCAACGCGAGCGCCACCACGGCGGTGAGCAGGCTGAGTCCGACCGACGGCTCGGTGACCACGCTGGACAGCACCGCGCCGACCACCGCGCCGGCGCTGCCGCCGTCGGGCACGTCGATGGTCACCGGCACGAAGAACAGCACCAGGTAGAACGGCAGCGCGGCGAGGATGCCGACCGCCGCGACCAGGGCCCGACCGCCAGGGGTACGCCGCTGCACCGCGTCGCCGACCAGCCCACCCACGATGGAGAGCACCCCACCGAGCTGGAACAGCGTGGCGAAGACGCTGCCCACCACCACCGCGGTCGACTCCGAGTAGCCCTGGGCCTCGGCCCGTTCGGCGAACAGCACCGGCAGCCAGACCAGCGAGCCGAACGCCGCCTGCGCGGTCAGGCCCTGCAGGATCAGCCACCGGTTGGTACGCCGGGCCAGGATCCTCGGCACGTCGGCCCGACTGATCCGGTAGTCGTAGTCCGCGCCGGCGTCCAATGCGTCGGCCAGCTCCGGTTCGCTCTGGCCGCGCCGGACGTCGTAGGTGAACAGGTACGCCAGGGTGGCGGCCAGGCCCACCCCGGTCAGCAGCAGGAACGGCCGCCGCCAGTCGGCCGCGCCGAGCAGCCCGCCGAACAGCGTGCCGGCGAGCGTGCCGACGCCCTGGGAGAGCCCCCAGAAGCTCATCACCAGCCCGCGCCGGGTCGGCGAGATCAGGTCGGTGACCACCGAGAAGCCCACCGAGCCGACCGCACCGAGACCGACCGCCGCGACGAGCTGGGCGGCCAGGAACGTGAGGTACCCGCCGGCGAGCGCGCTGCCGCCGGTGCCCGCCGCCCAGAGCAGTGTGCCCACCATGAGCAGCGGTTTGCGGTTGCTCCGGTCCCCGACGTACGCCCAGCCGACCGCGGCCACCGCGCTGACCAGAAAGCTGACGGCGGTGACCAGCCCGAGCAGCCGCCCCGACACGTCGAACGCGCCGGCGATCGGCTTGTAGAGCGGTGGGACGAGCCCGATCGCCACGTTGTCGAGCGAGGCGAGCAGCACGAACACCACGACGCTGTACAGCCGGTGCGCCCGGCCGCCGCCCCGGCCACTCCGGCGCTGGCCGGGCCCGCCACTGGTCACGCTCATGACGGGCAGCCAACCAGACTCCGGTACGCAAGTCGCGACGCGGGTGGGTGCCGGTCGGCTCCCACCCGCGTCGACTCCGACGGTCAGCGGCGGTCGAGGACCAACCCGCGGGCGGCGGCGTACTGGTCACGGACGGCGGGGACGGGCTCCGCCGCGTACTCCTCGGTGCCCTTGACCTCCCACTGCGGCGGGGTCGGACCGCCGAGGGCGACCCAGGCGGCCTGGCGGGCGGCGCCGTCGGCGACGTACTCCCCGGCGGGCGGAACGACCACCGGGCAGCCGAAGACCTGCGGTGCGATCCGGCGGACCGCGGCCGAGCGTGCCCCGCCGCCGACGAGGATGACCCGGCGGACGGTGGCGCCCTGCGCGGTAAGCGCGTCCAGGCCGTCGGCGAGCGCGCAGAGCATGCCCTCCACGGCGGCCCGGGCCAGGTGCGCGGGGGTCGACGTGCGCAGGGTCAGCCCGTGCACCGCGCCGGTGGCCAGCGGACGGTTGGGCGTCCGCTCACCCTCCAGGTAGGGCACCATGACCAGCCCGTCCGCGCCGGCCGGCGCGGAGAGCGCCAGCTCGGCCAGCTCGTCCAGGTCGACGCCCAGCATCGTGGCGGCGGCGTCCAGCACCCGGGCGGCGTTGAGCGTGCAGACCAGCGGCAGGAAGCGGCCCGACGCGTCGGCGAAGCCGGCCACCGCGCCGCTCTCGTCGGCGGCCGGCACGTCGGCCACGCTGAACACCGTGCCGGAGGTGCCGATCGAGACGACCACGTCACCGGGACCGGCGCCGACGCCGAACGCGGCGGCGGCGTTGTCGCCGGTGCCCGCGCCGAGCAGCGCGCCGCCCCCACCCAGCTCGTCGGCCAGCGTGCCGGCCGACTCGGCCGGGCCCAGCACCTCGGGCACCACGAGCTGCCGACCGAAGGCCCGTTCCAGCAGGTCCGGACGGTAGGAACCGGTGGACGGGGACCAGTAGCCGGTGCCGCTGGCGTCACCCCGGTCGGTCCGCAGCCCCGCCAGCCCCGGCGCACCGGCCAGCCGCCAGGTCAGCCAGTCGTGCGGCAGGCAGACGGCCGCCACCCGTGCGGCCAGATCCGGCTCGTGCCGGGCCAGCCAGCGCAGCTTGGTGATGGTGAAGCTCGCCACCGGCACGCTGCCGGTGGCCTCGGCCCAGAACCGCCGCCCTTCCGAGCCGCCGCCGGCCTCCTCGATGAGGTCGGCGGCGGCGTCGGCGGAGCGGGTGTCGTTCCACAGCAGGGCCGGGCGCACCACCCGGCCCGCCTCGTCGAGGCAGACCATGCCGTGCTGCTGGCCGGCGACGGAGACCGCCGCGACGTCGGCCAGCCCGCCGGCCTCGTCGGCGGCGCTGCGCAGCGCCTGCCACCAGGCTTCCGGGTCGACCTCGGTGCCGTCCGGGTGCGGTGCCCGGCCCTGCCGGAGCAGGGCGCCGGTCTCCGCGTCCCGGATGACCACCTTGCAGGACTGGGTGGACGAGTCAACGCCCGCGACCAACGGCATGGCGGGGCCTCAGCGAGCGCCGAGCAGGTGCTCGACGGCGAGCTGGTTGAGCTGGACGAAGGCGAAGCCCCGCGCGGCCACCGCGTCCACGTCGACGTCCTCGAACGCGGACCGGTCGGCCAGGAACTCCTCGTAGCCCTCACCGTCGCCGAGCGTCGGCGTGTTCAGCTCGTCGACCTTGCTGGCGGCGAGCGCCTCGACGACCTCGGGGTCGGCGCGGAACGCCGCGGCCCGCTCCTTGAGCAGCAGGTAGGTGCTCATGTTGGCCGCCGCGGAGGCCCAGACACCGTCCATGTCCTCGGTGCGGGAGGGCTTGTAGTCGAAGTGCCGGGGGCCGTCGTAAATCGGCCCGCCGTTCGGGCTGCCGTTCTCCAAAAGGTCCACCAGGGCGAACGCGTTCATCAGGTCACCGTGGCCGAAGACCAGGTCCTGGTCGTACTTGATGCCGCGCTGGCCGTTGAGGTCCAGGTGGAACAGCTTGCCCTGCCAGAGCGCCTGGGCGATGCCGTGGGCGTAGTTGAGCCCGGCCATCTGCTCGTGGCCGACCTCCGGGTTGAGACCGACCATCTCCGGGTGGGCCAGCTGGGAGATGAAGCCGAGCGCGTGCCCGATGGTGGGCAGCAGGATGTCGCCGCGCGGCTCGTTGGGCTTGGGCTCCAGGGCGAACCGCATGGTGTAGCCCTTGTCGATGACGTACTGGGTGAGCAGGTCCACCGCCTCGCGGTAACGGTCCAGGGCGGCGCGGACGTCCTTGGCGACGTCGTACTCGGAGCCCTCGCGACCACCCCACATCACGAAGGTGATGGCGCCCAGCTCGGCGGCCAGGTCGACCTGGCGCAGCACCTTGCGCAGCGCGAACCGGCGGACGTCGCGGTCGTTGCTGGTGAAGCCGCCGTCCTTGAAGATCGGGTGGGTGAAGAGGTTGGTGGTGACCATCGGCACCACGAGGCCGGTCTCGTCGAGCGCCTTGCGGAACCGCGCGATGCGCTGGTCGCGGGTGGCGGCGTCGGCCCCGAACGGGATCAGGTCGTCGTCGTGGAAGGTGATGCCGTACGCGCCCAGCTCGGCGAGCCGGTGCACCGCCTCGACGGCGTCCAGCTCGGGACGGGTCGCGTCGCCGAACGGGTCGCGGGCCTGCCAGCCCACGGTCCAGAGCCCGAAGGAGAACTTGTCGGCGGGGGTGGGACGGGGTGCCATGAGCAACCTCCGGGGTGGTGGTGTCAGGTATTTGTTCAGCGATTGAATTATTTGCCCGCCCTATGGCACTGTCAAGGGGTGAGCCCCACCCACGCCCCGGCCGGCGCAGCCCGTCAGGGCAGCCTCCGCGAGCTCAACCTCGCCCTGGTTCTCGGCCGGATCGCCGCCGCCGAGCGTCCCCCGTCCCGGGCCGACCTGGCAACCGCCACCGGCCTGACCCGCGCCACCGTCTCGGCGGTGGTCGAGGACCTGCTCGCGGGCCAACTGGTCAGCGAGGCCGACCCGGCGCCCCGGGCGGGCGCCGGCCGCCCGGCCCGGGGGCTGGTCCTGGCCGACCAGGGCCCGGCCGGGCTCGGCCTGGAGGTCAACGTCGACTACCTGACGGTGTGCGTCGTCGATCTCGCCGGCCAGGTCCGGCACCGCACCGTGCACCGGGCCGACCTGCGCCCGGTCGCCCCCGCCGACGCGCTGGCCCGCCTCGTCGACCTGGCCCGGCAGGCCCGCGCCGACGCGGCCCGGCAGGGCCTCACCCTGGCCGGAGCCGCGCTCGCCGTACCCGGCCTGGTGGACGACGCCGGCCTGGTCCGGCTCGCGCCGAACCTCGGCTGGCGGGACGTCGCGGTGCCCGAACTGCTCAGCAGGCACCCGCCCCTGACCGAACAGGTGCCCGGCATCCCGGCCCTGGTGGTGGACAACGAGGCCAACCTCGCGGCGCTCGGCGAGCTGCACTCCCGGCCGCCCGGCCCGGCGAGCTTCCTGCACATCTCCGGCGAGGTCGGCATCGGCGCGGGGATCGTCCTGGACGGCGCGCTGTTCCGCGGCGTACGCGGCTGGAGCGGCGAGATCGGCCACCTCCCGGTCCACCCCGAGGGCCGTCCGTGCCGCTGCGGAGGGCAGGGTTGCCTGGAGCAGTACGCCGGTCAGGAGGCGATCGTGGCCGGCGCCGGGCTGGTACGGGCGGAGCTTCCCGCGGACACCGCGACGGCGCGACTGGCCGAGCTGGCCGAGGCCGGTGACCCGGACGCGCTACGGGCGCTGCACGACGCCGGTACGGCACTCGGGGTGGCGGTGGCCGGCGTGGTCAACCTGCTGGACCTGGACACCGTGGTGCTCGGCGGCGGGTACGCCCCGCTGGCGCCCTGGCTGTGCCCGCCGGTGCTCGCCGAGATCGCGGCCCGGGTGCTCACCGCCGCCTGGTCACCGGTCACGGTCCGGCCCTCGACCCTCGGTCCGGAGGCCGCCGCCGTGGGCGCGGCCGGCTCGGTGGTACGGCGGATCGTCGCCCGCCCCGCAGGCTGGCTGAACCGCTCCGGCTGACGCGCTCCGGGCGTGCGTCGGTGCGGCTCGGTACGCTTGCCGTCGAGCAACTATCGGCAGGCGAGGAGCGCAGGAGCAGCATGCGTACAGGTCGTCGGACGCCCGGCAGCGTCGGGCGGTGACCACGACCCGACGGGGCGGCATCGCAGGTCCGGTCGGCGGCGACTGGCAGGCGTCGCGACCACCGACCCGCCAACGCGGCGGCGGTGCGCTGCCGGCCGACTCGCCACTGGCCCGCGAGCTGCTCGACGGGCTCGCCGAGGCCGTGCTGACGACCGACGAGACCGGCCGGGTCACCCTCGTCAACGCCCGGGCAGCCCAGCTGCTCCCGGAGATCGTCGCGGACGTCGAGCTGTCCGAGTGCCCGGTGGCGGCACCGGTCCGGGCCGTGCGGGACGGCACCGAGAGCTTCGACGCCGAGCACCACGGCCGGCACCTGCGGGGCGGTCGACGGCGTACCCACCGAGCCGAGCCGCTGGCGGGACGCCGAGGCCGCGGACCTGAGCGCCGTGCTCCCACCCGGGTTCGGCCGGCCGGGCGCGCTGCTGGTCAGCCCGATGCCCGGTCCCGGGGGGTCAGCCGGTGCACTGCTGTTGGTCCGCCGTGCCGGCCGGGCCGGCTTCGACCCACGCGACGTCGAGTTGGCCCGCGAGTTCGCCGCGCGGGCCGGCGCGGCGCTGGCCGCCGCCGAGCTGTACGGCGAGCAGGCCCACCTGGCCCGGGTGTTGCAGACCAGCCTGCTCCCGCCGGAGCTGCCGACCGTGCCCGGCGGCAGCGACCGCTGGAGCTGATCCACCTGCTCAACCGCACCCTGTTCGACGCGCCCGACGCCGCACGGCGCAGCCAGCTCACCACCCTGCTGCTCGGGTCACTGGAGCGCGGGGCGGCGGGGGTGAACATCCGGATCGCCGGCGGCGGGCACCCCGCGCCGCTGCTGGTCACCGCCGCCGGTTCGGTCGTCCCGGTTCCGGTCGGCGGGATGCCGGTCGGCGCACTGGCCGACGCCCGGTTCGCCGACGCCCGGGTGCACCTCGACCCGGGCGACCTGCTCCTCGCGTACACCGACGGGGTGACCGAGGCGAACGGCGGCCCGGTCCACGCCGAAAAGTTCGGCGCGCACCGGCTGCGCGCCGCACTGGCCGCAGCGGCCGGGCTGCCTCCGGCCGCGCTGGTCGACAGGCTGCTGCAGGTGGTGGACGAGTGGCTGGGCGGCCAGGCTCACGACGACATCGCCGTGCTGGCGGTGTGCGCGTCGGCGCCGGCCTGAGTCAGGCGGTCCGGGCCACCGGCGGCTCACCGGTGGGCCATTCGCGCGGCATGCCCACCGCCCGCTCGGGGCCGGTCTGCCACACCGTTCGGGTCGACCGCTCCGGGCGCTTCGACGAGGCCCTCGCCGGCCCGGTGGGCCGGTCCGGATCCCGCGGGTCCGCGTCGTCCGGCCAGTCGTCTCGCCCAGGCGGCCGGTCCCCGTCATCCGGCGCCGAGCCGCTTCGCGCCTGCTGCCGGCGGGCGGCCTCGTCGAACTCCCGCATCCCGCTCACCAGGGCGGTACGGCCCGCCGGAGTCATCGCCGCCAGCACTGTGGCAATTCGCTTCTGCCGGTCGGCGCGCAGCTCCGCGAGGAGCCGACGGGCCTCCGGGGTGAGGTGCAGGGAGATCTCCCGCCGGTCGAAGCGACCGGGCTCGCGCTCCAGCATGCCGGCCGCGACCAACCGGTCGCAGAGTCGGCTGGCGGAACTGAGCAACATGTCCAGGCGGGTGGCGAGCCGGCGTAGGTTGATCCCGTCGTGCTGCTCGACCACCATCACAGCCCGTAGTTGGGCTCCGGAGACCCGGCTGGGGGTCGCCTCGCGGGCGGAATCCCATACGCCCAGCAGGGCTCCCGCCGCCGCGTCCAACGCGGCAGCCATACTCGTCGCAGGGTCCGGTGGACCGTGTTCTTCGGCCATGGTGGCCCGAGACTACTCCGAAGCCACTGGTAGTCGAGCTTTGATCAAGGAGGCCTGATGAGTAAACCGGTCAATCGGGCACGTCGTACCCTGAACGAGACACCCGCCGACCTTCTCGTGGGCAGCATCGGGAAGATCTTCGAAGAGGCGTACGGGATCACCGAAGCGGAGCTGTACCAGGTCGACTACCGCCTCTCGGAGCTGTTGCCACTCACCGAGGGTGACTCCATCCGGGACGCCGGACACCCCGCCTGGCGGGCCTTCGACCACCAGGTGCCCCTGCTGGTCGACGGCACCGCCTGGGTGCCGGTCAGCATGCGCGGCGAACGGCGGGGCGTCCTGCGTCTCGCGCCGGTGGCCGACGACCCGGCAGTGCTCGGCGAGCTGGCCGACGTCGCCACCGCGCTCGCGCACGAGCTGGCGGCCGTCTCCGCCGGCACCGACGTCTACCGCGTCGCGCGGCGCAGCCAGCGGCTCACCCTGGCCGCGGAGATGCAGTGGGACCTGCTCCCCGGCCGCAGCCGGATCCGACCCTCGTTCAGCCTGGCCGGGCAGCTGGAGCCGGCGTACGCCGTGCGGGGGGACAGCTTCGACTGGGCCGACGACGGGCAGCGGCTCTGGCTCTCCACGGTCAACGGGACCGGTGAGGGCGTCGCGGCGTCCCTGCTCACGTCGCTGGCCACCCACGCGCTGCGCAACGCCCGCCGGGCCGGCCTCGGCCTGGGTGATCAGGCCGCCCTCGCCGACCAGGCCATCTACGACGAGTACCGCGGCAAGCGGCACCTCTCCGTGCTGTTGATGGATTTGGACCTGCGCTCCGGGACGATGAGCGTGGTGGACGCCGGCTCGCCACGGCTCGTCCTGCTGCGGGGCGGAGAGGTCACCGAGCAGCCGCTGGAGGCGCAGTTCCCGCTCGGCATGTTCGAGGCGACCGACTACCACGAGCAGACGTTCACGCTGGAACGCGGCGACCGGCTCTTCGTGGTCAGCGACGGCGTGGTGGAGGCCACCGGGAAGAACGTGCGCTACGGCGAGACGGCACTGGACCGGTTCCTGCGCCGGACGGGCCCGATGGAGCCACTGGACGCCGTGCGGTCGCTGATCGGTGACCTGCGCGCGTTCGTGGCCGGCGACCTCGTCGACGATGCCGTGGTGGTCTGCCTGGACTGGACCGGCCCGCAGGCGTGAGCGGCGGCGGTCAGTACGCGCCGCGGCTGTTCAGCACCGCGCCGGCGGTCTTCCAGAGGATGGTGAGGTCGGCGGCGAGCGACCAGTTCTCCACGTAGTAGAGATCGAGTCGGATGCCGTCCTCCCAACTCAGGTCGGATCGGCCGCTGACCTGCCACAGCCCGGTCATGCCGGGCTTCACCAGCAGCCGCCGGGCCACGTCACCGTCGTAGCGGGCCACCTCCGAGGGCAGCGGCGGACGCGGCCCGACCAGGCTCATCTGGCCCAGCAGCACGTTGACCAGCTGCGGCAGCTCGTCCAGCGACCACTTGCGCAGCAGCCGGCCGACCCGGGTCACCCGAGGGTCGTCGCGCATCTTGAACATCAGGCCGTCGGTCTCGTTGCGGGTCGCCAGCTCGGTGAGCAGCGCGTCGGCGTTGACCACCATCGTCCGGAACTTGAACACGCCGAACTCCTGGCCGCCCCGACCCACCCGGACCTGCCGGAAGAGCACCGGCCCCCGGCTGTCCAGTTTGATGGCCAACGCGATGACCGCGATCAGCGGCAGCAGCAGCGCCAACGCCAGCGAGGACGCCGACCGGTCGACGAACCCCTTGACCAGCTTGCGCGCACCACGGAACTCGGGCGCCTCGACGTGGATCAGGGGCAGCCCGGCGACCGGACGGGTGTGGATCCGTGGGCCGGCCACATCGGTCAGCGCGGGCGCCACGACGAGGTCGACGCCGGTCCCCTCCAGCTGCCAGCCGAGCCGACGCAGTCGGGCCGCCGTCAGCTCACCGGAGGCGGTCACCGCGACCGTGTCCGCGCCGATCGCGGTGGCGGCCTCCGGGATGCCCCGGAACGATCCCACCACCGGCACGTCACCGAGCCGCTGGGCGACCGGCGCGAGCAGCGCGTCGGGGATGCACGCGCCGACCACCTGATAGCCGGCGTACGGCTCCCGGCGCAGGGTGTGCACCAACTCCAGGACGTGTGCGGTGTCGCCGACCACGAGCACCTTGCGGGACCAGCCGGTGCCCTTCGAGCGGGCCCGGTGCAGGCGTTTGCGCGCGACGAACCGGGTCACCTCCAGCCCGACCGTGCCGACCGCGAACGAGATGCCGAGGAAACCACGGGAGACGCCGACGTCGGCGATGTAGCCGGCGATGGCGATCGCGCCGGCCAACCGCAGGCTCGCCGAGCTGACCCGCCGGTACTCGTCCGCCCCGTAGCCGACGACCCGGTCGTCGTAGCAACCGAGCGCCTTGAGGGAGATCAGCCAGGCCAGGACCAACCCCGGCGCCACCAGCACGTACGGAATCTTGGAGCCGACCGGCTCCTCGTCCCCGAACCGGCCGACGTACCCGACGAGCAGCGCGATGATGAGGATTGTGGTGTCCAGCACGACCAGGACCCGGACGTAGGACCGTTCGTCGGCGCGGGCCACCAGCCCGCCCGGCGGGCCCTCCGGCGTCGCCGAGGTGCTGGCGGGGGTCAACAGTGTCGCCGCGGTCACCGGCCCTCCCACTCTGCTCAGGACGGCCCCGGCCGACGAGTCGGACCGGAGGCGGACGGACGATGCCGGGACACGTCGACATCCTGCCTTGATAACTATGACTGCCGATTGCTTCCGACGTATTGCCGTCACTTTTCTTCAACCCTGCGGCCATAAAAGGAACCCGCCGTACCGCTGACGCGGTACGGCGGGTTTCTCCTGCTGTGCGGCCGGTCAGCGCGGCGCCGGGGGGCGGCGCGCGATGGCGGTGAGGAAGATGCTGCCGATCTCGTTCGGGTCCTTGGTGACGAAGACGTCGCCACCGGTCACCTTGGTGATCGACTCCAACTCGGTCTTGCTGACGCCCTCGCCGATACCGATCATGATGACCTGCACGGGCCGCTCCGGGTCCGCGACCTGCTTGAGCTTGGCGAGCAGTTGCCCCTGGCTGAGGCCGTTGTCGTCCTCGTTCTTGCCGTCGGTGAACAGCACGATGGAGTTGACCCGGCCGGGCTGCCAGTCCTCCTGCACCGCCTGGTACGCGGCCAGCATGGTGTCGTAGAGGCCGGTGTCACCGCTGGACGGCTTGATGGTGGCGAGTGCCCCCTCCAACTGCGCCCGCTGGCCGGAGAGCGGCCCGATCGGGACCAGTTGCCGGTAGTCCCGGTTGCCGACCAGCTTGGTGGAGAAGGTCCACAGGCCGATGGACCAGGAGTCGTCGAAGAGTCCCAGGCCGCGGCGGGCCGCGTCCACGGTGACCTCCTCCCGGCTGCGGTTGTTTGCGCTGGGCACCAGGTCCTTCATCGAGCCGGAGACGTCGATGACGGCGAGCATCCGACCCGACTGGGTGGCGATCGACCAGCTGGAGACGACACGCTGTATCGCGGCCGGGTCCAGGCCGCCCGCCGCGGTGCCGCCGGCCGCCGGGGCGGTCGACGCGCCGCCGGCCGGGCTCGGGGCGCCCTGCGGCGCGTTGAAGCCGGCACCCCAGTTGCCGTCCGGACCGCGCAGCGACTGCGCCGCCAGCCGGTCGCGGAACTTCGGGGCGGTGAGCAGCTCGAACAGCACCTTTGCCGCCGCCGCCTTGGTCGGCTCGATGCCGGGCAGCACCGCGTACGGATAGTCCAGCGGCATCGGGGCCGGCTCCATGTAGAGCGCGGCGAGCGGCACCGGGGGCTTCTTGCTGTTGTAGGCGATCACGTCTTCTTCGGAGAGCGCCGCCGCACCGAGCGCGCTCGCGATGGACGTCGGGTCCGTGGCGGTCGGGAAGCGGGCCAGCAGGTCGTTGCGGAGCGAGGAGCGACCCGTGGCCAGCGCCCGCAGCGCGCCGACGGTGTTGCGCTGGGCGTCCCCGCCGGCACCGCTGGCGGCCGTGGTCAGCGAGAGCAGGCCGGACAGGCCGGCCGCGTCCCGGGTCGGCTCGACGATGCCGGTACGCAGCGGCTTGCTGCTGTTGACCTGCTTGAGCAGATCGGCCCAGGTGAACTTGGCGTTGGGCCAGCCCAGCCGCGTGGCCACCGGCTCGGGCATCGCCACGACGACGGGGCTGCGCGCGATGGAGGCGCCGTTGGTCGGCGCGAACGCCGTGGCGTCCTTCTTCAGTCGCAGCAGCCAGGTCGAGGAGTCCGGTACCCAGACGTCCGGAGTGACCGCCGTGCCGCTGGCCTGGCCGACGCCGGCCAGCACGGCACCGTGCTTCGCGGCCACCACGGCGGCCACGTCGACCGGGTCGGACGCCGAGACGTCCACCCGGATGCAGGTGGGGCCGACCGCGGCGCCGTCCTTGACCCACTGGGACGCGGCGGCGTCCACGGCGGGCGCCAGCTCGGAGGCGACCGCCACGGCGAGTCGGATCTCTCCCGAACAGCTGGGCTGGACCAGCTCCTTATAGCCGAACCAGACGCCGGTGGTGACGACGAGAACCGTCGCCGTCGCGGCGGCGGCTGCTAGATGAAGTTTTGTACGCATGCGATGGCGGCCTGCTGACACGCTGACCATCTTGCGTATTAGGTGCCGTCTCTGCCACATCCGTTCGGACTAAAGTTACGCAGGAGAAACAGTTGATCACCAATTAGCAACAGAGTGTGACGAGGCGGCCCCACGGCGTTGCCAAACCGGTTTTCCTCTCACGTCCGGTCCCGCCGCCGACCGACTCACGGCAGCACGCAGGTCGGGCTCGCCACCGGGACGGGCTCGCCGACCGGGGCCGGGATGCCGGTGCTCGCGTCCCGCCGGAAGGCCCGCACCATGTCCGCCCGCTCGTCGGCCACGTACAGGTGCTCCCCGATGAGGGCGAAGTGTCGCGGCCACTCACCGCCGGTGTCCACTTCGGCCACCAGATCGGGCAGCTCACCGGCCAGGTCGAAGACAGCGATGGTGCCGACCCCGCGGTTGGCGACGTAGAGGAAACGGCCGTCCGGGTCGACCGCGACCTCCGACGGCTGGACGTGGCCCGCTCGCTCACTCGCCTCGACCCGGCCACGCTGGTGCAGTGCCCCGTCGTCGGTCACCTCGTACGCGGTGACCGAGGCGTCCAGCTCGCCGACCAGATAGCAGCGCCGGCCGTCGGGATGGCGGGCCAGGTGCCGGGGCCCGGTGCCGGGCACCGTCCGCATCCGCGGACCGCGCGGCACCAGCCGCCCGCTCGCGCCGTCCAGGTCGTATCGGTAGACCGAGTCGGTGCCGAGGTCCACCGCGAGCAGCGGCCCCCGGCCCCGGCCCGGGGAGACCATGTGGGCGTGCGCCCGGTCCTGGCGTTCCGGGTCGGGGCCGTGCCCCTCGTGCACCACCAGATCGGTGCGCTCGCCGGGCACGCCCTGCGCGTCGAGTGGGAAGACCGCGACGCTGCCGCCGCCGTAGTTGGCCGCCACCAGGTGGTCACCGTCGGGCAGCACCGCCAGGTGACAGGGCTCGGCGCCGCCGGTCGACCGACTGCCGAGCGCGTCCAGCGCGCCGTCCGGCCCGACCTGCCAGGCGCTGACCTCCCCGTCGGTCAGCTCGTTCACCGCATAGAGCACCGGACGGGTGGGGTGCCGCACGAGGAACGACGGTGACGGCGTGACCGCCACCGTGCCGAGGGGGGTCAGCGTCCCGGTGGCCGGGTCCCGATGGGCGGCGACGATGCCGCTGCCCCGCCCTCCGCTCTGCGCGGTGTAACCCCCGATGTGGACGATCTCGCCCTGACCAGTCACGCTGCACCCCTTTGCCGGCATCCTGGAGTAGATCCAACCAGAGCTGCCCACGAAGCCGACCCGCTAACCGGCTTTCCGAGGACCGGATCGGCCCGCCGATTCCGCGTCGGCGGGCCGACGCCAGGCCGCCCGCCCGCGCGGCGGGGCCGGGTCAGGCGGCCGGCACCGGCTCACCGCGCTGCCGGGCCACGTGCTCGACCAGGGAGATCAACACCAGCTTGCCGGACTGCCGGTCCCGGGCGTCGCAGAGCACCATCGGCACGTCCGGATCCAGGTCGAGCGCCCGGCGTACGGTCTCCAGGTCGAACCGACGGGTGTCCTCGAAGCAGTTCACGCCCACCACGAACGGGATGCCACGCTGCTCGAAGTAGTCGATCGAGGGGAAGCAGTCGGCCAGCCGCCGCGTGTCGGCGAGCACCACCGCGCCGAGGGCGCCGAAGGCCAACTCGTCCCAGAGGAACCAGAACCGGTCCTGGCCGGGGGTGCCGAACAGGTACACCTGAAGGTCGTCGTTGATGGTGATCCGGCCGAAGTCCATCGCCACCGTGGTGGTCGACTTGCCCTCCACCCCGGAGATATCGTCGGTGCCCACGCCGGCGTCGGTCAGCACCTCCTCGGTCTGCAACGGTCGAACCTCGCTCAACGCGCTCACCAGCGTCGTCTTGCCGGCACCGAAGCCCCCGGCGATGAGGATCTTCAGTGCCAGCGGGACGGTGACCGAGGTGCCCGCCTGGTCATAGCGCACGGAGTCCACTGACCACCGCCTTGAGGATGTCGTCGTCGGGAAGGTCGCTGCCGGCCGGCGGCTCGTGCACCGCGACCAGCCCCTGAGCGAGGAGGTCACCGAGCAGCACCCGGATCACGCCGACCGCGAGGTCCAGCTCGGCCGCCAGCTCGGCCACCGACACCGGGCGACCTGCCAACGTGATCAGCCGCCGGTGCTCCGGCGGCAGCTGCGGGTGAGCCGCCAGGTCGAGGTCCGAGCCGGCCAGCACGAACGCGACCAGGTCGAACCCGTCGGCGGCCGAGCGCACCCGGCCGCCGGTGAGCGTGTACGGGCGGACCACCGGGCCCGCGTCGCCGTCCAGCCACTCGTGCTGGGGGCCGGGCGGCTCAGCCCGCATCACCGGCATCCGTCACCGGTCGGGCGGCGGCGGTGAGGTTCTCCCCCACGCGAATGACCAGCATCGCCATCTCGTACGCGACCAGGCCGATGTCCGCGTCGGCGTCGCTCACCACGGCCAGGCAGGCACCCTGCCCGGCAGCGGTGACGAAGAGGTACGCCGACTCCATCTCCACCACCGTCTGCCGGACCGGACCGCCGTCCACGTGCCGGCTCGCGCCCCGGGCCAGGCTGGAGAAGCCGGCGGCGAGCGCGCAGAGGTGCTCGGCGTCGGAGCGCTCCAGCTCGGCCGAGGCGCCGAGCAGCAGCCCGTCGGCGGAGAGCACCACCGCCTCCCGGGCGGCCGGTACCCGTTGCACCAACTCGTCGAGCAACCAGTCGAGGCTGGCGCTCTGCTTCGTCGTTTGCCGCACTAGGCGTCCCTCTCAGTCGCGGTCGGAGGTTCGGAGGCCGTCGGAGGCGCCGGAGCCGGGCCTGCCACAGCCGGGCCTGCCACAGCTGGGCCTGCCACAGCCGGAGTCGTGCCCGCGCGGTTCGCCGGAGCGGTCGTGCCGGGCGCACCGCGCCGAGCGGCCGAGCCCGGGGCGACGACGGTGGCCCGGCCGCGTGCGGTGCCGGCCTGGAGAGCCGCCATCACCCGGCGTACCTCCTCCGGCGAACGTGGCGTCGGCGCGTCGGTGACGGTGGACCGGGGCAGGGCGGTGGGGGTACGCCGTCGCACCCGGCGGGGCAGCCCCTCCAGGTCGTCAGTCGTCCCGTCGGAGGACGACTCGCCGTTGGCGCCCGGCGCGTCCGCGCCCGCCCCACCGGCGCCCGGTCCGTCGGCGGACGGGCGGTCGGGCGTCGGGCCCGTGGGTAGGGCGAGAGTGGGCAGGTCATCGGTGGCGGTCGCGGCCACGGCTGGGCTGGTACGGCCGGCGCGGGGCCGGGGCACCGCGCCTCGGCGCACAGGTCGGGCCAGACGCCGGTCGCCCGCGGTGGCGGCCAGCGTGGCCGGGTCGGGGCCGGCCGGCGGCTCGGTGGTGACCAGGTCGGTGGGGACCAGCACCACGGCGGTGACGCCGCCCGCCTCGGAGGGCCGCAGCCGTACGCGGACGGCGTGCCGGGCCGCCAGCCGGGCCACCACGAACAGGCCGAGTCGGGCACTCTGCGCCGGGTCGAACTCGGGCGAGCTGGCCAGCCGGGTGTCGGCGCTCTCCAGCGCGGCGGCGGACATCCCCAGCCCCTGGTCGGTGACCTCCAGGACGTACCCGTTGGCGACCTGCTCCCCGCTGATGGTCACCCGGGTGTCCGGCGGGGAGAAGGCGGTGGCGTTCTCGACCAGCTCGGCGAGCAGGTGGATGATGTCGCCGACCGCCCGACCCAGCACGCCGACGGGCTGCACGCTGGTGATGTCCACCCGGTCGTACGCCTCGACCTCGCTGATCGCCCCGCGCACCAGGTCGACCATCGCGACCGGGTTGCGCCACCCTCGGCCCGGCGCGGAACCGGCGAGAATGACCAGGTCCTCGGCGTGCCGGCGGAGCCGGGTGGCCAGGTGGTCCACCTGGAACAGTTGGGCCAGCTCGTCCGGGTCCTCGGCGCGACGCTCCATCCGGTCCAGCAGGTGCAGCTGCCGGTGCACCAGGCCCTGGCTGCGCCGGGCGATGTTGAGGAACACCTCGTTGAGCCCTCGGCGCAGGGTGACCTCGTCCACGGCGGCCTGGACGGCGGTGCGCTGCACCTCGGTGAAGGCCCGCCCGACCTCGCCGATCTCGTCGTTGCCGTACTCCAGGGGTGGCGCCTCCCGGGCGACGTCGACCTGCTCGCCGCGGCGCAGTCGGGTCACCACGTCCGGCAGCCGGTGCTCGGCCAGCTCCAGGGCGGCGGTACGGACCCCGCTGAGTCGCCGGACCAACGTGCGGCCGACCCGCAGTGCCACCAGCACCGAGACCACCACGGCGGCGAGCCCGAGCACACCGGCGGCGGCCAGCCGGACCAGGATCCCGACGGCCATCGGCACCGAACGGTCGGTGAGCCCGTCGGCCTCGGCCAGCTCGAAGTCGCGCAACTGCTGCTGTACCTCGTCGTGGCTGGTCTGCCACGACGCCGCGTCCACCGGTGGCCGACCGGACCCGTTGGCCCCGATCAACGCGTCCTGCATCGCGCGCAGGCTGGTGAACGCCGGGCTCTCGGTCAGTCGCTGGTACGCGGTGCGCCCGGCCTCGGGCAGGTCGGCCACCGCGCTCTCAGTGAGCCACCGCTGGTTGCCGATGGCCTGCACGAGCAGGGCGTGCTCCCCCTCGGCGAACTTCCCGGCGGTCAGCACACCGGCCAGCATGGCGTCGGTCTGGCCGAGCAGCTCCCGGGAACGGCCCAGCGTGGTGAGGGCCAGCGCCTGTCGGTTGATGGCCGGATCGTTCAGATTCGCCATCGCGGAGAACGCCTGGAAGGCTGCCGAGACCATGCCGCTGTAGAGGCCGAGGGCCCCGGCGCGGTCCATCATGCCGTCGTCGATGAAGTCCCGTCCGGTCGGCAACGCCGCCAGGGCGGTGACCAGCCGGTCGACCCGGTCCTCCAACAAATCGTCGGCGGCGTCGCGCAACTCCTCCCCGTCGACCCGGCGACGCAGCTCGGCGACCGCCCGATCCGTACGCTGGCGCTGCTCGGCCAGGGCGGGCAGCTCGGTGGTGCCGGCGAGCTGCACCACCGACAGTCGACGCTCGCGTTGCAGCTCGGTGACGACCACCTCGCCGGGGCGGCCCAGGTCGTACAGCAAAGTGCGCGCGGAGAGCAGGTTCAGGGCGGGGCCGAACGTCAACGTCGTCGCGAAGATCCACAGCGCGAGGAGCGCGGTCACCGGGGCGACGACCAACGCGGTCAGCTTCGAGCGGATCGGCCAGTCGCGGGTTCTCATCAGACCTCGCCCGTACAGGGGTGGCAGGAGGGGCGCCGGCACCGCCGGGCAACGCGCTCGCCGGTCGCGCACCCGGCCGTCAGGCCGGGCACCGGCGCGGGCGCCTTGGGCAGGATACGTAATCGCGCCCGGTTGCACTACCGCCTGTCGCGCCGACATCGACGCTGCGGAATGCGCCTGCGCCCCGGCACGACGAGCGCCCCACCGGTGACGGGTGGGGCGCTCGTGCCGGCGCGGTACGGATCAGACGTGGTCGGCGATGCCGAGCCCTTCGGCGACGCGGCGGCCGTAGCTCGCGTCGCACTGGCTGAAGTGCCAGACCATCTTCTCCTGGATGTGCTTGTCACACTGGGCCAGCAGCGTGGTCAGGTTGTGCACCAGGTCGTCGCGCTCGGCGTCCGTCATCTCGCGGAAGCGCCGGCCGGCCTGCGCGTAGTTGTCCTGCCGCTCGATCGGGGCCTTCATGACGTGCCCCGAGACGAAGGGCCGGTACTCCCGGTAGGACTCGTCGGCCTCCTGGAGACCGGCCACCGAGGACGGCTCGAAGTTGATGTGCGGGTTGCCACCACGGTTGTCCACCCCGTACGACATCTGGCCGCCGCCCTGGTTGGTGCTGACCTGGACGTCCTCGCGCGGCCGGTTCACCGGGAGTTGGAGATAGTTCGGGCCGACCCGGTAGCGCTGGGTGTCCGAGTAGGAGAAGGTGCGCCCGACGAGCATCTTGTCGTCGGAGAAGTCGATCCCGTCGACCAGCACGCCGGTGCCGAAGGCGATCTGCTCGTTCTCGTTGTGGTGGTCGGTGATGTTGCGGTTGAGCGTCATCATGCCGACCGGCAGGTAGGGGAACTGCTCCTCCGGCCAGATCTTGGTGTCGTCGAGCGGGTCGAAGTCCAGCTCGGGATGCTCGTCGTCGCTCATGATCTGCACGTTGAGCTCCCACTGCGGGTACTCACCGCGCTCGATCGCCTCGTACAGGTCCTTCGAGGCGTGGCCCAGCTCGGTGGCCTGAATCGCATCCGCCTCGGCCTGGGTCAGGTTGTGCTCGCCCTGCTGGGTCAGCCAGTGGAACTTGACCAGCACGCCCTCGCCCTGGGCGTTCACGAAACGGTAGGTGTTCACGCCGGACCCGCGCATGGTGCGGTAGTTCCGCGGGATGCCGTACGGGGAGAAGAGCCAGGTCAGCATGTGCATCGACTCGGGCGTGTTGGACATGAAGTCGAAGATGCGGTTCGGCTCCTGGCGGAAGGTCACCGGGTCGGGCTTCAGCGAGTGGATCACGTCGGGGAACTTGATCGCGTCGCGGATGAAGAAGACCTGGAGGTTGTTGCCGACCAGGTCCCAGTTGCCGTCCTGGGTGCGGAACTTGACCGCGAAGCCGCGCGGGTCGCGGGCGGCCTCGGAGGAGTCCCGGCCACCGATGACGGTGGAGAAGCGGATGGTGACCGGGGTCTTCGCGCCCCTGGTCTGGAACAGCTTGGCCCGGGTGTACGTGGCCGCCGGCACGTCGCCGATCGTCCCGTACGCCTCGAACTCACCGTGCGCGACGAAGCCGCGCGCGTGCACCACCCGCTCCGGGATGCGCTCCCGGTCGAAGTGGCTGATCTTCTCCAGGAAGTGGTAGTTCTCCAGCGTGGCTGGCCCGCGTGAGCCGACCGTCCGTTGCTGCTGGTTGTTGTGCACGGGGTGACCCTGGCGGGTGGTGAGGGTCGGCCTGTCGGCCTGCGGGTCGCTCATCGGTCTCCTCCGGATGCGTGGTGCGGCGGGCCTGACCGGTCCCGGGGTGGCCGGGCCGGGTCGCTCGCGGGGCGTACGGCGGACACCACCCACCCAAGCGCGTTATCTGGAATGAGTCAAATTTTCGCCTCGAATTGTGGCGACACCCGACCAGGACCGGTGAGGAAAGTGCCTCGGATCGGGATTGGCGATCAGTACGCGGAGGGAATACCAGGTGACGAAGGAGGAGCCCATGTCGCCCACGCAGATAATCGTCATCGTGCTCGTCGTGCTGGTGATCGTCGCGGCGCTCGCCGTGGCCGTCCGGACGATCGGCCGTCGCCGCGCGCTGCGCAGCCGGTTCGGGCCGGAGTACGACCGGGTGGTGCAGGAGCAGGACAGCCGGTCCGCCGCGGAGCGCGAGCTGCGCGACCGGGAACGCCGGCACGCCGAGCTCACGCTCACCCCGCTCAGCCCGGAGTCGCGGGCCCGTTACGCCGCCGCCTGGGAAGAGCTCCAGATCCGCTTCATCGACTCGCCGGGCGAGACCGTGGGGGACGCGGACGAACTGGTCACCCGGCTCATCGAGGAGCAGGGCTATCCGACCGGGGACTTCTCCGACCAGATCGCCCACCTCTCCGTCGAGCACGCCCGCACGCTGACCAACTACCGGGACGCGCACGAGATCCACCTCCGCAACTCCCGGGGCGAGGCGAGCACCGAGGAGCTGCGCCAGGCGGTCGTGCACTACCGGGCTCTCTTCGCCGACCTGCTCGGCGAGGAGCCGGTCGGTCAGCGCACGACCGAACAGGGTTCCCACCCGGACACTCCGCACGACGCCACGAGCCGCTGAGGAGGCCACCGATGCGCCACGAAGAGCAGCAGGTGAGCAACGACCATCCGGAGGCTGTCCGGTCCGCACCGGTGCCGGTGCCGCCGACCGGCGACCGGGCCGCCCGCTCGGACGTACCCGAGGACGCCCTGGACGACCGGGGCACCTTCGACGATCCGACCACCGACGACGAGCGGGCGACTGACCACGACCCGGCCACCGACCACGAGCGGGCTAACGGCACCGACCCGGGAGCGTTCCAGGACCGGGCCGACGACGACCGGACCGACGACGAGTGGGCCGACGACGACCGGGCCGACGACACCGACCGCCGGAACCGGCCCGACGACGAGGGTGGCTTCCACGAGCCGGGGCCGCTCCCGACCGCCTTCGGCGCCACCACGGTGGCCGACGCGGTGGCGGCGTCCGCACTGGCGAGCCCGAACCCGCAGGACCAGCCGGATCCGCGGGCCGAGCGGACCGCCCAGCCGGGCGACGGCGCCGAGGACGGCGAGCGGGAGGGTCTGCGCGCCGACCCCACCGCCGAACTGCACCGCCGCGACGGCGTTCCGGAGACCGACCGGGACGCCGCACCGGCGACCGACGAGGACGCCGACCTGGACGGCGACGGCCGGCGCGCGGACACCGAGACCTCCGCGCGCACCGTCGTCGCCGCGGACAGCACGGACGGTGCGGCCGAGCGGCGCGGCGACCTGACCGACTGGGCCGGCGATCCCGACGCGGCGACCGCGGGCGCGGCCGGCTACGGCAGCGCGTCTCCGGAGATGGTCGACCCGGACGCCGACGCCGAACCGGTCACCACCGGGGCGGCCGGCGCCTCCCTGGAATCCGCCGGGACGTCGCGGCCCGCCGGTTCGACAGTCGCCGCCGAACCGGCCACGCTCCTCGACGGGGACACCGCACAGGGATTCCGGGACCGCTGGCGGGACGTGCAGCTGCGTTTCGTCGACGATCCGCACGCCGCAGCCGGTGAGGCGCAGGCCCTCGTGGAGGAGGCCATCCAGGCTCTCGCCTCGGCACTGGCCGCGCAGAAGAACACCCTGGGCGGGTGGCAGGACGCCGGCTCGGCGGACACCGAGCAGCTGCGGATGGCCGTCCGCAACTACCGGGACTTCCTGGACCGCGTACTGGGTCGCTGAGGCGACTCGATCGACGGGGCGCTCCGGCCTGCCGGCCGGGGCGCCCCTCGGCGTCCTGAGGGGTGGCGGCTGAGCGCTCGAGACCGGCCAGTCGCACGCCGAAGGCCAAGCCACCCGAGCGGGCGCGAACGCAGCGGAGCGGACGTGCAGGCATGAAACCTCGCGTAGCGGGTAATAGGGCGCGCGCATCGAATCCGGTGTCAACGTCGGGACGAGGGGTGACGGGATGGACGGCGGCGGTCTGCGGCTCAATATGAACGGGCTGGACTACCTGATCCTTGCGCTGTACTTCGTCACCGTCCTCGGGGTGGGCTTCGCCGCCCGGCGGGCGATCCGGACCAGCGTCGACTTCTTCCTCTCCGGCCGCTCCCTGCCGGCCTGGGTGACCGGCCTCGCGTTCGTCTCCGCGAACCTGGGTGCGCTGGAGATCATCGGCATGGCGGCGAACGGCGCCCAGTACGGCGTCATGACGGTCCACTACTACTGGATCGGCGCGGTGCCGGCGATGGTCTTCCTGGGCATCGTGATGATGCCCTTCTACTACGGGTCCAAGGTCCGCAGCGTGCCCGAGTACCTGCGGCTGCGCTTCAACCGACCGACCCACCTGCTGAACGCGCTCAGCTTCGCCGTCGCCCAGGTGCTGATCGCCGGCGTGAACCTCTACGCGCTGGCCCTGGTCATGCAGGCGCTGCTCGGCTGGCCGCTCTGGACCGCGATCGTGGTGGGCGCGGCGATCGTGCTGGCGTACATCACCATCGGTGGCCTGTCCGGGGCGATCTACAACGAGGTGCTCCAGTTCTTCGTCATCCTGGCCGGCCTCATCCCGGTCACCGTGATCGGTCTGGTCAAGGTCGGCGGCGTGAGCGGGCTGATGAACGCGGTCCGCGACTCCAAGCTCGGCGAGGCGGGTCTGCACGCCTGGCAGGACACCGCCAGCACCGACAACCCGCTCGGCGCGCAGTGGATCGGCATCGTGTTCGGCCTCGGCTTCGTGCTCTCGTTCGGCTACTGGACGACGAACTTCGCCGAGGTGCAGCGCGCGCTGTCGGCGAAGAACATGAGCGCCGCCCGGCGTACGCCGATCATCGCCGCGTACCCGAAGCTGTTCATCCCCCTGGTCACGATCATCCCCGGCCTCGTCGCCCTCGTGACGGTGAAGGGGCTCGGCGCGGACAAGGGCGACCTGCAGTACAACAACGCCATTCCGCTGCTCATGCGGGACCTGCTGCCCAACGGCGTGCTCGGGGTGGCGGTCACCGGCCTGCTCGCGTCGTTCATGGCCGGCATGGCGGCCAACGTGAGCGGCTTCAACACCGTCTTCACCTACGACATCTGGCAGGCGTACGTCCGCCGCGGCCGGTCCGACGAGTACTACCTGCGCATCGGTCGGTGGGCGACGGTCGCCGCCGTGGTGATCGGCATCGGGACGGCGTTCATCGCGTCCGGGTTCAGCAACATCATGAACTACATCCAGGCGCTCTTCTCGCTGTTCAACGCGCCGCTGTTCGCCACGTTCATCATCGGCATGTTCTGGAAGCGGATGAGCGCGCTGGCCGGTTTCTGGTCGCTGCTGCTCGGCACGCTGGCGTCGCTGGCGACCTACCTGCTCTACAAGGGCGGCGTGATCGACTTCAACTCCGACCTGGAGGAGAGCTTCTGGGGCGCCGGCATCGCGTTCGTCACCGTGGCGGTGGTCGCCGCGATCCTCACCCCGCTCACCGCACCCAAGCGCGACGAGGAGCTGCGCGGGCTGGTCTACGGCATGGGCGGCGTCGACCTGAAGGGCGACGTGCTCGCCGGGGACGCCGTCTGGTACCGCTCCCCCGTGCTGCTGGGCGTGATCGCGGTCGCGCTCGCCGCCCTCTTCTACATCCCGGTCTTCTAGAAAGGAGTCGGCAGATGAGCAACGACGGCCAGCCGGCGCAGGACCCGTTGATCGACGAGACGCAGGCCGAGGAGCGCCGCTCCGCCGCCGCCCGACTGTTCGACATCCGTCGGGTGATCGGTGGCCTCTTCGTGGCGTACGGGATCATCGTGACGCTGATCGGCGTCTTCGACAGCCGGGCCGAGATCGACAAGGCCGAGGGTGTCCGCATCAACCTGTGGGCCGGGCTCGCGATGCTCGCCTTCGGCCTGCTCATGCTGCTCTGGCAGTGGCTGCGCCCGGCCGAGGCGCCGACCCCGAACGAGCAGCAGCCCGACAGCTGACCTCATGCCCGCCGCGCCGGCGCCGTCCACACGGACGGCGCCGGCGTCGCGCATGGGCTCTCGCGCACGGGGTACGCGAGGGGGATCAGGCAACGTGTCGGACACAGGAGGCAGCACCATGACCGATCGCGACCGCCGACCGCTGGAGGAGAGCCCGCAAACGGCCGCTGCGGTGGACGACGACAGCACCGTCCCGCAGCTGCGGACCGGAGGCGGGCCCGACCGTGACACGCCGACCTTCACCGAGCCCCGCGATCGGCCGGCGGACCTCGCTCCGGACACCGACGACCTGATCGGCGACCCGTACGCCGCCGGCACCGGCGCCACCGGAACGGGCACCGGCGCGGGCGGCGACAACATCCGGACCGGGGCCGAGCAGCCCTGGGAGCCGGAGGACCTGGTGATGGCCCGCGGGCAGGACCTCACGCCGGAGAACCTGGACAAGGCCCGTCGCGACCTGGCCGAGCAGGGCCGCGCGGCGATCGAGCGCATCGTGCCCTGACCGGGGCGGACAAAGGGGGGTCCCCGGCCCGACCGTACTGGTCGGACCGGGGACCCCGGGAAACCTGCCGCCGGCAGTGCCTCACCTACTGCCGGCGGCGGGTTGGCGCGTGAGCTACCCGATCAGAGAGCCGGGTACGCGTTGCGCATCAGCTCCTGGAACTGAGCCGAGAACCACGCACCGGAGATCGGCGCGTCCGGCAGGGCGCCGGTCGGGCTGTTGCCGTTGCGGGCGTTGCCGCCGTACGTCGGGTCGCACATCCGGTCGAAGCCCTTGCCCTCGTTGTTCGGGATCTCCTTGCTGGAGCCGTCCGACTCACCCGGGGGCTTCACCCAGACGTAGGCGTCGATACCCGTGGCCGGGTTCGCCCGGGGCCGCTCACCGAGACCGGCACCGGCCTGGTTGCACCAGTTGCCGGCGTGGGCCCGGCGGTCGATCCGACCACCGTTGACGTACGTGTCCACGCTGGTGGTCGCGCCCGGTCCGGTGGGCCGGTTGGCGCCGCCCCAGCCGTTGCGGGAGGTGTCGATCAGCATGCCGATGTTGGAGTTGAAGCCGACCGAGATCAGCTTGGTACGGAACGCCTGGGCGAAGGACAGCTCGTCGACGTAGAAGTTCCAGTCGACCCACTTGGACTGCCGCACCGTCTGGCCGTTCACGGTGTCGGTGATCTTGAAGTACGGCTCCACGAGCGCCGAGTAGTTCGCGGTGTTGGTGATGAAGCCGTGCACGTTGTTGACCGTGCTGCCGGAGGCGACCGCGGCGGTCTTCAGGATGTCGGCGGTCGGGCCGAAGTTGCTGTCCCAACCGAGCCAGCCGTGGTGCCCGGCGTCGATGTAGTTGTAGACGTTGCCGATCGCGCCCAGCTTGGCGAGGGCGTAGCCGACGCCGTTCACGTACGCGCCGTTGGCCTTGACCGTGTCACACATGACCGTGCCGCCGGCCTGACCGGACGTGTTGGTCACCAGGTTCGGCAGCGAGTCGATCTCGATGACGTTGATGATCCGCAGGTTCCGGTACTTCGAGTCGCTCTGGATCGCGGCGATCGGGTCGATGTACTCGGCCTTGTACCGGGGCAGGTCGTTCGGGCCCAGCTCACCGTTGGAGGCGAGCGCCGAGCAGTCCCGGCCGGGCAGGTTGTAGATCACGAACTGGATGTAGCCGGCGCCCTGGCGCAGCGCCTCGTCCAGGTGCTCCCGCACCCCGAACGCGCCGTTCGAGCTGCTGTTCGGAGTGCCGTTGATGGCGGCGATCCGGTCCAGCCAGACGGCGGTGGGGTTGTTCGAGACCCGGCTTCCACCCGGCTCGGCATCCGCCTTGGCCTTCCACTCCGGGTTCACGTACCCGCGCACACCGGCGTACGGGTTGTCGACCTTGGTGCCCGGCGGAGTCGTGGTCGGCGGGGCCGTGGTGGGCGGGGCCGTGGTCGGCGGCGCCGTGGTCGGGGGCGCCGTGGTCGGCGGGGCCGTGGTGGGCGGGGCCGTGGTCGGCGGCGGGGTGGTCGGGTTACCGGTGCCACCGTTGCAGACCACACCGTTCAGGGTGAACGAGGTCGGCTTCGGGTTGCTGCCGCTCCACGCGCCGTTGAACCCGATGTTCGTCGACGCACCATTGGCGAGGGTGCCGTTGTAGGACAAGCTCCGGGCGGTGACCTGGCTGCCGGACTGGGTGTAGGTGGCCGACCAGCCCTGCTGCACCCGCTGGCTGGAGTTGGGGAAGGTCCAGCCGAGCGTCCAACCGTTGACCGGGTCGCCGAGGTTCTTGATGGTGATGTTGGCGGTGAAGCCGCCCTGCCAGTCATTGGTCGTGTACGCGATGTCGCACTGCGTCGCGGCCTGCGCCGCGGTGACCGGGATTGTCACCAGCCCGCCGGCGACCAGAACGCCCGCGCCTGCGAGCGCGAGGGTCCGGCGTGGGCCGGACAGCCTTCTCCACACATTCATGCCACTGATCTCCTTGGGCGAGACCGGGCTCGCGTACGGCCCGGCGAGACGGCCCGGCGGGCGTCCTGCACGGACGGCCTCCGGCGCCACGGGATTCATTGGGGGGTGCCCGACCCGGACGGGCGGTGGTGGTTGGTGGTGATTGGCCGGCGCGACACCGACCGCTCGGCGGCCGGTTGTCGTCCGGCGAACCGGATGCCCTCGACGACCTGCCTGCGCGGTGTGGCTCCCCGAACCGCGTGCGCCGATTCTTGCATGGGAGCGCTTCCATGGCAATGGCTCGATGCGCGGCCTGCCCTCGACTCGGACGATACCCCCGAGCAGCGCGAGCGGCACCTGCCGTCCGTTACCGGGATGACCGCCGCGGGTCGAGCACTGCGGGTCGGCAACAGCGCGGTGCGTACGCAAGGTCCTGCGGGACCCGAGACGGCACTACGGGCCGCGAAAGCCCCGTAGCACTCCTTTGCTACTTACTATTAGTAAAGGTGAGAACACGAATCTTTCACTTGATAAGTCATGAAACGGTCTAACGTCGGTCTTAGCTCGGTTGTCGCCGAGCTCAGGACAACAGGGATGGAGTGACGCAGGTCATGGCTAAGAAGATGCTCGGGAAGGTCGTTGCGGGCGCCGCACTCGGCGGCGCGTCGCTCCTGGTGTTCGCGCCGGGGATCGCGTTCGCTGACGGGCACCACGACGACGACGGCAAGGTCTTCGCCAAGCCGCACGTCGTGAAGGCCGGCGACGAGGTCAAGCTCCTCGAGATCTGCCCGGATCGGCAGGAGCACGCGTTCGTGTGGTCCAAGGTCACCGGCAAGGTCAAGCTCAAGCCGGTACGGGACGACCGGGGCGAGGACCGCGGCGAGTGGAGCGAGGAGGAGGACTCCTACGACCACGACGACAAGGGCAAGGACGAGCACGGCAAGGACGAGCACGGCAAGGACGACAAGGGCAAGGACCACGAGGGCAAGGACGAGCAGGGCAAGGACGAGCACGGCAAGGACGAGCAGGGCAAGGACGAGCAGGGCAAGGACGAGCAGGGCAAGGACGAGCACGGCAAGGACGACAAGGGCAAGGACCACGAGGGCAAGGACGAGAACGGCAAGGACGAGCACGGCGACGACGAGTCGCAGCCGTCCGCCGATGACGCCCAGCCCGGTGGCCAGGGCGGCGGCGCTGCCGCCGACGCCTCCCGCGACGAGGACAGCAAGGACTGGACGGGCGAGGAGCACGGCCAGGACGCGGACGACAGCCGCGACAAGAAGGACTGGGAGTCCAAGGACAAGGACAAGAAGGACTCGGAGTCCAAGGACGAAGACAAGAAGGACTGGGACTCCAAGGACAAGGACAAGAAGGACTCGGAGTCCAAGGACAAGGACAAGAAGGACTCGGAGTCCAAGGACGAAGACAAGAAGGACTGGGAGTCCAAGGGCAACGAGTACGGCTCCGACGACGAGTACGGCTCCGACAAGGGCCGCGAGTACAGCTCCGACAAGGGCCACGAGTACGGCTCCGACAAGGGCCACGAGTACGGCTCCGACGACGAGTACGGCTCGGACAAGGGCTGGGAGTCCAAGGGCCGCGAGTACGGCTCCGACGAGGAGTACGGCTCCGACAAGGGCCGCGAGTACGGCTCCGACGAGGAGTACGGCTCGGACAAGGGCTGGGAGTCCAAGGGCCACGAATACGGCTCGGACGACGAGTACGGCTCCGACAAGGGCCGCGACCACGGCAAGGGCGAGGACGGCTGGGAGCACGAGCGCGAGTTCGTGTACTACGGCGAGGCCAAGGTCGACAAGGACGCCCGGCCGGGTCGCTACGAGCTCAAGGGCTCGTGCGGCGAGGGCGAACTGGTCGTGCTGCCCCACGGTGGGGTCGACGGCGGTGACGGCGGCGTCAGCACCGGCACCGACCGTGGTCTGGCCACCGGTGGCGCGAGCCTGCTCGGCGCTGCCGCGCTGGGCGGGATCGTGCTGATGCGTCGTCGGCGGACCGATGGTTCCCTCGTCTGACGTGACGGCGACACGGGCCGGCGGCCGTCACGGGAGACCGTGGCGCGCCGCCGGCGCGGCCGTCGTCGTCACCCTGGCCATGATCGGCGCCGGCATGATCGGCGCCTCGTTGCAGACCGGGCCCGCTCCCCGCCCTCCGCAGCCGCTCGCCCAGGCCGGCCCCGAGGTCCCCGGGCCGGCGGTCACCGGGAACGACGCCACGGCGCCGGACGATGGGGAGCACGCCGCGCAGGGCGACATTCCCGTCGGGCTGAACCGGGCTGCCCCGAGCACCATCGAGATCCCCCGCATCGGCGTCAACGCGACGATCATGTCGCTCGGCACCAACCCGGACGGCACCGTGCAGGTCCCCCCGTTGGAGCAGGCCGACCAGGCTGGCTGGTACGAGCCGGGCCCGAGCCCCGGTGAGACCGGCAACGCGGTCATCGTCGGGCACGTGGACTCGGCGAAGCTCGGCCCGGCCGTGTTCTTCGACCTCGGCTCTCTCGTGCCCGGCGACACGATCACGGTGCAGCGGGCGGACGGCCAGCCGGCGACGTTCCGGGTCGACTCGGTGAAGGCGTACCCGAAGACGTCCTTCCCCACCGAGCTGGTGTACGGGCCGAACGACCGGCCCGGCCTGCGGGTGGTCACCTGCGGCGGCCAGTTCGACGAGGCGGCCAAGAGCTACCAGGACAACGTGGTCGTCTTCGCCACCCTGGCGGCGTGAGGCAGGACGTACACGGACGCGGCCCGGCCGGTCGGGGTTACCCGATCGGCCGGACCGCGTCCGGCGTACCGAATCAGGCCGCGGCGGAGGTTCGCACCAGGGTGCGGATCTGGCGCAGCAGCACGGACAGGGCTGCGAGATCCGCCCGCGACTCGTCGAACTCCCCCATCGCCCGGCGGGCCCGGTGGATCGACGTGGCGTTCGACTGCTCCCACTGCTGCACCCGCTCGTGCGGCGGCTGATCCTCCGGGGTGGAGTCGAGCACCTCCGCCGTGAGCGCGGCCAGCGCGGCGTACAGGTCGTAGCGCAGCGCCATCCGCGCGAGGGTCTGCCAGCGGTCCTCGCGTGGCAGCAGGGAGATCTTCGACAGCAGCGAGTCCACCCGGAACAGGTCGGAGAGCACGAAGTAGACCGAGGCCACCTCGCTGACGTCCCGTCCGCTGCGGGTCGCGGTCTCCACGACGTCCAGCAGGCCGAAGCTGTACATCAGCCGGGTCGCCTGCTCCGCCAGCTCGCGGGGCAGCCCACGGTCGGTCATCGAGTCGATGTGCGCCTCGATGGCCTGCCGCTCGCCGCCGTAGAACAGCTCCTCCAGCCCCGGCAGGAGCCGGGCCACCCCGTCGCGCAGCCGGGAGATCTCGGTCGGCACGTCGATCGGCGAGCGCCGGTTGGTGACCAGCCAGCGCACCGCCCGGTCGAGCAGCCGGCGGGTGTCCAGGTAGACACTGGTCTGCAACTCGGGCGCGACCTTGTTGTCCAGCGCCTCCACCGCGTCCCACAGGTTCCGCAGGCCGAACACCTCGCTGACCACCACGTACGCCCGGATCACGTCCGCCGCGCTGGCCGCGGTCTCCTCGACGACCCGGAAGACGAACGAGATGCCGCCCCGGTTGATCGCCTCGTTGACCAGCACTGTGGTGACGATGTCCCGACGCAGCCGGTGCCGGCCCATCCGGTCGGCGAACCGCTCGCGCATCGGCGTCGGGAAGTAGTTGACCAGGACCTCGGTCGTCCACTCCTCGTCGGCCAACCCCTCGGTGAGGATCTCCCGTTCCAGGACGATCTTCACGTACGCGAGCAGCACCGCGAACTCCGGCGCGGTCAGTCCGGACTCGCTGCGGACCGCCAGCTCCTCGTCCGGAGGCAACGCCTCCAGCGCCCGGTCCAACCCGCCCGACCGCTCCAGCTCGTTGATCATCCGGCGGTGCACCGGGAGCAGCGAGGCGGCCTGGGCCTGGGCGTTGTTGATCGCCCGAGCCTGGTCGTAGTTGTCCCGCAGCACCAGCTCCGCGACCTCGTCGGTCATCCCGGCCAGCAGCTCGTCCCGCTCGGCAGTGGTCAACTCGCCGTCGGCCACCGCGGTGTTCAGCAGGATCTTGATGTTCACCTCGTGGTCGGAGGTGTCCACGCCGGCCGCGTTGTCGATGAAGTCGGTGTAGATGCGGCCACCGGTCAACGCGTACTCGATCCGGCCGAGCTGGGTCCAGCCCAGGTTGCCGCCCTCGCCCGCCACGCGGCAGCGCAGGCTGCGCCCGTCCACCCGGATCGCGTCGTTGGACTTGTCGCCCACCTCGGCGTTGGTCTGGGTGGACGCCTTGACGTACGTGCCGATGCCGCCGTTCCAGAACAGGTCCACCGGAGCGGTGACGATCGCCTTCATCAGCTCCTGCGGCGAGAGCTGGGTGACGTCGTCGTCGAGGCCGATCGCCGCCCGGACCTGCGGCGTGATCGGAATCGACTTCGCGGTACGCGGGACGATGCCGCCCCCGGCCGAGATCAGCTCGGGGTTGTAGTCCTCCCACGACGAGCGGGGCAGGTCGAACAGTCGACGACGCTCCGCGTACGAGGTGGCCGCGTCCGGATCGGGGTCGAGGAAGATGTGCCGGTGGTCGAACGCGGCCACCAGCCGGATGTGCTCGGAGAGCAGCATCCCGTTGCCGAAGACGTCCCCGGACATGTCGCCGACGCCGACGACTGTGAAGTCCTGGGTCTGGGTGTCCAGGCCCAGCTCGCGGAAGTGCCGCTTGACCGACTCCCACGCCCCCCGGGCGGTGATGCCCATCTTCTTGTGGTCGTAGCCGGCGGAACCGCCGGAGGCGAACGCGTCGCCCAGCCAGAAGTTGTGCGCCAGGGAGATCTCGTTGGCGATGTCGGAGAACGTCGCCGTCCCCTTGTCCGCCGCCACCACGAGGTACGGGTCGTCGCCGTCGTGCCGGACCACGTCCTCGGGCGGCACGATCTGCCCGCTGACGATGTTGTCGGTGACGTCCAGCATCGCGCCGACGAACTCCTGGTAGCAGGCGACCGCCTCGTCCCGGTCGCCCGGCTTCTGCTTCAGCACGAAGCCGCCCTTGGCACCCACCGGCACGATCACGGTGTTCTTCACCATCTGCGCCTTGACCAGGCCCAGCACCTCGGTCCGGAAGTCCTCCCGACGGTCGGACCAGCGCAACCCGCCCCGGGCCACCGGCCCGAACCGCAGGTGCACGCCCTCGAACCGGGGCGAGTAGACGAAGATCTCGAACTTCGGCCGGGGCGCCGGCAGGTCCGGGATGGCCTGCGGGTCGAGCTTGAACGCCACGTACGCCTTCGGCCGCCCGCCGACCGGCTTCTGGTAGAAGCTGGTCCGCAGCGTCGCCTCGATCAGCGTGAGGTACGAGCGCAGGATCCGGTCCTGGTCGAGGCTCGCCACGTCGTCCAGCGCGCCTCGGATCGTCTCCACCAACTCGCCGCTGCGCTGCTGCCGCTGCTCGGCGGTCAGCTCGCCCGGCGCGAAGCGCGTCTCGAACAGCTCCACCAACAGGGTGGCGAGCTTCGGGTACGCGATGAAGGTCTGCTCCATGTAGTCCTGCGAGAAGACCGTGCCGGCCTGCCGCAGGTACTTCGCGTACGCCCGCAGCACCACCACCTGCCGCCAGGTCAGCCCGGCGCGCAGCACCAGCTCGTTGAACCGGTCCACCTCGGCCTCGCCGCGCCACGCCGCCGCGAACGCGTTCTCCACGTGTGGGCGTACCTCGGACAGCTCGTGGTGCCCCTCGGGCAGCCTGAGGCCGAAGTCGTACAGGTAGACCCGACCGTCGATCCGGTCCACCTCGTACGGGTGCTCGTCGACCACGCGGACGCCGAGCGAGTGCAGCACCGGCAGCACCGCGGAGAGCATCATCGGCTCGCCGTACCGGTAGACCTTGAACCGGACGTCCATCGTCTCGGCCAGGTCGGCCCCCGGCATCCGGGTGCCGGGCCGAGGTGCCAACTGCTTGCGGAACAGGTGCATCTCCAGCTGGCCGGGCTCCTCCAGCAGCTCCAGCTTCGCCAGGTCCTTCATCGCCTCGTACGGCGTGTGCCCGTCCTTGTAGCCCTCCGGGAACGCGTCGGCGTACCGGGTGAACAGGTGCTTGGCCTGCTCGTCGCCGAGCTTGCGTTCCAGCACCAGCCGGTAGTCGTCGTCCCAGAGCCGGGTGGCGTCGGCCAGCTCCTCGGCCAGCAGGTCGGCGTCGATGTCGCCGGGCGGCCGGGTCGGGTCGGTACGGACGATGAAGTGCACCCGAGCCAGCATCGACTCGGTGACCCGGGTCGTGTAATCCACCCCGACGCCGTTCAGCTCACGCAGCAGGATGTCCTGCATGCGCAGCCGGTTCTGGGTGGTGAACCGGTCCCGGGGAAGGTAGATCAGGCAGGAGATGAACCGCCCGTACGCGTCGCGGCGCAGGAACACCCGCAGCTGCCGGCGGCCCGCCATCCGCAGCACGCCGATCACCGCGTGGTACAGGTCGTCGGTCTTGATCTGGAACAGCTCGTCGCGCGGGTAGGTCTCCAGGATCTGCAGCAGATCCTTGCCGGAGTGGCTGCGCCGGCTCAGGCCGGAGCGGTCGAGCACCTCCGCGACCTTACGACGCACCACCGGCAGCTCCCGGACGCTGGTCCGGTATGCCGCGGTGGAGAACAGGCCCAAAAAGCGCCGCTCCCCGATGACCTCGCCCTCGGAGTTGAAGATCTTGAACCCGATGTAGTCCAGGTACGCCGAGCGGTGCACGGTGGCCCGCGAGTTGGCCTTGGTGATGATGAGCAGGCGCTTCTCCAGCACCTTCTCGTGTGCCTCGTGCGTCATCGACGACAGCGACCGGGCCTCCGGGGAGTCCGAGCGCAGGATGCCCAGGCCGGTGCCGAGCACCGCCTCCAGTGCCTTGCCGTCCACCTGGTCGGCGGGGTTCCCGTCCGGGGCGTCCACCAGGCGGTACTCGCGGTAGCCGAGGAACGTGAAGTGGTCGTGCGCCAGCCAGCGCAGCAGCTCCACCGAGTCGGTGATGTCCTTCTCCGGCACCGGCGGACGGTTGTCCGAGGTGCGGGCCGAGGCCAGCTCGTCGGCGAGCGCGAGCGCACGCTGACGCATCTTCGGCCAGTCCTCCACGGCCTCCCGCACGTCGGTGAGCACCCGTTGCAGCTCACGGCGCAGCCGGTCGCGTTCGGCGGCGTCCCGGACCGGGTCGATCTCGATCCGCATCCAGCTCTCGATGATGTCGCCGGCGATCGCGTCGTCCGGCTCCACGTCCGCCGAGACCTCGGTGAGCCGGCCCAGCGGCTCGCGCCGGACCACCACCAGCGGGTGCACCAGCAGGTGCACGTCCAGGTGGTACGAGTTGAGCAGCGCGGTCACCGAGTCGACCAGGAACGGCATGTCGTCGGTGACGATCTCGACAACGGTGTGGTGCTGGTCGGCGTGCGGCTCGTGGATCCGCAGCTTCAACTCGCCGGGCACCCGCTGCTGGGCCAGGTCCCGGTGCGCCCGGGCCGCGTCGAGCATCTCCTCCGCCGTGAAGCCGACCAGCTCCTCGTCCGGGGCGAACCGCCAGAAGCGACCGACCAGGGTCGCCGCGTCGTGGTCGTCCCCGGCGAGCGCGACAGCCTGGGCCACCAGGCGCTCCGCGTTGGGGACCGGTTCGTCGAGCTCGGCATCCTCCACGTCGTCGGCCAACGCCTCGGTCGGCAGGCCCAGATCGTAGATGGTGTCGATGCTCGACCCGGTCAGCCCCGTGACGCCCGTGTCGAGCCGGCCGTAGCCGTCCCCGTCGGTCGCCGAATCGAAGCTGTCGTCGTCCCGGCCGGAGTCATCCTGCCGGAGGTCGGGTTCCGGTTTGATCGCCGGACGCCGGTCCATCGGTGCCACTCCCCTCGACCCACCGCGTTGTGGGTCACTCTGCCGCCCAGCGTAGGCCTGCCGTTTCGCGCCTTGGTCGGCGGACCACTGGCCGGACGTCCGGATCCGGACTTTGTCCTTTCACCCGTTGCGGGTCCGAGGTTGGCCGGTTGCGGGATACCCCGCCCCGCGATGTTCATCACACCGGCCCGGCCCGTCTTTCCGCACGTCGAGCGCCACACGGGACGTTGGGGACACCCTTCGCGTACTACCGTGCAGGGCAGCCCGAGACCGGAAGGACCGCTTCATGACCTTGTCCTACCCCCGGCCCCACCGGCCGAATCGCGCCCGACGGGTCGCCGCGCTCACTGCGACCCTGCTCACCGCTGGCGTCCTGGCGGCGTGCTCCGGCGACGACGGGCCGGAGCGCAGCGCCGACGCCTTCCTCGCCGGCTGGCGCAGTGGCGATCTGCAGGCGGTCGCGATGGTCGACACGACCGGCGCCAAGGTGCCGGCGGCCGAGGTGGCCAAGGAGATCAAGGAGCTGTCCGGCGAGTTGGCGGCCACCCCGCCCACCCTGACCCGGCAGGGCGAACCGAAGATCACCAAGAACATCGCGACCACGACGATCCGGGTCGACTGGCCCCTGCCGGGCCAGACCCACTGGACGTACGACCGGGAGCTGCGGCTCGTCCAGGGCGACGACGACCAGTGGCAGGTGATGTGGGAGCCGCGGGTGATCCACGAGCAGCTCACCAAGGGCGACCGGCTGGGGCTGCGCCGCGACACCGGCCCCCGGGCGGGCCTGCTGGACGCGGCCGGCAAGCCGATCGTGGCGCCCCGCCCGGTGGTGCGGGTGGGTGTGCAACCGAACCAGGTCACCGACATCAAGAAGCTGGTCAAGGATCTCGACGCGGCCTTCAAGGCGATCCGTCCGGCCCTGGTGCCCGCCGTCGACCTGGCCGACCTGCCGAAGCGGGTGGCCGAGGCCGACCCGGGCGCGCTCGTCGAGGTGGTGACCCTGCGCGAGGACGCGTACCGGCAGATCAAGCCGCGGATCTACGACCTGCCCGGCACCAAGTTCGTCTCCGACAAGCTCGACCTGGCGCCGACCCGGGAGTTCGCCCGCGCGCTGCTCGGCTCGGTCGACCCGGCGCAGGCCGACGACCTCGCCGCCCACCCGGACCGGTACGTCACCGGCGACCTGGTCGGGCACGGCGGGTTGCAGGGTCGCTACGACGAGCGGCTGCGCGGCGCCCCCGGTCTGACGGTCGTCGTCGAGCGGCCCGCCGAGGACGGCAAGCTGGCAGCCACCGGCACCGAGCTGTTCCACCGGGAGCCGCAGCCCGGTCAGGCGCTGAAGACCACCCTGGACGTGGCCACCCAGAACGCGGCCGACGCAGCCCTGCGCGCGGAGCCGCGCCGAGCCGCCCTGGTGGCGGTACGCATCAAGGACGGCGCGGTGCTCGCCGCCGCCAACGGTCCCGGGCCGGCCGGCGAGAACCTGGCCTTCACCGCCCAGGTGCCGCCGGGCTCCACGTTCAAGATGGTCAGTGCGCTGGGTCTGCTGGACCGGGGCGCGGTCACCCTGGACGGGCCGGTGGAGTGCAAGAAGACCTTCACCGTCGATGGCCGGTCCTTCAAGAACTCGGACAACTTCGAGTTGGGCTCGGTGCCGTTCCGCACCGACTTCGCCAAGTCCTGCAACACGGCTTTCGCCTCGTTGGCCCCGAAGCTCGGCGGTGACGGGCTGGCCGCCGCCGGCCGCTCGCTGGGCCTGGAGGGGCAGTGGGATCTCGGCACGGACGCCTTCACCGGCAAGGTGTCGACCGGCGGCAGCCTGGCCGAGCAGGCCGCCGCGTCGTTCGGCCAGGGCACCACGCTGGTCAGCCCCCTGGCCATGGCCGGCGCCACCGCGGCCGTCGCCCGGGGCCGCTTTGAGCAGCCGAAGCTGCTGGTCGACCCGGCGCCGGCCAAGCCGGCCCCGCCCGGCGAGCAGCTGAAGCCCGAGTCCGTCGCGGCGCTGCGGACGATGATGCGCGAGGTGGTCACCGCCGGCACCGGGAGCGCGCTCAAGGACGTTCCGGGCGGCGAGGTGTACGGCAAGACCGGCACCGCCGAGTACGACGACAACCCGGCCCACACGCACGCCTGGTTCGTCGGCTGGCGGGGTGACGTCGCGTTCGCCGTGTTCGTGGAGAAGGGCGGGGCCAGCACCGCCTCAGCCGTCCCGATCGCCGAGCGCTTCCTCCGGGCCCTGCCCGCCACCTGACCCGCCGCACGCCGCTGGTCGCCACCCGCGCCCAGCGGTGATCCACCCGGTTCTGCGGAAACCGGGGTGTCCAGGCCATCCGGACACCCCGGTTTCGCTGATTCCGGGGTGGATCGCGGCGAGGTGGGCCGGGACCGGATCAGGCGGAGTCGGCTTCGTGCCTCTCCGGCGGGGTCTCCGTCGGCGGGGAGGGTCGTCGGAGCAGACCCGGGCCGGCCGACGCGGGCGGACCGACCGGTTCGCGCTCGACCGTGGCCGCGATCTGGGCCGCGAGGCCGGATGGCTCGGCTGGGGCCCGCCCGCCCGCGCCGGGTGGCGCCACCGCCGGCGCGACGCCGTCAGCCACCGCACCGTCAGCCACCGCGCCGATCGACGAACGGACGCCGGAGGGACCGACGCCGGCAGACCCGACGCCCGGGGGCTGACTGCCGGAGGCGTCGCCATCGGAAAGGTCGTCGCCGCCGCGCTCGTCGACCCGATCGGGGCCGTCGCGCCCGGCGAGGCGCGCGGCACGATCGAGCCCATCACGCCCGGCGAGCCGCTCGCTGGCGGTCGCGGCCCGGCCGTTGCCACGCCGCGGGGAGGGCGTGGGCCGGGGCGACAGCAGTCGGGGTGGCACCGCCTCCGGGGCGGTGACCGGGGCCAGGCCGGCGACCACGGTGTTGACGATCTCGGCGGCGTACGAGCCGTCCGGGTCGTAGTCGGGGTCGAAGACGGTCAACTCGACGCCGAGGCAGTGTGGGGTGTCGACCAGGCCGGCGAGCAGGATCTCCAGCTCGGCGAAGGCGATGCCACCCGGGTCGGGGGCGTCCACGGCCGGCATCACCGCCGGGTCGAGCACGTCGACGTCGATGTGCACCCAGTAGCCCGCGCAGTCGGCGAGCTGCTCGTGCGCCCACTGGGCCGTCCGGGCGGCGCCCTCGGCGCGCAGCGCCGGCACCGGTCGGGTGGTGATGCCCGCGGCCTGGAGGTCGAGGCGGTACTCGTCCTGCGCCCGGATGCCGAGCACCACCACGTCGATGTCGCGGAAGTAGGGTCGACGGCCCTCCAGCGCGGCCAGGTCGGCCTGCCCGCGCCCGGTGACGAGGGCCAGGTCCTCCCCGGCGGCCGCGCCGACGTAGGAGGCGTTGCCGGGGTGCCGGAAGTCGGAGTGCCCGTCGACGAAGACCAGCCCGATCCGCCCGCCGACCGCCTCACCGAGGCGGTGCATGGCCAGCGCGGAGCCGAGCAGCACGGAGCAGTCACCGCCCAGCACCACCGGGAACTCGCCCCGGTCGATGATCGAGCCGACCCGCTCGGCGAGGGCGAGGGAGTAGTCGGCGATCTCCCGGGCGTGGCACACGCCGTCACCGGGCCGCCAGTCGCCGGGGTCGTACCGGGGTGGGGTGACGCAGCCGGCGTCGCGGGCCCGCAGCCGGGCCAGCAGGTCGTGGTCGCGCAACGCGCCGGGCGCCTTGGCGCAGCCCGGCACGGAGGTGGATGTCGGCGGTCGCAGGCCGAGATTTGTCGGCGCGTCGAGGACGGCGATCCGGCGCATCATGAGCTCCCGTCCTCGGTGGTCGGGCGGGCCGGCGAAACGCCGGCCCGCGCTGGCGTACTACGAACTCACGATCCGTGCGGCGAACTCAGAACAGGGCGCTGGCCAGGGCCCGTCGGGCCGAGGCGACCGCCGGGTCGTCCGGGCCGGCGATGGAGAACAGCGACACCAGGTGCTGGCGGACCGTCTCACGGTCCTCACCGGCGGTCCGCCGGACCAGGCCGACGAGCCGGGCGTACGCCTGCTCGGCCAGGCCGCTGAGCACCTCGATGTCGGCGGCCAGCAGTTGGGCCGCGACGTCGTCGGGGGCGCTCTCGGCGGCGGCGAGCGCGGTGGCCGGGTCGGCGCCGGCCACCCGGCGGGCCACGCCGACCTGGGCCAGGCCCGCCGTGGCCGCGGCGTCCGCCGGGGCGTCGGCGAGGATCTTGCGGTACGCCTGCTCGGCCGCGTCCAGGTCGCCGCTCATGAGCGCGTCGTCCGCCTCGTCGAGGCGCGGGTCCTCCGGTTCGGCGACGGCCACGCCACCGGCCTTGAGCACCGCCTGGATCCACTGGCGAAGTTGGGCCTCGGGCACCACACCGGAGAAGGCGTCGATCGGCTGGCCGCCGACGACCGCGTAGACCATGGGGATGCCCTGGACCCGGAACATCTGGGCGATCCGCGGGTTTTCCTGCACGTCGACCCGGGCGAGCACCCAGGTGCCACCGCTCTCGGCGGCCAGCCGCTCCAGCACCGGGGCGAACTCGTCGCTCTCCGGGAAGCCGGCCGCACCGAAGAAGACGATGACGGGCATGGCCATCGACCGTTCGAGCACATCGGCCTGGATGGTCGCCTCGGTGACGTCGACGATGGCGGCGTTGCCGCCGGCGGTCTGCGCGCCGGGCACGCCGGCGGACGGGCCGCCCTGCGGGGGTGTGCCGGGGCGGGTACTGGCTGGTGCGGGGCCGCGCAGCGTGCTGAGGTCGACCGCGCCGCGGGTGAAGATCGACGAGGTGATCCGTGGGTCGCTCATGGTTACCTAGTCTCGCACGCGAGCCCGGAATCCCGGCTCACCCACAACTGCGACGTTGCGACTCTCACGCCCCATTCCACCCCCGGCGATCGGGCAGTTCCGCCGCCGAGACGGGGCGTCCGTCCGGCAGCGACCGCGCGATCGACGGGGGTGGTGGTATGGGTCAGAAACGGGCGGGTTCGCGGTAGGTGCCCCACTCGGCCCGGAGGGCGTCGCAGATCTCGCCCAGGGTCGCTTCGGCGCGGACCGCGTCGAGCATGGCGGGGATCATGTTCTCGTCGGTGCGGCTGGCCTCGACCATGCGGGCGACCGCGGCCTTGACCGCGGCGTCGTCGCGTCCGGCCTTGCGCTCGGCGAGCACCCGGCGCTGCTCCAGCTCCACCTCGTGCGAGATGCGCAGGATCTCCAGCTCCTTGGCGACCGTGCCGGTGTGGCAGTTGACCCCGACGATCTTCTTGTCGCCCTTCTCCAGGGCCTGCTGGTAGACGAATGCCGACTCGGCGATGTGCCCGGTGAACCAGCCGTCCTCGATACCGCGCAGGATGCCGGAGGTCATCGGGCCGATCTGGTGCGGCGCGTCGCCGCCGAGCTGCCGGATCCGGGCGAAGATCTCCTCCGCCTCGGCCTCGATCTTGTCGGTCAGCGCCTCGACGTACCAGGAGCCGCCGAGCGGGTCGGCCACGTTGACCACCCCGGTCTCCTCCATCAGCACCTGCTGGGTACGCAGGGCGATCTCGGCGGACTCGTCGGTGGGCAGCGCCAGGGTCTCGTCCAGCGCGTTGGTGTGCAGCGAGTTCGTTCCGCCGAGCACCGCCGCGAGCGCCTCGACGGCGGTGCGTACGACGTTGTTGACCGGCTGCTGAGCGGTCAGCGACACCCCGGCGGTCTGTGTGTGGAACCGCAGCCAGAGGGCCTTCTCGCTGGTCGCGCCGTAGACGTCACGCAGCCAGCGGGCCCAGATCCGGCGGGCGGCGCGGAACTTGGCGATCTCCTCGAAGAAGTCGAGGTGCGAGTCGAAGAAGAAGCTCAGCCCCGGCGCGAAGACGTTCACGTCCAGGCCACGCGAGAGGCCCAGCTCCACGTAGCCGAAACCGTCGGCCAGGGTGTACGCCAGCTCCTGCGCGGCGGTCGAGCCGGCCTCGCGGATGTGGTAGCCGGAGACCGACAGCGGCTTGTAGCGCGGGATCTCCGCCGCGCAGTACTCCATCAGGTCGCCGATCAGGCGCAGGTGCGGCTCGGGGTCGAAGAGCCACTCCTTCTGCGCGATGTACTCCTTGAAGATGTCGGTCTGCAGCGTGCCGTCCAGCTTGGACAGGTCGGCGCCCTGCCGCTCGGCGGCCACCAGGTACATGCAGAACACCGGCACGGCCGGGCCGGAGATGGTCATCGAGGTGGTGACGTCGGCCAGGTCGATGCCGTCGAAGAGCGCCTGCATGTCGGTGGCGGTGTCGATGGCGACGCCGCAGTGGCCGACCTCGCCGAGCGCCTGCGGATCGTCCGAGTCGCGGCCCATCAGCGTCGGCATGTCGAACGCGACCGACAGGCCGCCGCCGCCGGCGCCGAGGATCATCTTGTACCGCTCGTTGGTCTGCTGGGCGTTGCCGAAGCCGGCGAACTGCCGGATCGTCCAGGTCCGCCCGCGGTAGCCGGTTGGATGAAGACCCCGGGTGTACGGGTACTCGCCCGGCCAGCCGATCCGCTCGAAGCCCGGGTACGCGCTGCCCTCCGGCGGCCCGTAGACCGGCTCCACCGGCATCCCGGAGAGCGTGGTGAAGTCGGCGTCCCGCTTGCGCGCGGAGTCGTACCGGGCCTGCCAGCGTGCCCGTCCGGCGTCGATCTCGTCGGCGTCCATGCGCAGGGCTCCTCCTCGGTTCCTCGACTGCACGTCGAGTGTAGAGCCCTGGCCTGAACGATCGCTAAGTAAGCTCGTACCGACGAGTAACCAGGTCAGAGCGTGGGAGCGGCGGAAGCGCCCATCGCCACGTCGTCCACCCGGATGTTGACCTCGTCGACCCGCAGCCCGTACGCCTCGACGGCCTCGGTGACCCGGGCCCGCACCTGCCCGGTGATCTCCGGCACCGGCTGACCGGCCTCGATCACCAGCACCAGGTTGACCACGGCGGCGTCGCCGGTCACGTGTGCCGAGCAGCCCCGCCGGGCGTCGCCCACCTGGTCCAGCCCGACCCGGTCGAGGACGGAGTTGAAGAACCGGGCGACGTCGCCGCCCAGCTCGGCAACCCCGGGCACCGCGCGAGCCGCAGCGACGGCGATCTTCTCGATCACCTCGTCGGCGACCTGCGTCGTGCCGCCGGCCGGCGCCGTCGTCGCGCTCAGCTCCTGGGTCGCCTCGTGATCCATGCCCACTCCCCCTGCTCCTCACGCCGACCCCACCGCCGTGGGGCGGTGCGAGCCTACAAGGGTCGGGCAGCGCAGGGCTGTCCGGCGTGGACGGTCACCGGGCGAGCTGGGCGAGCAGGGTGTCCGCCGCCGCGTACGGGTCGAGGCCACCCTCGGCCACCGTGGCGGCGAGCGTGCTCAGCTCCGTACCGTCGCGCAGTGAGCCGATCCTGGCGCGGAGGGCGCCGAGCGCGATGGCCTCGATCTCGGCGGCGGCCCGCGCCTCCTGGCGGCGGCGCAGCTCGCCGTGCTCGACCAGCCAGCCCCGGTGCTTGTCGATGGCGGCGGCGATGTCGTCGATGCCCTCGCCCCGGGCCGCGACCGACCGGACCACCTGAGGCCGCCACTGCCCCGGGCCGCGCTCACCCAGGGCGATCATGCCCTGGATGTCGCGGACGGTGGCGTCGACGCCGTCCCGGTCGGCCTTGTTGACCACGAACACGTCGGCGATCTCCAGGATGCCGGCCTTGACCGCCTGGATCGCGTCACCCATGCCGGGGGCGAGCAGCACGAGCGTGGTGTCGGCCAGCGAGGCGACCTCCACCTCGGCCTGCCCGACGCCGACGGTCTCCACCAGCACCACGTCACAGCCGGCGCCCTCCAGCACGCGGACCGCCTGCGGTGTCGCCGCCGCCAGCCCGCCGAGGTGCCCCCGGCTGGACATCGACCGGATGTAGACGCCCGGATCGGTGGCGTGGTCCTGCATACGCACCCGGTCGCCGAGGATCGCCCCGCCGGTGAACGGGCTGGACGGGTCGACCGCCAGCACGCCGACCCGGTGCCCACGTGCCCGCAGCGCGCGGACCAGCTCGTTGGTGGTGGTGGACTTGCCCACCCCCGGCGAGCCGGTGAGCCCGACGACCTGGGCCTGCCCGGCGTACGGCGCCAACGCGGCGGCGATCGCCGGCAGCAGGGTGTCGCCGTTCTCCACCAGGGTGATCAGGCGGGCCACCGCACGGGGGTCACCGGTGCGGGCCCGCTCGACCAGCAGCGGCACGTCCCGGCTGCGGCGCACGGACGTGGTGGCCGCCGCCGGGACGCCCTCGATCGCATCGCTCACTGTGCAGCCGCTGCGCTTCCCGGCACGTGGATGATCAGCGCGTCGCCCTGGCCGCCGCCGCCGCAGAGAGCGGCCGCGCCGGTGCCGCCGCCGCGCCGCTTCAGCTCCAGGGCGAGGGTGAGGACGAGACGCGCACCGGACATGCCGATCGGGTGGCCCAGCGCGATCGCGCCGCCGTTGACGTTGACCTTGTCGGGGCTGATGCCGAGGTCGCGGGTGGACTGGATGCCGACCTGCGCGAACGCCTCGTTGATCTCGATGAGGTCCAGGTCCTGCACGCTCAGGCCGCCCTTCTTCAGGGCGTGGTTGATCGCGTTGGACGGCTGCGAGTGCAGGGAGTTGTCCGGGCCGGCGACGTTGCCGTGGGCACCGATCTCGGCCAGCCAGGTCAGGCCCAGCTCGTTGGCCTTGGCCTTGCTCATGACGACCACGGCGGCGGCGCCGTCGGAGATCGGCGAGGAGCTGCCGGCGGTGATCGTGCCGCCCTTGGCGAAGGCGGGACGCAGCTTGGCCAGGGACTCGACGGTGGTGTCCGGGCGGATGCCCTCGTCGTCGCTGATCACCAGCGGGTCACCCTTGCGCTGCGGGATCAGCACCGGGGTGATCTCCTCGGCGAAGTGGCCGTTCTTCTGCGCGGCGGCGGCCCGCTGGTGGCTGGCCGCGGCGAAGGCGTCCTGCTCCTCGCGGGAGATGCCGTGCTTCGTGCCGAGCCGCTCGGTCGACTCGCCCATGGAGCAGCAGTCCCAGGCGTCGCTGAGCCCGTCGTGCGCCATGTGGTCCTTGACCACCACGTCGCCGTACTTGTAGCCGGTGCGCTGGCCCATCAGCAGGTGCGGGGCGTTGGTCATCGACTCCATGCCGCCGGCCACCACGATGTCGAACTCGCCGGCCCGGATGAGCTGGTCGGCCAGGGCGATCGCGTCCAGGCCGGAGAGGCAGACCTTGTTGATGGTCAGCGCCGGCACCGACATCGGCACGCCGGCCTCGACCGCCGCCTGCCGGGCCGGGATCTGCCCGGCGCCCGCCTGGAGCACCTGGCCCATGATCACGTACTGGACCTGGTCCGGGCTGACGCCGGCCCGCTCCAGGGCCGCCTTGATGGCGATCCCGCCGAGCTTGGTGGCCGGGAGGTCCTTGAGGTTGCCCAGCAGCCGCCCCATCGGGGTCCGCGCGCCGCTGACGATCACCGAAGCCATGCCTGCCTCCGAGGGGGGTGCCGAGCTGTACGCCTTAACGATTGTTCGGCCAGACTAGCGCCATGGCTGAGAACTCCCCCGTCGAGCCCGGTGCGGACTACGTCACAGACATCGGGCTTCGCAAGATTGACCACGTCGGCATCGCCGTCGCCGACCTGGATGCCGCGATCGACTTCTACCAGCGGACCTTCGGGATGCGCTGCGTACACACCGAGACCAACGCCGAGCAGGGCGTACGGGAAGCGATGCTGACCGTCGGGCCGACCGCCGAGGGCGGCTGCGTGCAACTGCTGGCCCCGCTCACCCCGGAGTCGACGATCGCGAAGTTCCTCGACCGCAACGGGCCGGGCGTGCAGCAGGTCGCGTACACCGTGGCGGACATCGACGTGGCCTGCGCGGCGCTGCGCGAGCGGGGCGTACGACTGCTCTACGACGCCCCGCGCCGCGGCACCGCCGACAGCCGGATCAACTTCGTGCACCCCAAGGACGCCGGCGGCGTCCTGATCGAACTCGTGGAACCCGCCCCCACCCACTGACCCGCCCACCCCGGCCCACCGACCCGCCCACCCCGGCCCACCGACCCCCGCCCATCCCCGGTGATCAAGAGGTTTGCGTCATCTGCGAACCGCGGATTGACGCAAACCTCTTGATCACCGGGGATGGGGCAGGGGGTGGGTCAGGGAGTGGGTCGTGGGTGGGGCAGGGGGGTGGGCGCGCACGTCTGTGCGTGGTTGGCGGGGCGGCCGGGCACCTTCACGCATTGGTGGATGCAGTTTTTCACAGAGGACTTCCCGCCCTAGCTACCGTTCAGTAACGTCCCGGCCCACAGGAGCGCGACCGGGGCCGGATGTGTCGAATGCCGACATGGTGGTCGTGTCCATCGGCCCCGACGATGGCAGCACCCGGCCCGTGCGGGTGCGGGGACGAACCGGAGGTCACCGTGCAGGACATCCTCGAAGCGATCATGGCGGCGGAGGAATCGAACGATCCGGACCGCGAGCTGGCGGGCGTCGCCGGACTGCCCGTGCCGGAGAGTTACCGAGGCGTGGTCGTCCGCGCCGAGGAGGCCCGGATGTTCGACGGCATGGCCACCCGGGACAAGGACCCTCGCAAGGCGCTGCACGTGCAGGAGGTGCCGACGCCGGAGCTGGCGCCGGGCGAGGCGCTGATCGCGGTGATGGCCAGCGCGATCAACTACAACACGGTGTGGACCAGCATCTTCGAGCCGGTGTCCACCTTCAAGTTCCTCCAGCGCTACGGCCGGGTCTCCGAGCTGACCCGCCGGCACGACCTGCCGTACCACGTGGTCGGCTCGGACGCGGCCGGCGTGGTGCTGCGTACCGGCCCGGGGGTGACCCGGTGGGCGGCCGGCGACGAGGTCGTCGCGCACTGCCTCTCCGTCGAGCTGGAGGACGCCGCCGGCCACGACGACACCATGCTCGACCCGCAGCAGCGGATCTGGGGCTTCGAGACGAACTTCGGCGGCCTGGCCGAGCTGGCCGTGGTCAAGGCCAACCAGCTGATGCCCAAGCCGCGGCACCTGAGCTGGGAGGAGGCGGCCAGCCCCGGGCTGGTCAACTCCACCGCGTACCGGCAGCTCGTCTCACACCACGGCGCCAACATGAAGCAGGGTGACGTGGTGCTGATCTGGGGTGCCTCCGGCGGCCTCGGCGGGTACGCCACCCAGATGGCCCTCAACGGGGGCGCGATCCCGGTCTGCGTGGTCTCCTCGCCGGAGAAGGCCGAGCTGTGCCGCCGGATGGGCGCGGAGCTGGTCATCGACCGGGCAGCCGAGGGCTTCCGGTTCTGGAAGGACGAGCAGACCCAGGACCAGGACGAGTGGCGGCGCTTCGGCGAGCGGATCCGCGAGCTGACCGGGGGCGAGGACCCGGACATCGTCTTCGAGCACCCGGGACGGGAGACGTTCGGCGCGAGCGTCTACGTGGCCCGCCGTGGCGGCACCATCGTCACCTGCGCGTCCACCAGCGGGTTCCAGCACCAGTACGACAACCGCTACCTGTGGATGCACCTGAAGCGGATCGTGGGCAGCCACTTCGCCAACTACCACGAGGCGTGGCAGGCCAACCGCCTGGTCGCGCTCGGCAAGGTGCACCCGACGGTGTCGCGTACCTACCCGTTGGAGCAGACCGGTCAGGCCGCGTACGAGGTCCACCGCAACGCGCACCAGGGCAAGGTCGGGGTGCGCTGCCTCGCGCCCGCCGACGGGTTGGGCGTCCGTGACGGGGAGTTGCGGGCCCGGCACGAGGAAGCGATCAACCGGTTCCGGGGGCACTGAGCGGGCCACCGGCCGGACGGATGAGCAGCCGGTGGCCAATGCGGTGATCGGCCATTGTTCTTCCACCCCCATTAGCGGGAACCCATCCGGATCGAACAAAGGGCCACGGGGCGCACCCGTGGCCCTTTTTCGTGTCACGCTGCGTGGCGCCCGTCCCGCCCGGGACCTGCCAAGATCGCCGATTGGTCCGGCCTCGGCGGCCAGGTCAGTTGACCATGTAATGAGGACACGAAAGCTCCGCACCGCTCTTGCGAAGCACCCTGGGGCGTCTGCCAGTATGTCCCAATGCCCCAGCAGCAGTCCTCCCCTCTCGCGTTCTTCGATAACGCGAACTCGCAGCCAGATTTCACCGTTGGCCTGCGCGGATACAACACTCACCAGGTCGATGACTTCATCGGCCGGATGACCGCCGCGCTGACCCAGTCCGAGCAGGCCCGTGCCGAGGCTGAGCAGCGGATGAACGACGCCCAGCGTCGCCTCCGCCAGGCCGAGCAGCGCATGAGTGCGCTGGAGCAGAAGCTCACCGACACGAACAAGCAGCTCGAAGAGAACAGCCGGCCCACCCTCTCCGGGCTCGGCACCCGCGTCGAGCAGATCCTCCGGCTCGCCGAGGAGCAGGCCAACGACCACCGCAACGAGGCCAAGCGCGAGTCCGAGGGCATCCTCTCCGCCGCCCGCCTCGAGGCCCGGGAGATCACGGACAAGGCCCGCGCCGAGGCCGCCGCGATGAAGGCCAGCGCCGAGCGCGAGGCCGGCAACCTGCGCACCGCCGCCGAGCGCGAGGCCGCCGAGGTCCGGGTGCAGGCCCGCCGCGAGGCCGACACGCTGCGCGCCGACGCCGACCGCGAGACCAAGCAGCTGCGTACGGTGACGGCGCACGAGGTGGCCGAGCTGAAGTCCACCGTCGAGCGGGAGGTGGCCACCCTCCGGGCCACCGCCGAGCGGGAGATCACCCAGCACCGCTCGAAGGCCGCCCGCGAGGCCGAGGAGAAGCGCGCCGAGGCGACCAAGCTGCTCACCGACGCACGGGACAAGCGCGACAAGGACCTGCAGGCTCTGGAGCTGCAGCTGGCCGAGCGGCGCGAGAAGGCCGAGCGCGAGGAGTCCGAGCGGCACGCCGCCCAGGTCGCGCAGACCCAGAAGATGGTCAGCGAGGCCGAGCAGCGCGCCCGGGCCGCGCAGGAGCGCGCCAAGGAGATCGAGCAGCGCGCCGAGGCCCGCCGGGTCGAGTCGGAGCGCAACGCGGCCGAGACGATCGACAAGGCCAAGGCGCACTCCGAGAAGACGCTCAACGAGGCCAAGGCCGAGTCGCAGCGCCTGCTCACCGAGGCGCGCACCGAGGCCGAGCTGACCACGCAGGCCGCCCGCCGCGAGGTCGAGGACCTCACCCGGCAGAAGGACGCGGTCACCTCGCAGCTCGGTCAGATGCTCTCCGGGCTCGCCGGCATCGTGCCCGGCATGCCGGCGGCGGCTGCCCCGGCGGCCAAGCCGGAGGCGAAGAAGACCGACGGCGGGCAGGAGCGGGTGACCGCGGAGACCGCCGGCTGACGCGAGGCGTCAGGTCGGGGCATCGACGGCGCGAGGTGACACCGGGTGACCGGTGTGACCTCGCGCCGTGTGCGTTTCCCAACCCTTGGTGTGGCACCCTCGCCACGGAGTGAAGTAGGTCCCACAAGGGGCGTCCGTATCGCCCCAGCAGGGGGCGATGCGTGTGAGGATGGGGGCATGTCGCACGGCGAGGAACTGTTCGCTCTCGGCGGGGACGTGACCACGGAGCCCAGCTTCGAGTCCGCTCTGCGGGGGTACGAGAAGAAACAGGTTGACCGGTACGTCGCGCGTGCCGAGCACGAGATCGCGACCCTCGCCGCCGAACGGGAACAGGCCTATACACAGATCCACAAGCTCGCCGGCCAGGTCGAGGTGCTGCAACGGGATCTGACCCAGGTCCGCAAGCAGATGAACGTGGTGGACCGGGCCTCCTTCCGGCACCTGGGCCCCCGCGTCGAGTCGATCCTCACCCTCGCCGAGGAGCAGGCCGAGCAGATCCTGTCGGCGGCCAACGAGGAGATCGACGCCCGTCGCGCCACCGCCGAGCACATCATCGAGGAGGCCCGCGAGCAGGCCGCGCGGGCGTTGAAGGACTTCGAGATCGCTCTCGCCGCCCGGCGCCAGGAGGAGGAGCGGCACAGCGCCTCCCGCCGCGCGGAGGCGGACGCGACCCTGCGGTCGGCCAAGGACGAGTCGGCGAAGCTGCGCAAGACCGCACAGGACGAGCTGGCCAAGGCCCAGCAGGAGGCCACCCACCTGCGGGACACCGCCAAGGAGATCCACACCCGGGCACAGCAGGAGGCCACCAAGCTGCGCGAGGCGGCCCGCGAGGCGCTGACCACCGCCCGGCAGGAGGCCGGCGAGCTGCGCGAGGCGGCCAAGGAGGTGCACGCCAAGGCCCAGCAGGAGGCCAAGCGGCTCACCGACACGGCGACCGAGGCGGGCCGGGCGACCCACGCCAAGGCACAGCAGGAGGCCAAGCAGATCATCGACGACGCGTCGATGGCCGGCCGCGCCACCCGCGCCAAGGCACAGCAGGAGGCCGAGCGGCTGACCACGCAGGCGTCCGAGTCGGCCAAGCGCAGTCGGTCCGAGACCGAGGCGTACGTGCAGCGGATGCGCAGCGAGACCGAGGCGTACGTGCAGCAGTCCCGGGCGCAGACCCAGCAGGAGCTGGGCGCCTGGCGAGCCGGCGTGGAGCAGGAGGTCAACTCGCGGCGCGAGGCGGCCGACCGCGAGCTGGCCCAGCGACGGTCCACCGCCGAGCAGGAGTTCGCCAAGCGGCGCGACGAGCTGGACAAGCAGCACGAGTCCCGCAAGCAGGAGCTGGAGTCCACGTTCGCCAACCGCCAGCAGGAGCTGGAGTCGGGTTGGGCTGCGCGCAGCGCCGAGCTGGAATCCGAGTTCACAGCCCGCAAGAACGAGCTGGAGACCGAGTACACCGCCCGCAAGAACGAGATCGAGCAGGGCGCCGATGCGATCCGTCAGGCGGCCGAGCGGGACGCGTCGGCCCTGCGCCAGCGCGCCGAGACGGAGTCGGCCGAGCTGTTGAGCCGCGCCGCGACCGAGGCGGGTGACAAGCGCCGCAAGGCCGACGAGCACGTCGCGGCCTCGCGCCGCCAGTTCGAGGAGTACGCGGCCACGACCCAGCAGCACCTGGCGACCACGCAGCAGCACCTGGCGGCGACGCAGCAGGAGGCGGCCGCCGGCCGGCAGCAGCTCGCCCACGTGATGTTGGAGATCGCGCAGGCCCAGCAGCAGCTCGCCGACCTGCGGCAGGAGACCTGGAAGGCGCGGCAGGAGTCCGACGAGCTCGAGCGGCAGATGGCCGAGGTGCGGTTGCGCAGCACCACCGGCCCGATCGACGGCCCGACCGCACCGGCCACGGACGACCGCCCCGACCCGACGGCCGCGACCACGCCGGCGGGCGGCGAGGCCGCCACCGGGTCGGGTATCGGTGACGATGACGCCGGTGCGCCCGTCGCCGCCGGCACGGCGAGCGACCTCACGATCGAGCCGGACCACGCCGGTGCGCCGGTCGCCGCCGGCACGGCGAACGGTCTCAAGAGCGAGCCCGACGACGCCGGTGTGCCGGTCGCCGCCGGCACGGCGAACGGCCGCAAGGCCGAGCCCGACGACGCCCGGCAGCCGGCGAAGGCCGCCGCGGCCGGCGAGTCCGAGCAGTCCACGGCCCGCCCGGTGGCCGAGCCGGTGACCACTGTCGACGGCGGCGCGGCCAGCGCCGGGGTGGACGGCGAACCGACCGTGGCGGCCGTTCCGGGCGAGGGTGGCCGGGGCGCCAAGCCGACGAAGATCACCAGCACCGGTGAGAACGGCAAGCGCCCCAGCAAGCCGACCACCGACGAGCGCAGCGCCAAGCCCAGCAAGGTCACGATCGAGAAGGACTGACGGGCACCCACCCGTCCGAGCTTCGAGATCTTGGACAGTTTCCGTTCAACAGGAACGGAAACTGTCCAAGATCTGCGCGTCGGCCGGGTCTAGTCGATGATCGGGCGGCGGAACGGGCGCCACGCGACGAACCGTTCGAACAACTCCCGGGGCGTCGGCCCGTCGTAGGGGTTGAGCTGGTACAGGTCGTGTGCCGCCTCATGGTAGAGGCCGGCCAGGTAGATGGTCAGGGCCACCGGGTCCGCGTCAAACTCCGCCTTGAGCAGCAGCCGGGCGTCCGCGCAGGGCCATGGTCGGCCGTCGGCCCGGCAGCACCACAGAGGCCGCAGCGGGGTGTGCGGCGTCCGATCGCCGCAGGCTCGGGGAAACAGGGGGTACGGCCCGAGCCGCGGCAGCGGCAGCCCGGACGTACGGGCCCGTTCCTGTGGACCGGAACCCGACGGCGTGCAGCCGGCGGGCGACCTCGGCACCGGGTGAACGGGGTCGGACCGACCGGAACGGCGAAGGCGCGGCATCGATACCTCCTCGACTGACTCAGAACGGACGCGCCGCCGGTTGGGGCGACAGCGGCGACCGGGTACGTGACAGTCTGCTGAGAACACCACTACGGTCGGAAGGCATCGTCGTGTCCGCCGGCGTGACTGGGGTAACGGCGTGGTCCGCCGGGTCGACCGGTGGCGATCACCAACAACCTGCGGAGGCACTGTGGAAGGCGACGCCGCGCCGACGGCCGATATGATCCGCGCCCAACTGCGCCGGCTGCGGACCGCCGCCGGGATGAGTCAGGAGGAGTTCGGTCGGCTGGTGCACTACTCCGGCTCGATGGTGTCCGCGCTGGAGCTGGGCCAACGGCCGCTGGACCGGCTCTTCCTGGCCCGCGCCGACGAGGTCCTGACCACCGGAGGCTTGCTCGTGCACCTGCTCAAGCTCGCCGAGCGCGACGGCCTGCCGAGCTGGTTCCGGCCCTGGTTGGACGCCGAGCGGACCGCCCGCCAACTGCGCTGCTTCCAGCCCACGCTCGTCCCGGGTCTGCTGCAGACCGAGAACTACGCCCGCGCGGTGATCCGCTGCGACGATCTGCTCAGCGACGACGAGGTCGAACGCCGCGTGCAAGCGCGCCTGGACCGCCAGTCCATCCTCACGCAACCCGACCCACCGCAGCTCATCGCGGTCGTGGACGAACACGCGCTGCGGCACACCGCTGAGCACATGCGTGGGCTCATGGTCGAGCAACTCACCCAGTTGATCACCTACGCCCAACGCCCGCCGGTCAGCGTGCACGTCATTCCCGCCGAGGTTGGAGTGCACGTCGGGATGTCCGGACCCTTCACGCTTGCGCGCGGCGCCGACGGTGGCTGGGTCGGCAACCTCGAAAACCAGCTTGCCGGCGTCGTGGTTGACCGAGATGGTGACGTAGCTACGCTGCTCTCACGATGGGAGACGGTGAGAAACGAAGCGCTCTCTCATCGGCACTCGATTGACCTGATGAAGGAAGCAGTGAATTCATGCACCTGAGCGGCGCGGTTTGGCGCACCTCCACTCGCAGCGGTAACAGTGAGTGCGTCGAGGTGGCGGACAATCTGCCCGGACTGGTGGGGGTGCGGGACAGCAAGGACCCGTCCGGCGCGGTGCTGGTGTTCGCGACAGCCGCGTGGCGGGCGTTCGTGGCCGCCGCCCGCCATCCCACCGCCTGAGCCGGGAGGTCCCTGGTGCCGCAGCACGACCCGTCCGGCGACGACCCGGACGTGACCCCAGGTCCCCCGCGAGCGGAAACGCCACCGCCGGCGGAAACGCCACTGCCGGTCGAGACGCCGCCGCCGGACGAGACGCCGCCTCCCGTGCCGGTGCCGGCACCGGGGATCGACCCGGAGGCGCCGCCTGCCGTGCCGTCCGGGAAGTTCGGCACGCCGGGGCGTCCACTGCGACGCAGCAGCTTCCTGGTCGGCTTCACGGGCGCGCTGGGCGTGCTGCTGGCGTACACCCTCTATCTGGGGATTCGCAATGCCGGCGGCATCCTCGTGCTGGTGGTGATCGCGCTCTTCCTCGCGGTGGGCCTCAACCCGGCGGTGGTGCGGCTACGCACCTGGGGTGTGCCCCACGGCCTGGCGGTGACGGTGGTGGCGTTGACCGTGGTGCTGCTGCTCTGCGGGGGCGTGGTGGCGCTGGTCCCGCCGATCGTGACGCAGTCCGGGCAGTTCATCGACCAGATCCCGAGCCTGCTCGACGAGCTGCGCCGCAATCCGACGGTCAATGACCTGGTGGAGCGGTACGACGTGGTGGAGCGGGTGCAGGGCGCGGCCAACGCGGCCACCATCGGCCGGGCGCTCGGCGGGGTGCTCGGCGGCGCCCAACTGATCTTCGGCACGGTGTTCCGGACGTTGACCGTGCTGGTGCTGACCATCTACTTCCTGGCCTACTTCAACCGGCTGCGCTCGCTGGGCTACTCGGTGGTGCCCCGGTCGCGGCGGGAGCGGGTGCAGCTGATCGGCGACGAGATCCTGGCGAAGGTCGGCGCCTACATGGTCGGCGCGCTGAGCATCGCCGTGCTGGCCGGCGCGACCACCTTCGTCTTCGCGCTGATCGTCGGGCTGCCGTACCCGTTCGCGCTGGCCGTGGTCGTCGCGGTGACCGACCTGATCCCGCAGATCGGCGCGACCCTGGGCGCGGTGATCGTGAGCCTTGTCGGTTTCGCCGCCGACCTGCCCACCGGCATCGCCTGCGCGGTCTTCTTCCTGATCTACCAGCAGATCGAGAACTACCTCATCTACCCGAAGGTGATGCGGCGTTCGGTGGAGGTCAACGAGGTCGCCGCCCTGCTGGCCGCGCTGCTCGGGGTGGCGCTGCTGGGCGTGGTGGGCGCGCTGATCGCCATCCCCACGGTGGCCGCGCTGCAACTGATCCTGCGCGAGGTGGTGCTCCCCCGCCAGGAGCGGAGTTGACTGTCAGTCGGCCGGCCCGGGGACGGGCGTGTCCGCGAAGGCGGCCACCGTTCGGTCGGCGTACGCGCTGACGTCGCCGGTCTCCATCGGCCCGTCCCAGGTCGTCGGCAGCGGCACCTCGGCCGCCGGGTTGACCCGCTTGACGATCTCGTCGAGCACGGTCTCCGCGTCGCCGACCCAGAGGTGCTTCGCGCCGGGCACCCCGACCACCTCGGCCTGCGGCACCGCCGCGAACCGCTCCCGCGCCTCGGCCGGGCGCAGGTAGTCGTCGAACTCGGGCACCAGCGCCACCAGCGGCCGACCCGAGTCGGCCCAGGTCGCCAGATCGTCCGGGGCCGAGAACCGCAGCGGCGGGGATAGCAGGATCGCTCCGGCCACCGCCGGGTCGCACCCGTACTTCAGGGCCAGGTCGGTGCCGAACGACCAGCCGACCAGCCAGATGTTGGGCAGTTCGGCGAACTCCGCGTACTCGATGGCGGCGGCCACGTCGTAGCGCTCACCCACCGCGCCGTCGAAGGCCCCCTCGCTGGTGCCGCGCACACTGCTCGTGCCCCGGGTGTTGAACCGCAGCACGGCCACGTCGGCCAGCGCGGGCAGCCGCCACGCCGCCTTGCGGAACACGTGGCTGTCCATCATTCCGCCGTGGGTGGGCAGCGGGTGCAGGCAGACGAGGGTGGCCACCGGGGGCCGGTCGGCCGGCAGGGCCAGTTCGCCGACCAGCCGCAGACCGTCGGCGGTGTGCAGCTCGATGTCCTCCCGGCGGCCGGGCAGGATCGACGACGCGCGGATCGCTGTGCTCACCGCTCAAGTCTGTCGCGAACTCACCGCCGCCGCCCGCCCAGGCACGATCAGGGTGATCCAGGTCGCTCGCTCAGTAGCGCGGCGTGCCCCGGCCGCGCTGCACCGCCGGGCCGCGCCGCTCCCGGGCACGCCAGCACCCGCTGTGCCAGTGCCGGCGGTCGGTCAGGTCACCCAGGCCGTCGGCGGGCCAGGCCACGAGGTGCGCCACCCCGGGTCGGATCTCCTGGTCACAACCGGGGCAGCGGTACGTCTTGACCGACGCGCCCGCCCCGATGCCGCGTACCTGCCAGGCGCCGTCGGTCCACTGCTGCACCGAGGCGACACCCTGCCGGACGCGGTCGGCGTCCAGGTTGGCGTTCTCGTCCCGGCGAGGGCGATTGCGACGAGGGCTCACAGTCACCAAGCGTACGGTCCGTCGGACGGACCAGCCCCCGGGCCGGTCCGTCCGACGGCTGCGATCACTTCCAACTCTGTGGCCGCGTCGGGTCCTCGACGACCCGCGCTCCCGCCAGCACGGTCGTCGCGTCCGCCTCGGTGAAACCGCTCGTCGCGCCCGGCTCGACGCCGGTCGGCCGCGGGCCGTCCCACTGCCAGCCGAAGTTCACGCTCACCACCGTCTTGCGGATGCCGAAAAGATCCAGTGTCGTCCCGTCCGCGGAGAGATTCGCGGGCCGGCCAGCGATGGTCCGGTTCCCCTCGGTACGGGTGCCGGCCCCGCTCGCGTAGCGGTAGTTCACGAACATGACGTGGGTCGCCGCCCGCGCAAGGGTGAAGTCCGAGGTGACCAGTCTCGGGTATGAGCTGACGTCGACCGAGCAGGAGGTGATCGGTGCGCGGTCGGGCAGGCTGCCGAGCCGCAGCGGCACGGCGCACGACCGGGCCTCGTTCCAGCGCAGCGCCCGGACCGCCTGCTCCAGCCCGGCGCGGTCCCCTCCCAGGATGACGGCACGGGCGTACAGACCCGGCGCGGGACGCCACGACGTGACCACGCCACTCGCGCCATCGCTCGTCGGGTGGATCGTGCCGTCGAAGGTCTGGGGCCCCGGCCCGGCCACGTCGACCTGGACGTTGCCGAACGAGACGCTGGTGGACAATTCACGGCTCGACCGGCGACGCCACCAGGAGTTGTTGGCGTTGACGAGCATGCGGCGCACGTACACGTCGGGCCGGTCGGCGCGGGCGATCCTGCGCCAGTGCACGTACGCCCGGGACAGCACCTCCTGGGTGAGGTCCTCGGCCCGGTGCTCGTCACCGGTGAGCAACCGCGCCAGCCGCACGAGGGCTGGGCCGCGGCTGGAGACGTACTCCTCGAAGGTCACATCCGGTAGACGCGGCCCGGTCCCTCCGGCGTTGACCCGGTCAGCGGTGCGAGTGGTCGCGGAAGCCGCGGCGGGTCTTGCGGCCCAGGTAGCCGGCCGTGACCAGGTGCTCCAGCAGCGGCGCGGGCGCGAAGCCCGGCTCGCGCAGCTCCAGATACAGCTCCCGCTGGATGGCCAGCGAGACGTCCAGCCCCACCACGTCGAGCAGCTCGAACGGGCCCATCGGGTAGCCGCAGCCCAGCTTCATGGCGTGGTCGATGTCGTCGGCGGTGGAGTAGCTGGCCTCCAGCATCTTCACCGCGTCGTTCAGGTACGGGAAGAGCAGCGCGTTGACGATGAACCCGGACCGGTCGCCGCAGACCACACCGGTCTTGCCCAGCGCGGCGCAGACCGCCCGCGCGGTGGCGGTGGCCTCCGGGGAGGTACGGATGGTCCGGACCACCTCGACCAGCGGCATGACCGGCGCCGGGTTGAAGAAGTGCAGGCCCACCACGTCGGCCGGCCGCTGGGTGGCCATCGCCACGTCGATCACCGGCAGGGACGAGGTGGTGGTGGCCAGCACCACGCCCGGCTTGCAGATCTCGTCGAGGCTGGCGAAGAGCGCCTTCTTCACGCTCAACTCCTCGACGACCGCCTCGACCACCAGGTCGACGTCGGCGAGGTGGTCGAGCGTGGCCGACCAGCTGATCCGGCCGAGCGCGGCGTCCCGGTCGGACTCGGCGAGCTTGCCGCGCACCACGCCCTTGTTCAGCGAGGTCTTCACCGCCTCGCAGACCGCCGCGGACTTCTCCGCGCCCCGGGTCACCGAAACGACCTCGTAGCCGGCCTTCGCGAACACCTCGATGATCCCGGTGGCCATCGTCCCGGAGCCGACGACACCGACCTTCGCGATCGCGCGCGCGCCGTCGGCGAGCGCGGCCTCCGTGGCCGGCGGCGTCGCCTCGTCCGGTACGACGACCGGGGAGCCCGGCCGCTGGTAGGTGTAGAAACCCCGACCGGACTTCCGGCCGAGCAGCCCCGCCGTCACCATCTGCTTGAGCAGCGGCACGGGGGCGTGCCGGCGGTCCCGCCCGCCGCGGCGGTACATCGTGTCCAGGATCTCGTACGCGGTGTCCAGGCCGATCAGGTCCATCAGCGCCAGCGGGCCCATCGGCAGGCCGCAGCCGAGCTTCATCGCCGCGTCGATGTCCTCCCGGGTCGCGTAGTGCGACTCGAACATGCCGACCGCGTGGTTGAGGTAGCCGAAGAGCAGCGCGTTGGCGATGAAGCCGGCCCGGTCGTTGATGGTGACGTCGACCTTGCCCAGCCGGGCGCACAACGCCTCGACGTCGGCGACCACCTCGGGCGACGTGACGACGGTGCGGACCACCTCGACCAGCTTCATCACCGGCGCCGGGTTGAAGAAGTGGATGCCGATCACCTGGTTGGGCCGGGTGGTGGCGACCGAGATCTCGGTGACGCTCAACGACGAGGTGTTGGTGGCGAGAATGGTGTCCGGCCGGCAGACCCGGTCCAGCTCCGCGAAGATGCGCTGCTTGAGGTCCAGGTGCTCGGGCACCGCCTCGATCACCAGGTCCACGGAGTGCAGGGCGTCCAGCCCCACCGCGAAGCGCACCCGCTCGTGCAGCGCGTCCCGGTCCGCCTCGGCGAGCTTGCCCTTGGCCACGGCGCGATCGGTGGAGCCGGTGAGGGTGGCCCGGCCGCGCTCCAGCGCCGACTCGGAGATCTCGACCGCGAGCACGTCGATGCCGTTGCGGGCGAAGACCTCGACGATGCCGGCACCCATGGTGCCCAGCCCCACCACACCCACGGTGCTGAACTCGCGCGCCACGATCGGCCTCCCCAGACACTCCGCACGGCCACTGAACGGCCGCTAAGGTTATGCGCGCGAGTCTGCCACGTGACGCTCGGTTGTCGAGACGCCGTGGCATATTTCACCCACGGCGCGAGGGGCCGCTAGACGGCCGGCACGCCGGTCAGCGCGAGCAGCTCCGCGACGAACTCCGCCGGGCGTTCCAGGTGCGGGCTGTGCCCGCAGCCGGGCAACACCACCTCGCGGTACGCGCCGCCGGCCGCCGCGTACCGCTCCAGCACCGCACGGGTCTGGCCGACCATCGGCTGCGGCGGGCAGGACTCCTCGCCCGGCCAGCCGGGCACGACACCCAGCGAACCCAGGTACGCCAGGTCGAACAGCGACGTGTCCGACACGATCACGTCGGCGTCCCCGCGTACCCAGGTGACCGGCGGCTTGGGTGCGACGGCCACCAGCTCGTCGGCGATCCGGAACCAGGTCGGGGCGAGCGCGTTGAGCACGCCGCGCTCCCCCGGCGCGGTGCCCGGCCAGTTCGCCGAGGGCACCGCCGTACCGGGGTAGTTGTCGTCGCCGGTCGCCGTGGACAGCACGCTGTCCAGCAGCAGCTCCTCGTCGACGCCCAGCGAGGCGGGATCGGCCACGTAGGTGGCCCGCAGCACCGCGCGCGGGCTGGCCGGCGCGTCGGCGTCGCGATCACCCGCGGCGAGCCGCGCGACGAAGTCGGGGTTGGCCGTGCCGGCGCCGGTACCGGCGAAGTCGGGGGTGGTCGGCGTGCCGGTCAGGTCGCGCGTGCCACCGAAGCCGTACGGCGACACCGGCGCGGCCAGCAGCAGCGCGCCCACCCGGTGCGGATGGTCGACCAGCAACCTCATCGCCACTCCCCCGCCCAGGGAGTGCCCGACCACCACGGGCAGGCCACTGCCGCTGGCGCTGGCGCTGGCGAAGAGCGTCGGGTCGTCCAGCAGGGCGGCGATGTCGTCGGCGAAGTCCCGCAGGCCCCGCGTGGCGTTCACCGGAGCGGTCGCGGAGTCGCCGTACCCCCGCAGGTCAGGGGCCACGACCCGCAGCGTCGGCGGCAGCCGCCGGAGCAACGGTTCCCAGAACAGCGAGGACGAGCAGTTGCCGTGGATCAGCAGCACCGGAGTGCCGTCCGGCGGGCCGGCCACCCGTACCGCCTGGGTCGTGCCGTTCGCCGTCACGATCCGCTGCTCGCTCTCCATCCGCGGCATGCTGCCACGCCGTTGTCCGCCGGTCCAGGTGCTGGACAGCCACCCGGCGGCACCGCCCGGTGTGGCGGACCACCGCCCACACCCCGGCAGGGGCCTTCGCCGCGGGTCAGCGGCGGCCGGTGGGCGGGGTGGCCAACGGCAGGGGCAGCGTCGGGCGGATGTCCCGCCGGGCCGGGCCGAAGCTGAGCCCGACCGGATCCGTGTGGGCGACCCCCGGGTCGAACAGGCGCAGCTCGGTCCGACCGAGCCGGATCACGTCGCCGTCGGAGAGGCGTTCCACCTCGGTGATCCGGCGGTCGTTGAGCCAGGTGCCGTTGGTCGAGCCCAGGTCACGCAGCGAGGCACCCTCCGGGGCCAGCCACACCTCGGCGTGCCGGCGGCTCAGGTGCGGGTCGTTGATGACCACGTGACCGGTCGGTGCCCGACCGATCACCTGCGGCTCGACCCGAAGGCGAAAGCTCGCGCCGCGCATCGGCCCACCAGCGACCGTCAACAGCGGCAGCAGTTCCGGATGTTCCTCCATGGACAGTCAGCCCTCCACCCCACACCGTTACTCCGCGCGTCAGCCTGCCATCAGACGGTAATCGTCAATACCGACCAGCCGGTCAGCTCCTCGTCACCTCCCGGCCACCCGCCGTTCGACGATTCGGGCGGCCGGCCTCCGGCACCCAGCGCCTGACCTGCACTGATCAACGAGCGGGCGGGCCGAGGCAACTCCCGTCCGGCCGACCCGAAATCGTGCCCTACCGATGAGTAATGTTCGGGTCTAGACTTCCGCCATGACGGCTGTGCATGTCCCCGGCACCCCTCTCATCGAGGCGGACCAGCTGGTCTCCACCAGTCCGGCCACCGGCGCCGAGGCGGGCCGCCTGCCCGTCGCCACCGCTGCCGACGTGCGGCAGGCCGTCGACCGGGCCCGCGCCGCCGGCGAGTGGTGGGCCGGCCTGGGCTTCACCGGCCGCCGGCAACGGCTGCTGCGCTGGCGCGCGCTGCTCGCCCAGCGGATCGAGCAGCTCGCCGACCTGGTGCACGTCGAGGGCGGCAAGCCGGTCCCCGACGCCATCGTCGAGATCGTCACCGCGATCGAGCACGTCGACTGGGCGGCGCGCAACGCCGGTCGGGTGCTCGGTCCGCGCCGGGTGCGGTCGCGGCTCATCCTCGCCGAGTTCTCCGGGCACCTGGAATACCAGCCGCACGGCGTGGTCGCTGTGATCGGCCCGTGGAACTATCCGGTCTTCACCCCGATCGGCTCCGCCGCGTACGCCCTGGCCGCCGGCAACGCCGTGGTGTTCAAGCCCAGCGAGTACACGCCCGCCGTCGGCCAGTGGCTGGTGGACACCTTCGCCGAGGTGGTGCCCGAGCAGCCGGTGTTCACCGCCGTGCACGGCCTCGGTGACGTGGGCGCGGCGCTGTGCCGCTCCGGGGTCGACAAGGTGGCCTTCACCGGCTCCACCGCGACCGCCCGGAAGGTGATGGCCGCCTGCGCCGAGACGCTGACTCCGGTGCTGATCGAGGGCGGTGGCAAGGACGCCATGATCGTCGACAGCGACGCCAACCTGGACGCCGCCGCCGAGGCGTGCGTCTGGGGCGCCATGACCAACGCCGGCCAGACCTGCATCGGCATCGAGCGGGTCTACGCCGTCGACGCGGTCTTCGACGCCTTCGTCGACAAGGTCGTCGCCCGTGCCGGCCGGCTGACCGTGGGCCCGGAGGGCGCCGACATCGGCCCCATCACCATGCCCGGCCAGATCGAGGTGATCCGCCGCCACATCGACGCCGCGGTCAGCTCCGGCGGTCGCGCCGTGCTCGGCGGCCCGGATGCGGTGCAACCTCCGTACGTGCATCCGACCGTGCTGGTGGACGTCCCGGAGGAGTCGCCCGCCGTCCGCGAGGAGACCTTCGGCCCGACGCTGACCATCAGCCGGGTCCGCGACGCCGACGAGGCCGTCGCCCGCGCCAACGCCCTGTCGTACGGCCTGGGGGGTTCGGTCTTCGGCCGGCAGCGTGCGGTGTCCATCGCGCGGCGCCTGCGCTCGGGGATGGCTTCGATCAACTCCACCCTGACCTTCGCCGGGATGTCCACGCTGCCGTTCGGTGGGGTCGGCGACTCCGGCTTCGGGCGGATCCACGGCGAGGACGGCCTGCGCGAGTTCGGCCGCGCCAAGGCCATCACCCGCCGCCGGGCACGATCGCTGCTGCCGTCGATGACCTTCGAACGCACCCCGACCGACGTGGCACGCCTCATCAAGGCCATCAAGATGATGTACGGCAGATGAGTGTCGGATAACCGATCTGGGCGTTGATCAGCGTATCCACATGTTTATGCATCGTGCTCGCGGCGGTACATTGCGTTAAATGGGCCACAATCGATTGCGCCACCGCCTTGTCGACAGTGACCAGTCGTGGAGCGCACGGCAGCGGCGTCGTCGTTCGGACTGGCTGGCGCGCACCTTTCCCGAGATCGGCGACATGCATGTCGTCGACCTCGGCGGCCGGCTCGGCACCTGGCACCGCGCCACCGTCCGACCGGCCCGGGTCACAGTGGTCAACCTGGAACAGCCGCCCGCCGCGGTGCCGGAATGGGCCCACGTCGAACAGGCCGACGCCTGCGACCTGCCACCCCATGTCGCCAACGGCGCCTACGACCTGGTCTTCTCCAACTCGGTGCTGGAGCACGTCGGCGGGCACGAACGCCGGCTGCGGTTCGCCGCCGCGGCCCGGTCACTGGCCGATCGCCACTGGGTGCAGACGCCCTACCGCTACTTCCCCATCGAGCCGCACTGGATCGCGCCCGGAATGCAGTTCCTGCCGATCCGGCTGCGCACCGCGCTCGCCCGCCGCTGGCCTCTCGGGCACAAACCGACCCGCAGCCACGAAGCCGCCATTCACCAGGTGCTCTGGACCGAACTGCTGGACCGCTCGCAGATGCGCCACTACTTCCCCGACTCGCGAATGCTCATCGAGCGGTTGGCCGGCCTGCCGAAGTCGCTGATCGCCGTCCGAACCGAGGCGTGAGCGGTCAGAAGAGGGTCAGCTCGTCCTTCTCGATGCCGCGCAGCCGGTCGTAGTTGACGACCACGCACCGGATGCCCCGATCGGCGGCGAGCACCCGGGCCTGCGGCTTGATCTCCTGGGCGGCGAAGACGCCGGTGACCGGGCTGAGCAGCGGGTCGCGGTTCATCAGTTCGAGATAGCGGGTCAACTGCTCCACCCCGTCGATCTCGCCACGCCGCTTGATCTCGACGGCGACGGCGCCGGAGTTGGCGTCCCGGCACAGCAGGTCCACCGGCCCGATCGCCGTCATGTACTCGCGGCGCACCAACGTGTACCCCTCGCCGAGCACACCCGGGTTGGCCGCCAGCAACTCCTGCAGGTGCGCCTCGACCCCGTCCTTGCGCAGGCCGGGATCCACACCCAGCTCGTACGAGGTGTCCTGGAAGACCTCCTCCAGGGTGATCCGCAGCTCCTCGCCGGCCTTGTTGACCACCCGCCACACGCCGGGGGCCTCCTCCAGCCGACACGGCGGGCTCATCCAGTTCAGCGGCTTGTACGCACGATCGTCGGCATGGATGGACACCGACCCGTCCGCCTTCACCATCAACAGCCGGGTGGCCGGCGGCAGGTGAGCCGAGAGCCGTCCGACGTAGTCCACCGAGCACTTCGCAATGACCAACCGCACCCGACGAGGGTAGCCGAGCACCCGGCGACCGCCACCGAGCGGCACTGGCGCGTCGGTGCGATGCTGAGACCGTGTTCGAAGTCCTCACCGGCACCGGCCTCGCCGCCTCAGCGGGGCTGAACGCCTACATACCCCTGCTCATCCTCGGTCTACTCGGTCGTTACACCAACCTGATCGACCTGCCCAGCGGTTGGACGTGGCTCGGCAACGGCTGGGTCATCGTCATCCTGGCCGTCCTGCTCGCCGTCGAGATGGTGGCGGACAAGGTGCCGGTGGTCGACCACATCAACGACGTGGTGCAGACCGTCGTCCGGCCCACCGCCGGCGGCCTCGCCTTCGGCGCGGGCTCGTCCTCGGAGACCGTGACCGTCAGCGACCCGGGGAGTTTCTTCACCTCCCACCAGTGGGTGCCCGTGGCCACCGGCGTCCTGCTCGCCTTCGGCGTACACCTGCTCAAGTCCGCCGCGCGGCCAGTCATCAACGCGACCACCGCCGGGTTCGGCGCCCCGGTCGCCAGCACCGCCGAGGACGCGACAAGCGTGGTCGTCTCCCTGGTCGCGATCATCCTGCCGGTGCTGGTGCTCGCCTTCCTGGTCGGCCTGGTCGTGTTCATCTACTGGTTCTTCCGTCGACGCTCCGAACGCCGTCGGGAACGCGAGGCGGCCCGCGCCGCCGGCTTCCGCGTCTGACCTGGGGCCTTCCTCGCGGGGCGCACCGGCTCCGCTCCGCTCGCCCGCTCGCGCCTTCAGATCCTGGACAGTTTCCGTCAGCAGCTGACGGAAACTGTCCAAGATCTCGCGGGCATGACAATGGCCGGCACCCGTTCTCGGGTGCCGGCCATTGGTCGGGTCGTGCGGTGGGTCAGCTGTTCCAGTGCTGGGTGACCAGGTCGGTGGCCTGCTGCTCCCACTGGGCGTAGGCGTCCGGGTAGGCGGAGACCTGTACGGTCTGCGCGGCCTGGGTCAGGGGCATGTCCTGCCAGCCGTCAACCTGACGCAGGCCCTTGAGGAACGCGGTGGTGGAGTACTCGGGGTTGGT
>NZ_JBEXIA010000012.1:0-200822 GCF_040608335.1 Micromonospora sp. NPDC005194 | reverse complement strand
CTGCGGACCGGTCGGGCGTTGGCGCCGTTGCTCGCGGGTCTCGTCGTGCTCGGCACGCTCTACGGCGGCGGCCGGTCCCGCGGCGCGGCGCGGTCGACCGGCCGGTCGTCGGCGCGTACGCCGCCGGCACGGCTGGGTGGGTCAGGGGTGACGGGGGACATCCGCTCTACTCTGGCACGTCGCGCGGGCGGGGGCAGTCCGTTAACCCGCCCCGGAGGGCGGCGAGTTGGGCGAACCGGAGTCGGAGTCGCCCCGCCGGGTCTAGCGTCGGGCCAGAGGGGGTGGCCGTCGTCGCCAACCGGGTCTCGTTCGCCGGTCGCGGCCCGGGGTCCGCCGCCCACGACCGCCCGGAGGTAGCCGTGACGACCGCATACCCGCCGCCCCCACCACCGCCGGCCCGGGGACGCGACCGCACCACACTCTGGGGCGTGCTGGGCATCGTCCTCGGCCTGATCTGTTGCGGCATCCTCGGCATCATCTTCGGCTACCTGTCACTGCGCGACGCGCGGCGCAACGGCCAGTCGCCGGTTCTCGGCTACCTCGCCATCGCGTTCGGCGTGATCAACATCATCGGCGGCGCGATCCTGCGCCTCACCGGCAACTACCCGTTCTGGAACAACGACTGATCCGGCGGCACGACGAAGGGGCCGACCAGTTCCGGTCGACCCCTTCGGTGTTGCCGTGCCGGCTCAGCTGCCGGACATGATCTCCCGCATCAGCTTCGCGGTCTCGGTCGGCGTCTTGCCGACCTTGACGCCGACGGCTTCGAGCGCCGCCTGCTTCGCCTCGGCGGTGCCGGCCGAGCCGGAGATGATCGCCCCGGCGTGACCCATGGTCTTGCCGGGGGGCGCGGTGAAGCCGGCGATGTAGCCGACCACCGGCTTGGTGACGTTGCCCTTGATGAACTCGGCGGCCCGCTCCTCGGCGTCGCCACCGATCTCACCGATCATCACGATGGCGTCGGTCTCCGGGTCGGCCTCGAACGCCTTGAGGGCGTCGATGTGCGTGGTGCCGATGATCGGGTCGCCACCGATGCCGACGCAGGTGGAGAAGCCGATGTCGCGCAGCTCGTACATCATCTGGTAGGTCAGCGTGCCGCTCTTGCTGACCAGGCCGATCCGGCCGGAGCCGGTGATGTCGGCCGGGATGATGCCGGCGTTGGAGGCGCCCGGGGAGGCGATGCCGGGGCAGTTCGGCCCGATGATCCGGGTCCGCTCGCCCTGCGCGAGGTTGTACGCCCAGAACGCGGCGGTGTCGTGCACCGGCACGCCCTCGGTGATCACCACGGCCAGCGGGATCGCGGCGTCGATCGCCTCGACCACGGCGGCCTTGGTGAACTGCGGCGGCACGAAGATGACCGAGACGTCGGCCCCGGTCTCGGCCATGGCGTCCGCCACGGACGCGAAGACCGGCAGCTCGGTGCCGTCGAAGTCGACCTTCTGGCCCGCCTTGCGCGGGTTGACGCCGCCCACCACGTTGGTGCCGGCGGCGAGCATCCGCCGGGTGTGCTTGGAGCCCTCGGAGCCGGTCATCCCCTGAACGATGACCTTCGAGTCCTTGGTCAGCCAGATAGCCATGATCAGACCCCCGCAGCTGCCAGCTCGGCGGCCCGCTCGGCCGCGCCGTCCATGGTGTCCACCCGCTGTACCAGCGGGTTGTTCGCGCCGTCCAGGATCGCCCGGCCGGCCTCGGCGTTGTTGCCGTCGAGCCGGACGACGAGCGGCTTGGTGACCTTCTCGCCGCGCTGCTCCAGCAGGGCGAGCGCCTGGATGATGCCGTTGGCGACCTCGTCGCAGGCGGTGATGCCGCCGAAGACGTTGACGAAGACGCTCTTCACGGCCGGGTCGGAGAGCACGATCTCCAGCCCGTTCGCCATCACGGCGGCACTCGCGCCGCCGCCGATGTCGAGGAAGTTGGCCGGCTTGACGTTGCCGTGCCGCTCACCCGCGTACGCGACGACGTCGAGGGTCGACATGACCAGACCCGCGCCGTTGCCGATGATGCCGACCTCGCCGTCGAGCTTGACGTAGTTGAGGTCCTTGGCCTTGGCGGCCTGCTCCAGCGGGTCCACGGCGGCCTGGTCGACCAGGGCCTCGTGGTCCGGGTGCCGGAACGCGGCGTTCTCGTCCAGGGTGATCTTCGCGTCGAGCAGCAGCAGCCGCCCGTCGCCGTTCTTCGCGAGGGGGTTCACCTCGACCAGGGTGGCGTCCTCGGCGACGAACGCCTGCCACAGGCCGACGGCCACCTCGACGACCTGGTCGGCGACCTCGGCCGGGAAGCCGGCGGCGGTGACGATCTCCCGCGCCTTGGCCTCGTCGACGCCGGTGTTCGCGTCGATCGGCGCCTTCACCACGCGGTCGGGGGTCTCGGCGGCGACCTGCTCGATGTCCATACCGCCGGCGACGCTGGCGATGCAGAGGAAGGTGCGGTTCGCCCGGTCGAGCAGGTACGAGAAGTAGTACTCCTCGGCCACGTCCGCCGTCACCGTGATCATGACCTTGTGGACGGTGTGGCCCTTGATGTCCATGCCGAGGATGTCGGTGGCGCGGGCCACCGTCTCCTCGGCGCCTTCGGCCAGCTTGACGCCGCCGGCCTTACCTCGGCCGCCGACCTTCACCTGCGCCTTGACGACCACGCGACCGCCGAGGCGTTCGGCGATCGCACGGGCCTCTTCCGGGGTAGTGGCGACGCCGCCGGCCAGCACGGGCAAGCCGTGCCGCTCGAACAGGTCCCGCCCCTGGTACTCGTACAGGTCCACGATTGCGCGTCCCGTCCCGTCTCCGCGGCGCGCCGTCGCGCCGCCACCAGCGTTCAGAAAACAGTTTGACGCCTGTCATCAGTTGAAACAGGCCATTGGCGGCAGCCTAGCGAGGTGGGCACCGCCGGCAACCGAGCGGGTGCACGGTGTGCGGTAATGCACAACCCCCGTGCCGAGTGGGGCTGATTCCGGCCGCGCCGTGGGCGGCGTCAATCGTCCGGACGATGTTGCCGGGGGTCCGTAACCCGCCCGTCGGGGCGTCGTTGAGTCAGGTGTCGGCGCGCTGATCAGCGCAAAGACGGGATACGGCCGATGCCCTGTCGGTCGAGGGGTGGCGGCGGGGCATCGTGCATAGAGGGGCCGGACGTGTGAGGGGTGCGTCCGGCCCCTCCCCCGTGCCCAGATCCGGTCGCCTCAGCGGACCGGCGCCTCAGGCGACCGGCTGCGCGACGTTCTGCCGGACCCACTCGACGATCGCCTGCGTGGTGGCGCCCGGCGTGAAGATCTTCGCGACGCCCAGCTTCTCCAGCTCGGGGATGTCGCCGTTGGGAATGATGCCGCCACCGAACACGACGATGTCCCGGGCGTCACGCTCGGCCAGCAGATCCAGCACCCGACGGAAGAGCGTCATGTGCGCGCCGGAGAGTACGGAGAGACCGACGGCGTCGGCGTCCTCCTGGATGGCCGTCTCCACGATCTGCTCGGGCGTCTGGTGCAGGCCGGTGTAGACGACCTCCATCCCCGCGTCGCGCAGGGCGCGTGCGACGACCTTCGCGCCACGGTCGTGGCCGTCGAGACCTGGCTTCGCGACGACGACCCGAATACGAGAGCTCATCAGCGCACACCTTTCACCGGCTTCACGGCCTTCACCTGAACGAACGGTAACCCGCCCGGCCGGGGCCGGGAAATCCGGGCCGGAAACACGTACGACATTCCGCCGCGCCCAGGCACGGCCTCCGGCACTGTCGATCGAGGCCGTCTTACCCGGGCCCCGGCGTCAAGCCGGACGACTCCGCCGGATCGGTCACGCTCGGCGACGAACGGGTGGTTACGGGGGCACCGTTCGACGGCGCGATGCATGACAATCTCGGACGCAAACGGACAGATCGACACGCCAATTTGGCGCTCTGGCTTGTGAGTCGCCTGGTGGTTGGTTAACGTGTCCACGGTTGTCATCAGGTCCATGGACGGGTGACGACGCGGTCGGCAGACGTTCACCGGAGCTTCACGGACGTCCACCGGCCGCCTCGGAACCCCGACAACGGAGGGTGTGCGTGCGCCAGCGCCTGTCGTCTGAGCCCGATCGATATCGCGGTCGCCGCCGCGTACCCACCCCCCCACGTAGCCGTTACGCGGCCGTCGTCACCACCGCCTTCGTCGGCGCGGGCATCGTCGCGCTGGGCGCGTCGGCCCTGCCCGACGCCAAGGACGTCAGCCCGACCGTGCTCGACGAGCTCAAGCAGGCGTCGATCACCAGTCAGGACGTCGCGGCCCGTGCGGACAACGCCGAGCGCGCCTCCCGGGACAGCCGCACGAAGGAAGCGGCCGAGCCCGAGGTCTGGATGCTGCCGCTGCAGGGCTACGACTTCAACTCCCCGTACGGGATGCGGTGGGGCAAGCTGCACACCGGCGTCGACCTGGTCGTCCCCGAGGGCACGCCGTACGTGGCGGTCCACGACGGGCTGGTCACCAAGGCCGGCTGGTTCGGCGGCTACGGCTACGCGGTGATCGTCCAGCACGCCGACGGCAGCGAGGCCATCTACGGTCACTCCTCCGCGCTCAGCGTCAAGGAGGGCCAGCAGGTCAAGGCGGGCGACCAGCTTGGCCTGGTGGGCCAGACCGGCCACGCCTACGGCACCCACCTGCACCTTGAGCTTCATGTCAAGGGCGCGCCGATCGACCCCGTTCCGTACCTGCAGGAGCGCGGAGTGGACATAAAGCTGCAAGTCGAGGCAATCTACAGCGAGGTAGCGGGTTCCTGACGCTGCGTGCCGCCCGTTGACCGCCCGGATCTGTCGATCCGGGCGGTTTTTCCTGCCCGGCCTGCGGCTGATGTCTGCTGGATCACAGCATGGACTGTGACCGACCGCACGCCACGGCATGATCACTTTTCCGGACGGAGTGCTTCAGATCGGCGCATACCAGGTCAGCCGGCCTGCCGCCCCCGGTTCGGACGCCCGGTCCCGGACGGTCGTCCAGCTCGGCCCGACACCAGTATTTCGAGGTCAAGTGCCCCTCGACTGTGAAGGTCCGCCGTGCAGGAAGACAGCCCCGTCCAGAACGAGAACACCCCCGACACCACCGTCGAGCAGCCGCGACGTGCCCGCCGGCGGAACCGCCTGATCGTGGCCGGCGCGGCCGCGCTGGTCGCCCTCGGCCTGGGTGGGGTCGCCGTCGCCACCTCCGGCCCCGACCGGACGGCGCCCACCGCCGTCTCGCTCGACGCCCAGTCGCGCGCCGAGGCCGCCAGCCGGGCCGACCGCTCGACCCGCGAGTCGAGCGCGCCGGCGTCGGCGTCGGCCAGCCCGACCGTGAGCCCGTCGACGGCCAGCGCCAGCCCGACACCGACGAAGACGGCCACCGCCAAGCCGAAGCCGAAGCCGAAGAAGACCACCAGGCCGACGGCCGCCTGGGTCGACCCGATGCCGGGCGCCGCGGTCACCTCCTGCTACGGCCAGCGCTGGGGCACCCTGCACGCCGGGATCGACCTGGCGCTGCCCTCGGGCACCCCCATCCGCGCCGCGGCCGCCGGCACGGTCACCCAGGCCGGTGACGCCGCGGACGGGTACGGCAACTCCGTCTTCATCGACCACGGCAACGGCTACCTGACCCACTACGCCCACCAGAGCCGCATCGCGGTCACCGTCGGGCAGGCGGTCAAGGCCGGCCAGGTGATCGGCTACGAGGGCGCCACCGGCGATGCCACCGGCCCGCACCTGCACTTCGAGGTGCACCAGGGCATGTGGAACCAGATCGACCCCGCCCCGTTCATGCGGGCGCGCGGCGTCGACCTGGGCTGCTGAGCCTGGCCCGCACAGAATCCTGAAAGGGTGGCCTCCGCGCTGGCGGAGGCCACTCTTTCCATGTTCTAGCGCGACCTCGCGAAGGTGCCGTTTCGGGCGTCAGAGCTTGTCGACCGGGGCGTGTCGCAGCACCAGCCACATGGTCTGGTCGCCGAAGTCGATCTGCGCGCGGGCGCCCGGGCCGTGCCCCTCCACGGCGAGCACGCGCCCCAGCCCGTAGCGCTGGTGGTTGACCCGGTCGCCGGCGGCCACCTTCGGCCCCTGCGGCAACTCGCTGGCCGTGGTGAGGCGGCTGCCGTCCACGCCGAGCCGCTGGGCCAGCTGCGCCGCCTTCGGGGTGCCGCCGGTGAAGGTGCCCCGACCGCCGGGCGCACGGTCGGCACGACCGCCGACGCCGCCGCCCCCGCCGGCCCACGAGGTGTACGACCCCTCGGTGCGCTCCCAGCGCACCAGCTCCGGCGGCAGCTCCTCCAGGAACCGCGACGGCGGGTTGTAGGACGGCTGCCCCCAGGCCGAGCGGGTCACCGCCCGGGAGAGGTAGAGCCGCTGTCGGGCACGGGTGATGCCCACGTACGCCAGTCGGCGCTCCTCCTCCAGCTCGCGGGTGTCGCCCAGCGAGCGCAGGTGCGGGAAGACGCCGTCCTCCAGCCCGGTCAGGAAGACCACCGGGAACTCCAGGCCCTTGGCGGTGTGCAACGTCATGAGGGTGACGACGCCCTGGTGGTCGGGGTCGTCGGAGGGGATCTGGTCGGCGTCGGCCACCAGCGCGACCTGCTCCAGGAAGCCCGCCAGGGTGGCGCGCTCCCCGTCGGCGCCGGTCGCCTCGATCCGCTCGGTGTACTCCCGGGCGACGCTGACCAGTTCCTGGAGGTTGTCCACCCGGCCCGCGTCCTGCGGGTCCAGGCTCTCCTCCAGCTCGGTGAGGTAACCCGAGCGGGTCAGCAGGGCCTCCAGCACCTCCTCCGGGGTGCCGGTCTCGGCCAGCTCCCGCGCGCCGTCGAGCAGCGCCACGAAGTCGGCGATGCCGTTGGCCGCCCGGGTGGAGATGCCGGGCGCCTCCCGGGCCCGGCGCAGCGCCGCGCCGAAGGAGATCCGATCACGGCTGGACAGCGCCTCGACGCACGCCTCCGCGCGGTCGCCGATCCCCCGGCGGGGGGTGTTCAGCACCCGCCGCAGGCTCACCGTGTCGTCGTCGTTGACCACTGAGCGCAGGTACGCCAGCGCGTCGCGGACCTCCTTGCGCTCGTAGAAGCGCACCCCGCCGACCACCTTGTACGGCAGGCCGGCGCGGATGAACACCTCCTCGAAGACGCGGGACTGGGCGTTGGTGCGGTAGAAGACCGCGACGTCACCGGGGCGTGTCTCGTCGGCGTCGACCAGCCGGTCGATCTCCCGGCCCACCCAGTCCGCCTCGGCGTGCTCGGTGTCGGCCACATAGCCGACGATCCGCTCGCCGTCACCGGCCTCGCTCCACAGCCGCTTCGGCTTGCGGGAGGTGTTCCGGTCGATCACCGCGTTGGCCGCGTTCAGGATGGTCTGGGTGGAGCGGTAGTTCTGCTCCAGCAGGATCGTCCGCGCGTCGGTGAAGTCCCGCTCGAACTCCAGGATGTTGCGGATCGTCGCGCCCCGGCGGCCGCCCCGCAGCGGTCGCGCCGCGCGGCGTCGGCACGTAGCCTGCGCAGATGCGACACACCCTCGCACCCGGCGACGACACCCTGCACGGTCACTTCTCCCCCGACCTCGCGCCGGCCCTCACCATCGACCCCGGCGACACCGTCACCTACCGCACCCTGGACTGCTGGTGGTCGGCCGGCCCGTACCCCGGCGGGGCGAACCGGGACCGGCCCCGGGCCCCGCAGCACCGGCCCGATCACGGGCATGCGCTGACCGGGCCGGTCGCGGTCCGCGGTGCGCGGGCCGGCCAGACCCTCGCGGTACGCATCGACGCGATCGTCCCCGCCACCTGGGGAACGACGGTGGCCGGCGGGTGGGCGAGCGGGTTCAACCAGCGCTACGGCGTCGCGGCCGACGGCGTGGTGCACGCCTGGGAGCTGGACCCGGTGGCGTTGACCGGCCGCAACCAGCATGGCCACACGGTGGCGCTGCGCCCGTTCATGGGAGTGCTCGGCATGCCGCCCGCCGAGCCGGGGAAGCACTCCACCATTCCGCCTCGGCCCTGGGGCGGCAACCTGGACTGCAAGGACCTGACCGCCGGCAGCACCCTGCTGCTGCCGATCCCGGTCGACGGGGCGCTGTTCTCGGTGGGGGACGGGCACGCCGCGCAGGGCGACGGTGAGGTCGGCGGTACGGCGATCGAGTGCCCGATGGACGAGGTGACGCTGACCCTCGACGTCCGCGACGACTTCCCGGTCACCGGCCCGGTGGCCCGCACCGCCGACGCCTGGCTGACGCTGGGCGTGGGAGCGTCCCTCGACGACGCGACGTTCATGGCCCTCGATGGGATGCTGACCCTGCTGCAACGGCTGCACGGCCTCAGCCGACCGGACGCGGTGGCGCTGGCCAGCGTCGTCGTCGACGTGCGGGTGACCCAGATCGTCAACCAGACCGTCGGCGCGCACGCGGTGCTGCGCGACGACGCGCTGCGCTGAGCCGCCACAACGGACCGCCCGCGCGGCGGCGACGTGGCGGACCGCCCGCGCCGGCTCGCAGCGGCGGACGGCTGTCAGCGCAGCCGGCGGGCGGTGAACCTCGCCGGCGGCTCGGCGATCGCGTCCTGTGCCGCGATCAGCTGGATCTCCCGGGTGCCCGCCGCGAGGGTCGCCTCCAGGACGGTGAAGACGGAGGAGATGGTTTGCTCCAACGCGGTCGCGGGTGAGCCGGAGGTCAACAGGTGCGCCAGGTACAGCGCCGCGGTGACGTCACCCCCGCCGTTCGGACTGATCGGCAGCAGCGGGGTGGTCACCGCCCAGGCGCCCTCGTCGGAGACCGCCACCACCTCCAGCGCGCCCGCCGGGACGTCGCTGTGCAGCACGCTGGTGACCAGGACGTGCCGCGGCCCGGTGGCACGGACGACGTCGACGGCCTCCAGCACCTCCGCCAGCGAGGACGTCGTGCGGCCGGCCAGGAAGTCCAACTCGAAGTGGTTCGGCGTGATGATGTCGGCGCGCGGCACGACTGTGTCGCGCAGGTACTCCGGAATGCCGGGCCGGACGAACATGCCCCGGCCGATGTCGCCCATCACCGGGTCGCAGCAGTACACCGCGGCCGGGTTGGCGGCCTTGACCTGGGCCACCGCGTCCAGGATCACGGCGCCCATCGCCGGATCGCCCTGGTAGCCCGACAGCACCGCGTCGGCGCCACCGAGAACCCCCCGGTCGGCGATGCCCGCGATCACCTCGGCCACGTCGGCGGCCGCCAGCAGCGGCCCGCGCCACGCGCCGTACCCGGTGTGGTTGGAGAAGTGGACCGTCAGGACGGGCCAGACCTCGTGCCCGAGTCGCTGGAGGGGAAAGACGGCGGCCGAGTTGCCGACGTGGCCGTAGGCGACCGACGACTGGATGGACAGGATCTGCACCGACCCATCATGGCCGCCTCCGACGACGCGCAACGCGCGGCCCGCCGAATCTGTCGGCTGGGCCACTCCGGCCCGCACCGGCCACCCCGCACCGCAGCGGACGGGCCGCGCCTCGGCCCAGCCGCGAGCCGGTGCCGCCACACCCTCGGGCGGCCCGGACCGTGGTCGTCCGGGCCGCCCGAGGTCGTCCGTCAGCGGGTCGTCAGCCGCCGAGGCTCGCCGCGGCCGAGGCGATCGACGAGGCGAAGTAGCTCACCTGGGTGTAGACGCCCGGGTAGTTGGGTCGGGCGCAACCGTTGCCCCAGCTGACGATGCCGACCTGGATCCACGCGTTGGTGGCGTCGCGGCGGAACATCGGGCCACCCGAGTCGCCCTGGCAGGTGTCCGTACCGCCGCTGGCGTAGCCGGCGCAGATCTCCTCGGCGGGGATGAGGTCGCCGCCGTAGTTGGAGTTGCAGGTGGAGTCGCTGACGAACGGCACGGTGGCCTTGAGCAGGTACCGCTGCTGGCTGCCACCCTCGCGCGCGGCACCCCAGCCGGCGATGGTGAAGGTGCCGCTGTCGTACGCGGTGGTGGTGGCGATCTTCAACGTGTCCAGCCCGGTCACGGGGGTGGCGAGGCGAATCAGCGCCCAGTCCTTCCCGGCGCCGTTGTAGCCGGGAGCGCGGTAGACGTAGTTGGACCGGACGGTGATCCGGCTGGACGACTGGAGGTCGACCGTCCCGAGCGTCGCGGTGATGCTGGTGTTGGTGCCGGTCGAGCCCACGCAGTGCGCCGCGGTGAGCACCAGCCGGGAGCTGTAGAGGGCCCCGCCGCACCCCATCGAGAGCCGCACCATGAACGGAAACTCGCCCTGCGCGGCGCGGGTGCCGCCGACGACGTTCGGCGTGACGGGGCTGTCGGCCGCGGCAGCGGGCGCCGCGAGGGTGAGGCTGGCCGCAGCCAGCGCGGCGGCCACCAGGCCAGTGAGGGTACGCCAGTGAACCATGCAATCCTCCGCTTCGGAACGGCACGCCTTGTGAGCGCACCTGATCGAGATAGCGGTCATCGTATTGATTAACATGGATATTGCGGGTCATCCTCTCTGGGTCGTACCCCAGGGTTATGGATCCCGCCCCGCCGGCGACGACGCCCGCGAGCGGTGACGACCGCCGCGAGACTGACCACCGCGGCGGTCAGTTGCAGCACGGCGCCGAGCAGGTCGACCAGGCTGGAGAGGGCGTCAGCGTCGGGGACAAGGTCCATCGCGGCCTCCGGGTTTCGACCCCCACCGTCCGCGCTCTGCGGAGGGCTTCCCCCGGGCCCAACTGACATCGACGGGCGCCACCGTCAGTATGGCAGCGGCCGGCGAGGCGACCAACCCCGGATTCCGGACCGTGGACCCGACGCTGGCCGGCTCACCGCCCGACGGACTCCTGACCGGCCAGCACGACCAGGCCGTCGGCCGGGACGGACACGGGCGTCGTCGCGCGGTCAGGCCAGACGAGGTAGCCCACCGGCGGCCCGGCCGAACCCCACCGCGCACCGACTATCGTGGCCAGCTGAGCGTCGTCCGCCCCCGCGACACGACGTACCCGGGTGCCCGGAGCGTGCCCGTCGTCGGCCACGATCAGCAGCGCGTCGAGGATCTGCCGTACGCCGGTGATCGGCAGTCCCGGCACGTACGGCTCGCCCGCGTATCCCAGCCGCGGTGTCATCATCGTGCGCAGCAGCGCGCCCTGGCGGATCGCGCCCTGGCGGAGCTGCCAGTCGACGCCGGCCTCGGCGGCGACGAGCGCCTCCTCGATCGCCGACCACAGCCGCGCCGGCTCCCGGTCGAGCAGCCGACGGGCCTCGCGGTCGGCGTCGGCGCAGGCCGTGTCGACCGCCGTGTCCTCGCCCAGCTCGGCGATCCAGGCGACGTCCCCCACCTCGGGCAGCAGCCCCGGCGACTCGGCCGCGACCACGAGGTACAGCATGGCGAGCAACTCCTGCCGACCCTCGCCGTGGTAGAGCCCGCCGACTCCGGTGCCGGCCGGGCCCCGGCTGGGCGGGAAACGGTCGACGAGGTGCGCGGCGCGGCCCTCCGGCAGGGCAGCCGCCCGGCGCGTGTCCGCACGCCGTTCGTCGAACGAGCGCCGTTCGCGGCGGTCGACGAGGAGTTGACGGTACGGGTCGACGCCGATCGGATAGATCGTCCGGCCGTACGTGGCGAGGGTCTCGCCGGGTGCCAGACCGACCGATTCGAGCTGCCGGGCAGCCACCGAGTAGGCGACGCCGCTGCGGGCCGCCTGCTCCCGGATGGCGCGCCTGCGGGCACGGCCCGGAACCGGGGTACGGCGGGACGGGAGATCAGACATGACGCCTCCGGTGCAGCCCCACGCGCTCCACGGAGCGGGCGGCGTGACCGGCACGCCGAGAATCGACACGACGGCGCGGAGTCGGCGACTCTTGGCCCCGGGCATGTGGTCGGGCGTGGGCCACCACATCGGGCGCGGGCAGGCGCTCTGCCGTCGCGAGCATATCGCGCCCCGGGGCCGTCGGCCGCCCTCGACAGCCCTGGGCCCCGGTGTCGGCAGGTGTCGGCGGGGGTGTCGGTGCGGTGTCGGCGCGGTGTCAGGCGACCGGCGCACGCTCTGGGACATGACAACCGACCTGGTGATCGAGGCCGAGGGCCTCGTCAAGACATTCGGGAAGACGAGGGCGCTACAGGGCGTGGACCTCGCCGTACCCCGGGGGACCGTGCTCGGCGTGCTCGGCCCCAACGGCGCTGGCAAGACCACCGCCGTGCGCATCCTCTCCACGCTGCTCACCCCGGACGCCGGCAGCGCCCGGATCGGCGGCTTCGACGTCGTCCGCGACGCCGAGCGGGTCCGGCAGAGCATCGGCCTCACCGGCCAGTACGCCTCGGTCGACGAGGACCTGACCGGGCGGCAGAACCTGGAGCTGTTCGGGACGTTGCTGGAGTTGGGTCGCGCCGGCGCCCGGCGACGGGCCGCCGAACTGCTCGACTGGTTCGACCTGACCGACGCCGCCGGCCGACCGGCCAAGACCTACTCCGGGGGCATGCGGCGGCGGCTGGACCTGGCCGCCAGCCTCGTCGGCTCGCCGGACGTGATCTTCCTGGACGAGCCGACGACCGGGCTGGACCCGGCCAAGCGCGAGGACATGTGGGACGTGGTCCGTTCGCTGGTGGCCAACGGCTCGACGGTGCTGCTCACCACCCAGTACCTGGAGGAGGCCGACGCGCTGGCCGACGCGATCACGGTGATCGACCACGGCCGGGTCATCGCGCACGACACGCCCGAGGGGCTCAAGCGGGTCGTCGGCGGGCAGACCCTCGAAGTCCGGCCCGCGGACCCGGCGCAGCTCTCCCGGACCGCGGCGATCCTGACCGAGGTCGGCTCGGGCGGCCAGGCCGACGAGACCCGCAAGGGCGTGCTCGCGGTGCCGGTCACCGACGACACGGCCCTGACCGAGAGCGTCGCGCGGTTCGCCGCCGCCGGCATCTCCGTCACCGAACTCTCCCTGCACCTGCCGAGTCTCGACGAGGTGTTCTTCACCCTCACCGGGCGTACGGCATCCGAGGACGACACCACTTCCCGTACGGAGGTAGCGGCATGAGCACCCTGGTCGGCGCACCACCCACCGCGAGCCCCGCGCTGTCGACGGCCGCGGTGAACCCGCGACCGTTCCGGCTCGTGCGGCACTCGTTGGCGCTCGCCAAACGCAGCCTCATCAAGACCTGGCGGACGCCCGAGGCACTGATCGACGTCACGCTGCAACCGGTGCTGTTCCTCATCATCTTCGTCTACATCTTCGGTGGCGCGGTCGCTGGATCCACCCACGACTACCTGCAGTTCCTGCTGCCCGGAATCCTGGCGCAGACCATCGCCACCGGGGCCATCGCGATCGGCGTCAACCTCAACACCGACATCGCCAAGGGCATCTTCGACCGGTTCCGGTCGCTGCCGATCCCCCGCTCCGCGCCGCTGGTCGGCGCGGTCCTGGGCGACGTCGTCCGGTACGTGATCGTCACGGTCTCGACCCTCGCGATCGGCTACCTGATGGGTTTCCGGATCGACACCGACCCGTTCCGGGCGATCGCCGGGTGCCTGCTCGCGGTGCTGTTCGCGCTCTGCCTGAGCTGGCTGCCGGTCTACGTGTCGATGAAGGTGCGCACCCCCGGTGCCGTGCAGGGCCTGATGTTCGCCCTGATCATGCCGCTGAGCTTCGGGTCGAACGTGTTCGTCGGCACCGACACCCTGCCCGGCTGGATGCAGGCCTTCGTGAACGTCAACCCGATGACCCACCTGGTGGCCTCGGTACGCGGACTGTTCCTCGGCACCCCGCTCGACGCGCACGTGTGGTGGACGCTCGCCTGGTGCGCCGGCTTCGTGGCGGTGTTCATGCCGCTGGCGCTGCGCGCGTACCGCAAGAAGGTCTGACGCCGGGCTAGACGAGCAGGTCCTCCATCAGCTCACGGATCCGGGTGACGGCCGCGGCCACCGGCCGGGCGCGCCAGGCGGACACCAACGACTCACGCTGCTCCTCGTCACCGAGGGCGGCGTCGAGTCGTTCGCTGCGCCCGCTCGGGAAGAACAGCTCCATGTGCGTCCCGAGCCGCTTCGCGAGCGCGGACAGTTCGCGGGTGGTGGCGATGTCGTCCCGGTACGCGGCGAGTTCCGCGCCGCCCGACGCCCACGCCCCGATCACCGGCAGGTCCTTCGAGTTCAGCGCGTCGTCGCGGGCGAGCGCCAGCAACGTGGCCGCCTGGGCGGCGGCGGTGCCCGACGCCCCCCGCGCGTCGGCCACCCGCAGGTACAGGACCGCCACCGAGGCCCGCACCATCACGCGCGGCTGCGGTGGCGGTCCGGTCCAGCCGGCGAGAGTACGGTTCACCGCGTCGGCGTGGGCGAGCGCCTCGTCGTAGCGCTTCCGCTGCCAGGCGAGGTGCGCCAGGCCGAGAAGCGCCTGCGCGACGTCCATCTGCTCGGCCTGGCCCGGCGTCGCCGTCTCACCGAGTCGCCGCTCGGCGTCCGCGTCGCCGGTCAGGGCGAGCTGCACGTCCAGTCGCACCCGGATCGACCGCGCGTCCTGCTGGGCGCCGATCATCTCCATGTGCCGGACGCTGCGCGCCAGCCACTCGGCCGACCGTCCCTCCCTGCCGGGGAGCAGGAACTGCCCGACGGCACCCGCGGCCATCGCCATGCCCCAGTGGTCGCCCGCGACCTCGAAGCGGTGGTACGCCTGCTCGGCGTCGTCGATCGACGCCTCCGGCAGGCCGCTGTTCTCCCGTACCGCCGCGCGGGCGATCAGGCCGAGCGCCTGCACGTACGGGTCCGGGTGCGCGATCATCTCGGTCGCGCTCTTCAGGCTCCGCTCCAGGTCGGACTCGTCGAAGCCGGGCAACGCCACCGCGAATGCGGTCAGCCGCGGCGACACCTCGGCGGGCCGTTCCGCGAGCAGCGTCCGCAGCGCGCGCCGAGCGAGCACTGCGGGCCGCAGGTCGGCGCTGATGCCGCTGTTCACGCTGATCAGTACGCATGTCCAGGCGAGTCGGTCTCCGTGCGGCAGGGGCCGGCCGCTGGCCCGGCCCCGCAGGATCGCCGAGCGTCGACGCCGCTGCGGCTCGTCGACGTTGAGCAGCCCGCGCCCCCACGCGAGGACCTCCAGGTGCAGGCCGCGCACCGTCCAGAGGTGCAGCAGCGCGGTGGCGACGTCGACGACGGCCGGCTCGTCGTCGTGCTCCAGCGCCCACCGCAGGCCCGCGACCAGGTTGTCCTGCTCGGCGGCGCAACGGTCCAGCGCCTCGACCTGGCCGGGGCCCACGAGGCGACCGGCGAGCCCGACGGCCTCGTCCCGGGCCCAGCCGACCAGACCGGCCATCGCCATGCCCCGGTCACCGGCGGCGTCCAGACGGGCTTCGCCGTACTCGCGGACGGTCTCCAGCATCCGGTAGCGGGGCGGCCCGTCCCCGTCGACCAGGGTCAGCAGGGACTGTTCGACGAGCCTCGCCAGACCCCGCCGCACATCCGGGGTCTGCGCGACCGCGGCGGCGAGGTCCGCGGTGAACGGCGCGGGGATGACCGCGATCCGCTCCAGCAGCGCACGGTCGTCGGGGGCGAGCAGTTCCCGGCTCCAGTCGACCATCGCCCACAGGCTCGCGTGCCGTTCCGGCAGGCCCCGCAGCGCGTCGTCGAGCAGCGCGAACCGGTCGGTCAGCCCGGCGAGCACGTCGTCGATCGGCATGTGCCGCAGTCGCGCGGCGGCCAGTTCGAGGGCCAGCGGCAGGTTGTCGAGCCGGTTGCACAGCGCGAGAGCCCGCGCGGTGTCCCAGGTCGGTACCGCGCCGCCGGCCCGCGCCCGGGACTCGATCAGCCCGAGCGCGTCGGAGTCCGGCAGGGCGGTCAGTCGGTGCACCCACTCGCCGGCCAGGCCCAGCGGCGCACGACTGGTCGCGAGCACCGCGACCTCCGGGGAGGTCACCGCGAGCAGGTCGGCGACGACGCCCGCCACCGCGTCGAGGACATGCTCGCAGTTGTCCAGGACGACCAGCCCGTCGAGGTCCGGCGCCAGGGCCCGCAACCGCTCCTCGGGGCTGAGCACCCGCCGTTCGAGGCCCAGGTTGCCGCCGGTCGTCGAGGTGTCCGCGCCACCGAGCGCCGCGAGCACCGTGGGTAGCACCTCGTCGGGCGAGCGCAGCCCGGCCAGCTCGACCACGCGTACCGCCTGCCCGGCCGCCGCCGTGCGCCGCGTGACCTCGGCCGCGAGGCGGGTCTTGCCGGCGCCGCCGGCCGCCACGATCGTCACGAGAGCCGACTCGTCCAGCGCCGCGTCCAGGGCCTCGACGTCGCGCTCGCGGCCGACGAGGGCGGTCATCGGCCGGCGCCACGCGGCGGGCAGGGCGATCCGCGCCGGCGGACGGGGTGGCGCGACGACGGCCGGCGCGGTGAGCTCGCCGCGCAGCAGCGCCAGATGGACCTGGTTGATCACGGGTGACGGGTCGGTGCCGTAGCGCTCGGCCAGGTCGTCACGGAGGCGCTCGACCACCTCCAACGCCTCCGCCTCCCGCCCCTGCGCGGCGAGCACCCGCACGAGCAGGGCGGCGGACGGCTCGTCCGGGGGCGTCCGGGCGGCGAGCCGGCGCAGGTCCGCCTCGTCGTACGGCCCCGCACCGGCGAGCGCCGCCTCGGCGCGCAGCGCGGCGACGTCGGCGAACAGGCGGGCGTCCTCGGTGGTGACGATCTCCGGTACCTCGGGGAACAGGGCACGGGCCCGGTCGGCCGAGTCGCGGGCCGCCCGCGCGTCGCCGGCCCGCAGGGTGGCACGCCCGTGATCGAGGAGCGCCCGCGCCTCGACCGCGTCGACGGTGACCTCGTCGGCGGGCAGGCGGTATCCGCCCGGCACCGCCACCACGGGCAGCCCGAGACGGCGTACGCGGGACACGAGCGCCTGCACCGCGCCGGTCGCGTCGTCGGGCGGCGCCCCGTCCCACACCGCGTCCACGAGCAGACTGGTGGAGACCGCCCGGCCACGCGCGTCGACGAGTGCGCGGAGCACCGCCGCCAACCGCTCGCCCCGGACCGGCCGGCCGTCGACGGCGAGGGGACCGAGGATCGTGATCTGCACGCAACCAGCATCCCCCACGCCAACCACCACACCGAGCAGGGTGTCGGACGGCGCGAGGGTCCTCCCGGGTGGGCAGCGCGGCGCGGGATGCGTCCGGGACGGCGTGGTGCGTACAGTTTCGGGTCGGACTTGGGGTGGACCGGCGAATCCGGCACAGGAAACGGGACGAGACAGCGACGCATGACAGTGGACAAGATTGCCCAAAACGGTCAGGCCGGCATTGACCGGGACCGGCTGGAGACCTGTCTCAGCGTCTTCGAGGCGTTGGAGGCCCTCCCGTCCGACCACCCGGACGTGGTGCGGGTGCAGCGGGCCACCGCGAAGCTCTACAAGGTGATCAAGCAGCGGCGACGCGAGGAGCGGCGCGACGCCATCATCGCGGCCGACCGGGCGGTGACGGAGGCCACGGCCACCGGCGCCCCCGGCCGGATCGACGACGAGACCCAGGGCATCCCCCTCGCCTCCCCCACCACCGGCACGACTGCGGGATTCCTGCACAACCCGCGCGGCTGCTACATCTGCAAGCAGCGCTACCGCGAGGTGGACGCCTTCTACCACCAGCTCTGCCCGTCCTGCGCGGCCCTGAACCGGGAGCGCCGCGACGCCCGTACCGACCTGACCGGCCGGCGCGCGCTGCTCACCGGCGGCCGGGCCAAGATCGGCATGTACATCGCGCTGCGGCTGCTGCGCGACGGCGCGCACACGACGGTGACCACGCGGTTCCCGCACGACGCGGTCCGCCGCTTCGCCGCGATGCCCGACAGCGGGGACTGGCTGCACCGCCTGCGGATCGTCGGGATCGACCTGCGCGACCCCGCCCAGGTGATCGCCCTCGCCGACTCGGTGAGCAGCCAGGGCCCCCTCGACATCCTGATCAACAACGCGGCGCAGACCGTGCGCCGCTCGCCCGGGGCGTACGCCCAGCTCGTCGCCGCGGAGGCCGCGGCCCTGCCGGACGGCCCCCTGCCGGAGCTGATCACGTTCGCCAAGCCGGGCGGCCCGGCCGGCGGTCTCACGGCCGGGCCGGAGTCGACAGCGCTCACCCCGCACGCGCTTACCGCGCTGGCGTTGACCAGCGGCTCCGCGTCGCCCGAGCGGATCGCGGCGTCCACCGCCATCGACGCCGGCGGCCTGGTGCCGGATCTCGACTCGGTGAACAGCTGGGTCCAGCGGGTCCAGGAGGTCGACCCGGTCGAGCTGTTGGAAGTGCAGTTGTGTAACGTCACCGCGCCGTTCGTGCTGGTCAGCCGGCTACGTCCGGCGATGGCCGCCGCGGCGGCCCGCCGCAAGTACGTGGTGAACGTCTCGGCGATGGAGGGTCAGTTCGGTCGCGGCTACAAGGGCCCGGGGCACCCGCACACCAACATGGCCAAGGCGGCGCTGAACATGCTGACCCGCACCAGCGCACAGGAGATGCTGACCGACGGCATCCTGATGACCAGCGTCGACACGGGTTGGATCACCGACGAGCGGCCGCATCCGACCAAGATGCGGCTGGCCGACGAGGGGTTCCACGCCCCGCTGGACCTCGTCGACGGCGCGGCCCGGGTGTACGACCCGATCGTCCGCGGCGAGCAGGGCGAGGACCTGTACGGCTGTTTCCTGAAGGACTACGCGCCCTGCGCCTGGTGAACGACGCTCGACGAGGAGAAACACATGTCATCTGACCAGTGGCCGACGCTTGACGAGCTGCAGCGCGAGGAGAACGAGCTGGAGCTGACGGGCCTGACCGAGACCGACGCGTACGAGCTGGGCGTGCGGGCCGTCACCGCCGCCGCCCAGCGGGGGCTCCCGATCTCCGTAGGTGTGTGGCGGACCGGACGGCAGTTGTTCCACTGTGGCCTGCCCGGTTCGACGGCGGACAACGACGCGTGGCTGCGCCGCAAGGGGCGCGTGGTGATGCGGTTCGAGCACTCGTCGCTCTACATGGCCCGGCTCTGCCAGGACAAGCAGACGACGCTCACCGAGAAGTTCGGCCTACCGGCCGCACGCTACGCCGCGGCCGGAGGCGCCGTGCCACTGCGCGTTCGTGGCACCGGCGTCGTGGGCTGGATGGGCGTCTCCGGGCTTCCGCAGCTGGACGACCACCGCTTCGTCGTCGACATCCTGCGCGGCAACGCGCGCTAGCCCCCCGCAACCGCCGGACGCCGCCCGCCCGCCGCACATCGGCGACGGCGGGCGTCGTCGTCGGGCGCTCGGCGCGTCCGCACGACCGTCAGCCCGCGCGGCGGTTCGCGCGCAGGGCGCCCAGGATCACGCCGGGTGTGGCCAGCGACAGCGGGTGCTCCCGCAGGGACACGACCTCGTTGAACCGGCGGGCGATCGCCACGTCCGTGACGGTCGCCGTGAGGATCTGCCGGCTGACCCAGCTGGATAACCGGTAGCCGCGCGGGTAGGGCCCGTCGACGTGCGGCAGCGCCAGGTCGGCGGAGGTCGAGGTCGACCAGGCGGCGTCGACCACGACCTTCTGCAGGGCGAGGAAGTGGCGGGCGGGCTCGCTCAGGTCCGGGTCGGAGCTCAGGTACGCCGACAGGCAGGCCGCGTGCAGGGCCGCCGCCGTCATCCCCTGCCCGTACACCGGGTTGAACGACGCGACGGCGTCACCGACGCTGACGAGTCGCGCCGGGAACCGCCGCAGCGCGTGGAAGTCCCGCCGGCGGCTGTCGGCGTGGTGGTAGGTCTGGACGTCGCCGAGCATCTCCTGCTCGGCGACCTCGCCGAACTCCGGCGGGAACTGCTCCCGCAGCCGTCGGACGAAGTCCTCGGCGGTGCGGCCCGGCCGGTCCTTCCCGTAGCCGGCCATCATGGCCATCCACCGGCCGTCCTCGATGGCGAAGAAGGCGGCGCCGGCGATGTCCGTCATGGTCCGCGGAGTGTGCAGGGCGAGGACGACGGTCGCCTCCGGAGACTGCTCGGGGCGGCGGAACAGGGCTGTCGCGTAGTTGAGGTGCACGGACATCCGACGGGTGGCGGGCCGCTCCCAGCCGGCCTGCTCCAGCCAGTCGGAGAGCCGGCTGGACCGCCCCATGGCGTCCACCACCAGGTCGGCGCCCTCGACGCCGGGCACCTGGTCGACCTCGTACCGGACGCCAGCGACCGCGTCGCCGTCGAACACGAGACCCGTGGCACGGGCGGTGACCGTCTTGACGTTGGGCAGCCGGAGCACCTGCTGACGGATCAGCCCTTCCAGGAGGGGCCGGCTGCCGGCCAGGCTGTCGTCGTCGTCGGGTACGACCACCTTCCGTCGGCCGTCAAGGTAGCTGCGCCGGGCGGCAGGCGGCGCCTCGACCGCCCCGTGGGCCAGCGCCCGCTGCCGGAACCCGGGGAACAGCTGCTCGAGCTGGAGCAGGCCGCCGGGCAGCAGCGCGTGCAGTTGCGTCCCCTGTGGCACGCCGGGTCGGGCGCCGCTCACCTGCGGGTCGTCCCGGTCGAGGAGGACCACGCTCTCCGCATGGTCGGACAGGACCCGGGCGGCCAGGAGCCCGGCGACACTGCCGCCGACCACCACCGCCTTACCCAGGCGCGGGGTTGGTTGGTCGGGGGGTCGCACGGCGTTCAACGCGGCGAAGACCCGAACCGGGGAGAGGGACATCGTGCTCTCCAAGGGGTACGAGGTGTGGCCCCGATCGTTGCACAGCGTCGACCGTCGACCGTCGCCCCGACACGTCCGCCCGGGTGTCGGATACCAACCATGTCGCTGGACGCGGTCGGCGTTCGTCTGAGCGAGGCTGGCGCGCCGCGCGTCCGTACTGTCACCATCACCGGCATGCCTGTCGCACGTCGTACCCTGCTCGGAGCTGGCCTGGCGGCCGCGACCGGCGCCCTCACCGGCTGCGGTGACAGCGGCGGCACCGGGCCGGGCGGGACCGGCCCCGGCGACGCGGTGACCACCACCGACGCCGCGGGGAACAGGGTGGGGTTCGGCGCGGCCGGGAACACCCCGCCGGGTACGCCGAACGCCTCCCCGTCGCCCGGCGGCGGGGCCACGGCGGCCAATCAGGCCAAGTACGCCCCGCAGCTGACGGCCCTGCTGCGGCGTCACCTCCCCGCCTCGCCGCAGACCGTCCAGCATCACGGCTTTCCCGGTGCGGTCGCCGTCGTGCTGGTCGACGGACGGACGACTGTGCACACCGCCGTCGGGGAGGCGCTGCGCTACGCGGCCGGCCCGAAACTCCTCGCGGCGGGTCAACGCGTCGCGATGCGCCCCGACTCCGTCTTCGACCTCGCCTCGGTCACCAAGGTCTACACCGCGATCCTGCTGCTGCAGCAGGTCGAGAAGGGTCGCGTCGACCTGGACGCGCCGGTCCGCGACTACCTGCCCGGCTTCACCGGCGCCGGCAAGGACGCCGTCACCGTCGAGATGCTGCTCACCCACACCAGCGGTCTCCCGGTGGGCGCCACGGTCACCGGACTGCCCGACAACACCGCACGCTGGAACGCCGTGCTCGCCACCCCGCTGGTGTCGTCGGCGGTGCCCGGGAAGACGTTCCGCTATTCCAGCGTGGGGCTCATGGTCGCCGGCAAGATCGTCGAGAAGGTCACCGGAAGCCGACTCGACCAGGCGCTCAAGGCCAACCTCACCGGTCCGCTCGGCCTGCGCGACACCGGCTTCAACCCGACCACCTGGCTGTCCGGCACCGCGCGGGCCGCCCGGATGGTGGCGACCGACGCCCGCTCGTCCCGCGGTCTGCTGCGCGGCACCGTGCACGACGACGTCGCCAACCACCTCGGCGGCGTCGCCGGGCACGCGGGGGTCTTCGCCAGCGCCGCCGACCTCGCCGCCATCGGCCAGCTGCTCCTCAATGGCGGCACCTACCAGGGCAGACGGGTCCTCGCCGCCGACACCGTGCGCACGATGCTCACCAACCACAACGCGGGCAAGCCGGCCGTCGACCCCGAGCGCCCCCACCGTACGGCTGCCCACGGTCTCGGCGTGGTGCTCAACCAGCCCTGGTTCATGGGCCGGCTCGCGTCGCCGCGCACCTTCGGCCACACCGGGTTCGCCGGCCCCTCGTTCCTGGTCGATCCGGACCGCAGGCTCGTGCTCGCCCTGCTCACCAACCGGGCGCACCCCAACTGGTCCTGGGCGAATCCCGATCCCGTCCGCGCCGCTGTCGGCGACCTCCTCGCCGCAGCGGTCACCTGAGCGGCCGAGCGGGCCGTCAGCCCGCGAGGGCGGCCGGTTCCCGGTCGCGGCGACGTCCGGCGGTGAAGCTGACGATTCCCAGGCCCAGCCCGACGACGGCCAGGACCAGGCCCACCCGGGCCGGCGCGAGGTAGCCGAGCCCGGCGGCGATGGCGACGCTGCCCAGGGCCGCGCCCAGGCTGTTGGCGATGTTCATGGCGGACTGGTTGAGCGCCGCGCCCATCAGTTGGGCGCCGGGGGCGACCGTGATCAGGCGTGCCTGCAGGACCGGACCGAGGTAGAGGCTCGTCGCGCCGACCAGGAACGCGCCCACGAACAGGCCCACGCGGTTCGACGCGACGAGGCTGAACACACCGATGCTGACGATCATGGCGACGAAGCCGATCATCATGCTGCGGCGGAGGTCCCGGTCGGCGAGCCAGCCGCCCAGGGCGTTGCCGACGGTCATGCCGAGACCCACCGCGACCAGCGCCCACGGCACGGTCGCGGCGGAGAGGCCGGCGACGTCGGTGGTGACCGGCGCGATGTAGGAGTCGACCGCGAAGAACCCGGCGAAGCCGATCGCCCCGGTGGCCGCGACCAGCCAGACCTGCGGGGTCCGCAGGGAGCGCAGTTCGGCGGCCGGCGAACCGTCCGCCGCCGCGGCGACCTCCGGGACGACCGCCAGCACCGCCAGCAGCGTGAGCAGGAAAACCCCGGCGATCACCAGGTACGCCGCACGCCAGCCGACCGCCTGCCCGAGCCGGGTGATCAGCGGTACGCCCACCACGTTGCTCACGGTCAGCCCACCGAGCACTGTGGCGAAGCCCCGGGCCTCGTTGCCGGGGCCCATCAGGGTCGCCGCGAGCAGGCCAGCTGCGCCGAAGTACGCGCCGTGCGGCAGCGCGGCGACGAACCGCGCCACCAGCACCAGTTCGAACGTCGGGGCCGTGGCGGACGCGATCGTGCCGACGGCGAAGAGGACGAGCAGCCCGAGGACGAGCTTGCGGCGCGGCAGGCGCGCGCTGAGCGCGGCGATCAGCGGGGCGCCCACGACCACGCCCAGCGCGTACGCGGTGATCATCCACCCGGCCTGGGCGACCGCGTTCGACGACGATCGGGCGTACTCCTGCGGGAGCAGGCCGCGTGCCATCTCGGGCAGCAGACCCATCGCCACGAACTCCGTCAGTCCGACCGCGACGCCGCCCAGGGCCAGGGCCGCCAACGCCGCCAGGCGCTGATTTCTGCTCAGTCCGTTCACCGAGCGAATTTAGCAACAGCGTTGCGTAATAGGCTGGTGAGATGACGCGCACCACAGCCGACGTGACGTTCCTGCGCGGATACAACCAGGCGCTCGTCATGGCCGTGGGGCGCACCGCGCGGACGTTCGAGCGGTCGACGGTCGTCGACGCCACCGGGCTGACGCCGCAGGCGGTCTCCAAGGTCATCGCCCGCCTGACCGCCGACGGGCTGATCCGTTCCGCCGGCGTCCGCCGCCCCGGCATCGGCAAGCCGGCGGTCGTCTACGAGCTGGTCCCCGACAGCCGGTACGCGATCGGCGCGCACGTCGCCCGACGCACACTGCGACTGGTCCTGGTCGACCTGGCCGGCACCGTGCACCACTCCACGGTCAGCCCTCTGCCCGGCGACTTCACCCCCGAGCAGCTCCTCGACGTCCTGCGGGTCGGCATCGACGCGATCACCGCCGGCACCGAGCTGCGGAGCCGGCTGACCGGCGTGGGCATCGGCATGATCGGCCCACTCGACCACGCCCACGGGCTGGTCCGGGACGCGCACGGCCTGCGGCACTGGCACGACGTACCGCTGCGCGAGCTGGCCGAGGCGCACCTGGGCCTGCCGGTGCACCTCGACAAGGACGTGACCGCCGGGATCACCGCCGAGGCGTGGCGGCACGGCGCGACGTTCGGCGACGCGGCGCTCATCATGGTCGAATCCGGCATCGGCGCTGGCTTCCGGCTGGGCGGGGCCGCCCACCGGGGCGCGCACACCAACGCCGGCGAGTTCGGGCACACTGTCGTCGACCTGGACGGGCCCCGCTGCGTCTGCGGACGCCACGGCTGCCTGGAGGTCGTCCACCTGCGCGCCACCGAGGCGGGAGACGTCTCCCGCGCGGCCCGCGTCCTCGCCGTCGGCGTCGTCAACCTGCTCCAGACCCTCGACCTCGCCCACGTGGTGCTGGCCGGCGCGGATCTGCTGCGCCACGCGGAGGTCTACCGCGCCGCGGTCGAGCGGGCCGTCCGCACGGACGTGCCGCGCGCGGACTGGTTGACGCCGACGGTGACCCTGTCCAGCCTGGGCGCGGACGTCATCGCCGCCGGCGCCGCCATGCAGGTGCTCGACCAGCGCTACGGCATCCCCGACCTCGCTCCCGGCGCCCCGCCCCCGATCGTGCGACAGTCCGTCGTCGGGGCGCGCTGAGCGGCCCCCAGGGGAGCACGGGGGCGATCACCACAGGGCGGCGTCCGCATAGGCGCAGCCGCTGGCCGGGCTCTCGCTGGAGCTGATCACCGCGTCGAGTCGGTCCCGGACCTGGACGAGTTGGTCGATCTGTCGGGTGAGGCGGTCGCGTTCGGCGTTCAGCAGGGCACGGGACTGCGGGGTGTTGACCTTCGCGTCGACGCAGGGCAGCAGATCCAGGATCGTCCTGCTGGACAGACCCGCGGCGTACAGCGTCTGGATGAGCTGGACGCGGTCGAGCGCCTTCTCGTCGTAGTGGCGCTGGCCGCCGCCGCTGCGTTCGGGGATCAGCAGCGACTGCTCCTCGTAGTAGCGCAGGGCGCGCACCGACACACCCGTGCTGGCGGCCAGTTCTCCGATCCGCACGACCCCTCCCCCACGGCGGTGACAGCCGCCACACAACCTTGTCTCTCACGTCCACGTCAGGTTTTAGCGTAGGTCGCGTACGAATCCTCGTCCAACCCAAGCAGAGGGCATCATGCGGATCTCAGGCTCGATCGCGCTGGTGACCGGCGCCAACCGTGGCATCGGCCGGCACTTCACCCGGCAACTCCTCGAACGCGGCGCGACGAAGGTGTACGCCACGGCCCGCGACCCCGAACAGATCGACATCCCCGGCGTCGAGAGGCTCCGCCTGGACATCACCGACCCGCAGGCGGTGCGGGACGCCGCAGCGCTCGCCTCCGACGTGACCCTGCTCGTCAACAACGCCGGAATCACCACCCGGACCAACCTCGTCACCGGCGACCTGCGCATGGTCCGATCCGAGATGGACACGCACTTCTACGGCACCCTCGACATGGTGCGCGCGTTCGCCCCGGTCCTGGGTGCCAACGGCGGCGGCGCCATCCTCAACGTCCTGTCGGCGTTGTCGTGGTTCTCCTACGACGGGGCGAACGCCTACAGCGCCGCCAAGGCGGCCGAGTGGAGCCTGACCAACGGCGTCCGGCTCGAACTGGCCGCGCAGGGCACGCTGGTGACCGGACTGCACCTGGGCGCCGCCGACACCGACATGATGGCCGACTACGACGGCGACAAGATGGACCCCGCCGACGTCGTCCACGCCGCCCTCGACGGCATCGAGGCCGGCCGACTCGAGGTCCTCGCCGACGAGTGGAGCGCCCACGTCAAGGCATCCCTCGCCGGCGATCCGAGCGCGTTCTACGGCACGGCCGTAGCCGGCTGACGCGCCACGACGACAGCGGTCGGCCACCCCGAGGTGACCGGCCGCCGTCGCGTGCAGCGGTCAGAGCCGGGCAGCACCGTCGCGCCGTCGGCGGCGTCACATGCCGGTCGGCTCGGGAGCGTCGCGCGGCGGGTGCGCCAGGACGAACCGCTGCACGGCCGCGCCGCTGACCGCGGCGCAGAACTGCCGGTACCCGGCCTGCGCTCCCCAGTGCGACAGGGCCAGCGGCCGGCCGGCCGGGAACGCCCCGTAGTCGAGGTCCCACGGCGCGACCACGAACCTGCCGCCGTAGCGGTCGTCGCCGAACGTCCGGGCCAGCGCCCGCAGTGCCTCGATCTGGTCGGGGGCGAGCGGTTCGACGTACCACAGCACGGTGTAGCCGTGTTCCAGGTTGTGGACCAGCGTCTCGATCGGCGGGCGGTCACGGGTGACATAGAACCGGCGCACGGTCGGGGCGGGCACCACGAAGTGCGGCCCGGACGACGGTGGGACCAGGTCGTACCGGACGCGGGTGACGTACGGCTCGGCGGTCCCCGGGCCGACGTGGAGGCCGGCGCCACTGATCCGGTCGGTCAGCTCCGGATCGCAGCCGGCCCGGTCGGCGTCGACCCCGATCGCGGCGGCCGGTCGGTGGGTGGCCGGGTCGGCGTACGCGCGCAGGAACGGGGTGGCCGCCACCACGAGCAGGACGGCGCCGAGCGCGGTGGCCGCCGCGGCGATTCTCGGCCCGTACCCGGAGCGTGCCTCAGCCACGGCCCGCTCCCTGCGCCAGCAGGTGGGCGGCGGTCCACTCCAGCACCGCCTCCACCGGTGGCATCCCCCGGCCCGCGAGGGTGCCGGTGCTCAGCGCGAGCACGGGAACGGGCGGCACCACGCCGTACCCGTCGGCGCGCAACCGCGCCACGTTGCGCTGCACGGCGGGGCGCTGCCACATCGCCGCGTTCATCGACGGCACCAGCACGACCGGAGCGGCGGCGGCCAGCACGCAGGTGGCGACCAGGGTGTCGGCGATTCCCAGGGCCGCCTTGGCCAGGGTGTTGGCGGTGGCGGGCATGACGAGCACCAGATCGGCCCACCCGGTCAGGGTCAGGTGCGCGACGTCGGTCGTCGCCTCCTCGTCGGTCAGCGCCGGGCGTCCGGTCAGGAGGGCGAACGAAGCAGCCGGGACGAAGCGGGCAGCGGCGGGAGTGAGCACGACCCGCACGTCGAGTCCCAACGCGTGGCGCATCACCATGATCGACTGAGGCAGCGTCAGCACGTCCGCGGATCCGCAGGCGGCGACGAGGATCCGCCGCGCCGGGAACGGCCCCGGGTCGTCGGCGGAGACGACCGGGCGCTGCGGCGCCTCGGTCACGGTACGGGTATCCATGCGTCGCCTCCTGCGTGGGCGGGTTCGTCGTCGGTCAACTGGCAGCGGACCAGGTCGGCGTACACGCCCCCGGCACGCAGCAGCTCGTCGTGCCGTCCGCGCTCCACGAGCCGGCCACCGGCGACGACGAGAATCTGGTCGGCGTTACGGACGGTGCTCAGCCGGTGGGCCACCACGATCCGGGTGCAGCGCATCGCCGAGATCGCCTCGTCGACGCGCCGCTCGGTGGCCACGTCGAGGTGGCTGGTCGCCTCGTCCAGCAGGAGCACGGCGGGCTGCCCCGCCAGGGCCCGCGCGATGGACAGCCGCTGCCGCTGCCCACCGGAGAGCGCCTGGCCCCGCTCGGCGACCTGGGTGTCGTAGCCCATCGGCATCGCCGCGATGTCCTCGTCGATCGCGGCGGCCTCGGCGGCCGCCCGGATCGCCGGCATGCCGGCACCCGGATGCACCAGGCTGATGTTGCGCCGAATGGAGTCGCGGAACAGGTAGCTCTCCTGCAACACCACCCCGAACTGGCGGCGCAGAGCGGTCGGGTCGATGCGCGACAGGGGCACCCCGTCGAACAGGATCTCCCCGCCGGTGGGCCGGTAGAGGCCGGTCAGCAGCATGGCCAGGGTGCTCTTGCCACTGCCCGACGGCCCCACCACGGCGACCTTCTCCCCCGGTGCGACGTCGAAGGAGATCTCCCGCAGCACCGGCGCCGCGCCACCGTCGTAGCGGAAGCTCAGGTCGCGGACGCTGATCCGGCCGGTGAGGCGGGGCGCGGGCAGGTCGGGGTCCCCGGCGGGCTCCGGCTGGGCGGCGAAGACGTCCCGCAGGCGTTGCAGGTGCGACACGACCGACTGGAGCACCTGCGCGCTGCTCACCAGCGAGGCCAACGGGGTGAGCGCGGACAGCGCCAACGCCTGCAGGCCCAGGGTCGCACCGAGGCCGGCGCCCTCGAAGAGCCGACCGGTGCCGAGCCACAGCAGCGCCAGCGGCCCGGCGAGTTGGACGCTCGCGGTGATGTTGGCGACCGTGGCCGAGAGCCGGTTCTGGGCGATGTCGGCGTCCAGCGCGGTGGTGTAGCGGCGCAGCCAACCGTCGTACACCTGCCGCTCGGCGCCCATCGACTTGACCGTCGCGATGCCCGACAGCGCCTCCATCAACGCGCTCTCCGCGTCGGCCTGCACGGTGAGATGTCGCTGGCTCAGCCGGAGCAGTCGGCCGTTGACCAGCGCGACGGCCGCCACCTGGACGACACCGATCGCGGCGGCGAGCCCGGCGAAGGTGAGGTCCCTGGCCACCAGCACCCCGAAGTACGCGATCACCAGCACACCGTCGATGACCGCCGTCAGGACCTGGGTGGTGACCAGTTCGCGCAGCAGGATGCTGCTGGACAGCCGCTGCATCAGGTCGCCGCTGGCCCGCTGCTGGAAGAACGCGTACGGCAGCCGCAGCAGGTGCCCGAACAGCCGGGTCATCAGCGCGGCGTCCACCCTGGCCTGCAACGTGACCAGGAGCCGGGAGCGCAGGTAGGCCACGCCGAACTGGGTGAGCACCAGCGCCGCGATGCCCAACGCCAGGTACGGCATGAGGCCGGTCTCCCGGGCCGGCATGATCTGGTCGAAGGCAACCGTCGTGGCCAGGGGCAGGGCCAGTCCCAGGGTCTGGAGCACCAGGGAGACGCCGAACGCCGCGCCCAGCCGGGGCAGGAAGGGCCGCAGCAGCGGGTGCGCGCGCCGCCAGCGGGCCACCGGACCGGGCCGGGAGACGGCTGGCTCGGACACGGCCGCGGGGTCGGGGGTGAAGGTCAGCACCGTGCCGCTGAAGCCGGCGGCGAACTCGGCGGCGCTGAGCAGCCGACGCCCGAGCGCCGGGTCGACGAGCCGGACACCCCGCACGCCGACGTGCTCCACCACGACGAAGTGGGCGTCCTCCCAGTGGGCGACGGCCGGCAGGGGCAGCTCCCCGACCTGGGCGGCGTCGGCGCGGAACGCGCGGCCCCGCAACCCGAACCGGGAGGACGCGGTCAGCAGCGCCCGCGCGGTGACGCCGTCGCGGCCGACGTCGAGCTTGTCGCGCACCCGCGCCAGCGAGGCGCGTACGCCGTGCCGGCGGGCGACCATGGCCAGACACGCGGCTCCGCAGTCGGTGTCGGTCATCTGCATCACCAGCGGCACCCGCTGCCGGCGCCACCACGCCGGGATGCTGGTCAGGCGGCCCACTGTCGCCTCCGAACGCCGAGCACGCCGGTGCGCGCGTCCGCCGGTGGCGCCAGCAGGAGAACCGACGGCACCCGTTCGGGTGCGGCGAGCCGCAGCAGGGCGAGCCCGATCCCCGACAGGCCGGTCATCAGCTCCGGCGTGGCAAGCGCTGTCGGGTTGGCGCAGCGCCAGCCACCGCTGAGGCCGTCGCGCAGCACCGCCGCCGCGGGCGCCGCCGCCTGCTGGGGGGCGGCCGTCAGCAGCAGGTCGAGGTTGCCGAGGTCGCCGTGGCACAGCGAGTGGTTACGACCGAAGCCGGTGGCGAGCGTCGTCCGGACGGCCGTGCCGATCTCCGCGTCCAGCGCCTCGTCGGGGCCGAGGGCGTCGCGCAGCAGCAGCCGCGACAGCCCCACCCCGGGGGCGCCGTGGCACCAGGTCACCGTGCTCTGCCCCGGCCGGCGCAGGTCAGCCCAGTTCGCCAGCTCAGGGCGAAACAGGCTGCGGTCGTACGCGAGCACGCGGGCCGCCGCGTCGGTGTAGGCGGGATCGCGGGTCACCTGCCCGGCGCGGGCCAGCGCGGCGGCGATGCCGGCGGAGCCGTGCGACAGCCCGCCGAGGAGGTCGCCGGCGGCCCCACGGGCCGGGTGCGGGTAGTGCTCGGCGGCGGCGCGAAGTCGTCCGGCGGCCGCGCGCAGGGCGGGCTCGACCCGGTCGGGGTCCAGACCCGCGCCGGAGACGGCGAGGACGGCGCCGGCGTACCCGTCGACCAGGTCGAGGGCCTGCTCGCCGGCGGCCAGCCCGACGATCCGCGCCAACGCCACGTCGACCACCGGCGCGTACCGGTCGGTCCGCCACAGCGCCCCGAGGTGCCCGAAGGTGTAGAGCAGGCCCGACCAGCCGGTGAACGCGCCGATCCGGTCGCCGGGAATCCGCTGGTCGAGGACGCGGGCCGCCAGCCCGGCAGCCGCCCGGCCGGCGAGGTCGGTCAATCGCCGTTCACCGGTGAGTCGGCCGGCGTGGGCCAAAAAGAGCGCCACGCCCGCGATGCCGTCGTAGAGGTGCGGGCCGAGCGGCGTCGGCGCCCACCGGCCCGGGTCGGCGGCCGAGGGCGTGAGGCCGAACCAGGTCGGCTCGGCACCGGGGCAGGCGAGACCGGCCACCACGTCCGCCACCTCGGCCGCGGCGGCCAGGTAGGCCGCCGGGGCGGGCGTCGACGCCGGTGCCAGATCCGCCAGCCGCCAGCGCACCCGCGCGTGGGGCGCGTCGGTGCCGTCCACCCGGGCGGCGAAGGCGGCCTCGATCAGCCAGCGCTGCCGGGCCAGGTCGGCCGGCCCGAGCCGGGCCAGCCGGCGACGCGCCTCGTCGAGTCCGGACCGGGCCAGCAGGCCCGGCAGTCGTTGGCCCCGGCTGCTCCAGAGGTCACGCGAGTCCACCCGGGTGGTGAACATCGGCACGTCGCGGCGTGCCAGGTCGGCGCGCTCCGACGCGACGGTGGCCGCCAGCAGCGGCAGTTCCGCGACCCCCGACCAGAGCCAGTCGTACAGCCGCTCGGTGTCGAGGCCGTCCTGCAGCGCGTCGGTGTGCAGCGCCGCGTCGCGCAGCCGCAGGTACGTGCGGGTGGGGCGGAGCACGACGCGGATCTCGTCGGCGGCGAACGCGGTGAGCGGCCCGTGCGGGGCCAGCAGGTCGTCTCGGACGGCGGCGAGGAGGTGCGTCATCGACTCGAACCCCTGCACCACCCGCGGCAGGTGCGCGGCGACGTCGATCGCCGCGCCGGCGGTGGCGGGGTCCTGCCGGCCCGGCTCGTCGTGGTGGTGACCGGGAGCGCACAGCCGCATCTCGTCGGTCCCCTCGTCCTGCCACGCCGAGCAGCTGCAGCCGTCGCCGACCGGTCCGGCGGCCTCGTCGGCGCGAGGCAGCAGGCCGACCGCGAGCACCGAGTCGGCGATCGCGTCCCCGCCCCGGGCGCTCGTGGACCGGGCGACCGCCGGAGTGAACACGGTCTCCAGGTCGATCAGGACCGGATGCTCACCGTGGGCGACCACGTTCTCCTGGTGGCAGTCGGTGGCGCCGATGGCCTGCAACAGGGCCAGCAGGGCGCCGAACCGGTGGGCGTAGCGGCGCTGTCCGGCCGGCGTGGCGGGCGCGCGGGTGTCGACGTACGCGGCCCAGCCGTACTCGCCGCGCGGCAGCACGGTGAAGGTGTGCAGGTCGGCGCCGCGGTCGTTGAGCCAGGCCAGCAGGTGCTGGAACCGGGCCTCGACGGCAACCGGGCGGGGCTTGTAGACCAGCCGCAGCCCACTGTCGAACGTCGCCACCAGCACCCGGCGGCCGTCGCGGTGGGGGTCGCCGGTCTCCTGGACCTCGACCAGGCGACCGAGCGGGGCCCCGGAGTGCAAGGTCGCCGCGAGCGTCGGCGCGTCGGCGCGGAGCCGGTGCAGGAACTCGACGGTGCGCTCGGCCCACGCGCGGGTCAGCTCGTACGCCTGCCGGGCCAGGACCGGGTAGTCGGCCAGCAGGTCCAGGGCGGCCTCGGGCGCGCGGTACCGGCCGAAGAACGCCACGAAGCGCTCCTGCGGCGTCGCCCCGGACGACGTGCCGCGCAGCCGGTCGATGTTGAGTTCCAGGACGACGGCCCGGCTGAGGAGCACGACCAGTTCGTCGAGCAGGCCGGTCAGTCCCAGCCGGTCCGCGTCGGCCGGCAGCGGCACAGCGTCGTCGGCGAGGTGACGAGCCTGACGTGCCACCTGGGCGCGGGCCTGTGCGACCAGGGGCGCCACCAGGACGAGGCAGGCGTCGAGCGGGCGGCCGGGCAGCAGATCGGGGTCGATCTCCCCGTCCGCCGCTCGCGCGTAGCAGGCGAGCAGTTCGTCGATCCATGCTGGCGTCCCGTCAAGACGTGCGGCGAGCAGCTCGGGCGTCTCGTCGAGCAGAGCGAGAAGCATCTGCTCGTCGATGCCCTCGGCCGCCAGCCGGCGTCGCCAGTCCTCGTCGTTGGTGAACGCGCCGGCGGTGCGCCACCGCGACAGCCGCCACCGCGACCGCTCGCCGGGCAGCGAGGCCGTCGGCACGGGCGCGGCCAGCCGTTCGGCGATGCTCAGCGCGGCCAGGAGGCGCTGCTCGACGCGGACACTCGGGTCGTCGGCGGCGCGGTGCGGGTGTTCGGACATGCGGGGCTCCCGTGACGGTGGGGTGGGCGGAACGACGGGGTCCGGGCCGGGCCCGGACCCCGTGCGGACCCGAGGGTTCGAAAGATCAGCAGACGCAGTGGCAGCACGCCGTGGTGTGGCCGGTGGTCGCGGCGGCGCCGCCGGCCACGGTCTCCAACTGGTCGCGGTCCAGCTCGACCAGACCGGCCGGGTGGGTCTCGACGGCCTCGGGCGAGGCGGCGCGGCGGTACTCGTCCTTCCAGCTGCTGACGATGTCGGTGATGGACATTCGTGGCTCCTTTCGCGACGACCGTCGGCCTGTCCGGCGGTCGCTTGCAGAAACCAGCGTGCGGGCCACGGGGGTGCCGGCACATGAGTAGCCGCTACCTCATCCCGGGCCGGTGGTGTCACGCGGACGACAACCGAACCGCGCGGTCGGAGCGTCAGGTGTGCAGGCATGTCTGGAAGCTGACGGCGCCACCGGATGGGGGTGTGTGAGGGTGGGGCCCGCGCCACCCAGACCGCCGCGCACACACGGTCCGGCCGAGCGAGCGGATCGAGGACGGAGATGGCGACCGGGCCCGGGGCGGGCACCCGGCCGGTTTGAAGGGGTTCCGTGGCTGCATCAGGGGGTTTCGTCGACGGGGACGCCGGATGGCCGTTCGTCGGCCGGGCGCGCGAGCGTGACCGGGCGGTCGAAGCGCTCACCGCGTCGGCGGGTTGGGGCGTCCTGCTCACCGGCGATCCGGGGGTGGGCAAGAGCCGGCTGCTGGAGGAGGTGCTGGCTGAGGCGCTGCGACGGCAACATGTCGTGCTCCGGGTCACCGCCACTCCGGGCTGGCGCGGCGTGCCGTTCGGCGTGCTCGCCAGCCGGCTGCCCCAGCCGTCGGACGCGAGCGTCGCCGACGTCTTTCGCGACGTCGAGCGCCGGCTGCGCGAGGTCGCGGCGGGCCGGGGCGTGGTGGTCGGGGTGGACGACCTCAACTGGCTGGACGACGCGTCCGGGGCGCTCCTCGAACGCCTCGTCGCGGGCGGCACCGTGCGGGTGGTCGCGAGCGTCCGGGGTGACGCCCTGCACGCGGCGCCGGTCGCGGCGCTGCACCGCTTCCGCGCGGTCGACCGGGTCCACGTGCCGCCCTTGGACCCGGACGAGACCGCAGTGCTGGTCCGCGAGGGGCTCGGCGGCCCGGTCGACGGTCTGACGATCGGCGCGCTGTGGCGGATCAGCCAGGGCAACCCGCTCTTTTTGCGCGAGGCGCTCCGGTGCGGGTTGCGCGACGGTGGCCTCGTCCAGCGCGACGGGATGTGGACGTGGCCCGCCGAGTCGCTGTGCTCCACACACCTGTCCGACCTCATCGAACAGACCCTCGGCACGCTCAGCCCGGAGGAGGCCGAGGCGTTGCGGTACGTCGCGCACGCCGAGCCGGCTCCGCTGGCGCTGATCGAGCGGACCGTCGACCCGCCCGTCGCGGAACGGCTCGAGGAGCGCGGCCTGATCCGCCTGGTCCGGCATGACACGGGCGTGCTGGTGCAGACCGGCCATCCGCTGTACGCCGAGGTGGTCCGCAACCGCACCGGGGAGCTGCGGGCCCGCCGGCTGCGCCGGACCCTGGCCGAGGCGCTGGCGGGCGTCGACGGCGGCGGCACCGAGGACCGGGCACGGATCGCGGCCTGGCGCTGCGAGGCCGATCTGCCGGTCGATCCGGACGACCTGCTGGCCGCGTCGGAGTACGCGCTGCGCCGTCACGACGCGGCGCTGGCCGAGCGGCTGGGCCGCAGGGTCGACTCGGCGCGGGGCGACTGGCAGGTGGGCCGGGCGTTGGTGGCTCAGGGGCGCGGCGACGAGGCCGACCGGCACCTGGCCCGCGCCGCGGCCGACCTCGACGACGCGCGCGACCGCGCCGAGGCGACGGCGCTGCGGGCGCTGAACATGTACTGGGGTGACCGACGGCCCGACCGCGCCCGCGAGGTGATCGACGCGGGCCGTCACGACCTGCCCGCCGACGCGCTCGCCGGGTTGCTCGCGGCGGAGGTGGGGATCGCGGCGTTCGGCGGCGACGCGGGGGGCGCGCGTGCCCTGATGGCACGCCTGGCCGCCGACCGGCCCCGGGACCCGCTGCTGGCGACGGCCGTCGCGGCGTTGCTGCCGTACCTGCTGCTGTTCGACGGGCAGCCGGGGCAGGCGGTGCGGATGTTCGACACCGGAGAGGTCGACATCCCGGAGACCTGGCCGACGATGCGTGCCGCGACGCAGGCCTGCCACGTGCAGGCCCTGCTGCTGTCCGGGCGACTGCACGACGCCGAGCGGCTGGCCCAACGCTACTACCGGGACGCGGTCACGCGGGGCGCGGCGGACGCGGTCGGGCTGCTCGCCTTCTCACTGGGCAAGTGCGCCTACCACGCCGGGCAGATGCGGCGGTCGATGCGCTGGCTGCACGAGGCGCGGACCCTCACCGCCGACCGTACGCTGTTCCCGATCCGCGACTACGTGCTGTCGGCGAACGCGTACGTGGCGGCGCAGTTGGGTGAGCTGGCGGAGAGCGGGAGGTTGTTGCGGCAGCTCTTCGACGATCGCACCGACGGCGACGGCCCGCACGGCGGCGGGCTGGTGGCCATCGACGCCGAGTTGACCGCGGCCTGGCTGACCGCCGCGCAGGGCCACCCGGCGACGGCCGTCGCGACGCTGCGGGAGTTGCAGGGGCGTGCCGGGCAGGCGACGACGGTCACGGTCGAGTGCCTGCACCTGCTGTCTCGCCTGGAGCCCGGCACCGCGACCGCCGAGCGGCTGTGCACGGTCACCGCCGACTGTGACAGTCCACTGTTCGCGCTGTGGTCCGAGTACGCCCACGCGCTCGCCGCCGACGACCCGGCCGCGCTGGAACGCGTCGGCAGCGCCCTGGAGGCCAGCGGCTACCTGACGCTCGGGCTGGAGGCCGTGGTCGCCGCCGAGAGGGCGTGCCACCGTCGAGGCGACCAGCGCCGGGCCAACCTGCTGGCCCGGCGCGCGGACCTGCTGCGGGAGCGGTGCGGCGGATACTGGCCCCCGTTGAGCCCTCGGCCGTCGGACCGGGACGGGCTCACTCCCCGGGAGCGACAGATCTGCGAACTGGCCTCGGCCGGGCACGACAATGCCGCGATCGCGGCCAAGCTGGTGTTGTCGGTGCGGACGGTGGAGAACCACCTTCAGCGGGCGTACGTCAAGCTCGGCGTCCGGGGCCGCAGCGGGCTCCCGACGGCGATCGGGGCGCAGCGGGCGGGGTAGGGCGCGGGCGCTCACCCGGTGACCCGCGGGGTCGGGTCGGACGCGGTGTGCCGTCCGACCCGACGCCCGCGGGCGTCGATCCCCTAGAGCCGGGCGTCGCCGGCCGCGGTGGCCTCCTGCACCGCCGAGGTACGACGGACCTCGGCGCGCTCGTCGCCCGCGTCCTCCCGGTCGGGGGCGGCCATCCGGGCCGCCCGGTTGGCGGTCGGCGCGGCCTGCTCGCCGGTCACGCCGCCGCGGATGCGGTTGTTCGCGGCCACCTGCGCGGCCGGGTTGTTGCCCGTCACCGTCAGCTGGCCGTTGATGATGTTGTCGTCGACCGTGACGCCACCGGTGGTGGTGGTGACGCTGACGTCCGCGCCCCAGTAGCCGCCGGAGGCGCAGCTGTCCAGGCCGCCGTTCGGGCCGAGTTGGACACCGCCGAGGTTGCCGGCGAACGTGGCCCGACCCCGGACCGCGCTGCCGCACACGACACTGCCGGTGGCGCTGTTGAGCACCGACAGGGTGCCGTCGACGAACGAGTCGTGCACGTCGGTGTAGTAGGTGCCGGTGCTGCTGACGTTGCGCGTCACCTGGGTGCCCCCGTCGAGCCGGACCTCACCGGCGCCGACGGTGACGTTCCCGGCGATCGTCGCCGCCTCGGCGAACAGGAAACTGTCGATGGTGGCCGAGCCCTTCGGCCGGACGGTCACCGCACCGGTCTGGGCGTCGGACAGGAAGACGCCGTACCCGCCGGCGGCCAGCACCACCTGGCCGTCGACGCTGGTCTCGGTGGCGTCGAGGTAGCCGTCGGCGGCGACGCGTACCTCACCGCTGACCCGGCCACCGGTGACCACCAGGTTGGCGCCGGCGGCGACGGTGACGTTGCCGGTGATCGTGGTGCCGGTCAGCGCACATGACTCACCGGCCGGAACGAGCAGGTCGTTGGGCACGGTCACCGCACCGCCGGTGCCGATGCAGTGGGTGACCAGGTCGGCGTGGGCGGTGGGCGCCACGGCCAGCACCGAGGCGGCGATAACGGCGGTCACGGTGGCCAGCTTGGCGACGGTACGTCCGGGCATCGTGGTACTCCCTGTCGGTGAGATTCGGGTGCTCATGCGCCGACGTCCGATCGGGCCGCGGCCCGGACGATGGCGCCCTGCTGCCGCTTGGTCAGCGTTCCGGTGGTCACGAGAGCGGTGGTGACCGCCTCGACGTGCCGGACGAAGTCGGCGTGGCCGGGGTAGTCGGCGTGTTCGTCGATCAGATCGTTGATGGTGCAACCGTCGCCGGTGTCGGCGTTGGCCACGCCGGTGTCGTCACCGTCGATGATCACCGTGGCCCGGGTGTCGGACGCGGGGCAGGCGTCGGTGCCGTCGGCCACCACAGTGAACGTGGTGGACCGCTCGGCGGCGGCGTTCCCCGCGGTGTCGGTCGCCCGGTACCGCAGGGTGTGCGCGCCGGGCGTGCGGACGGTGACCGGGCCGGCGTACGCGGTCCAGCCGCCGGTGTCGAGCGCGTACTCGACCGACGCCACGCCCGAGCCGGCGTCGGTCGCGGTGACGGTGACTGTCGCCGCGCCGACGTAGGCGCCGGCGGCGTCCCGCTCGCCGGTGACCGTGGCGGCCACCGTGGGCGGGGTGTCGTCCTCCTCCGGCGGGGCGACGACTGTGAAGTGGGCCATCTGCTCCGCCGAGGTGTTGCCGGCGACGTCGGTCGCCCGGAAGTGCAGCATGTGCATCCCGACCGCGGTCACCACGATCGGATTCGTGTACGCGGTGAAGGCCGCGCCGTCGAGGGCGTACTCGATGGTGGCGACCCCCGATTCGGCGTCGGTGGCGGTCAGCGTGGCGGTGGCCGTACCGACGTAGTTGCCGTCGCCGTCGCGGTCGCCGGCCAGCGCGTCCGTGACCACCGGCGCGGTGGTGTCCTCCTCGGTCGGCTCGACGATGCGGAACGACACCGAGCCGACCGTGCTGGTGTTGCCGGCCTGGTCGGTGGCGCGGAACTGCACCGAGTGGTCGCCGACCGCGCTGATGCGCACCGGCTGGGTGTACGGCGTGAAGCTGGTGTCGTCGACCTGGTACTCGACGGTCTCCACACCCGAGCCGGTGTCGGTGGCCGTGACGGTGACCGTCGCCGTACCGACGTAGTTGCCGTCCTGGTCGCGGTCGCCCGACACGGCGGCGGTGACCGTCGGCGGCGTGGTGTCGTCGCCTCCCCCGCCGTCGGTGACGACCAGTTCGCCGACCATCTGGCTGTGGCCGGGGATCGAGCAGAAGTAGCGGTACCGGCCCGGGGTCAGCGTGACGGTCGCCTGGTGCCGGCCGTCGTTGGCGTCGAACGGGCTGGCCAGGATGTTGACTGTGACGTCGTGGTTGTAGCCCTCGGTGCTGGTGTCGAAGGTCAGGGTGTGCGGCATTCCGGTCGTGTTGCCGGTGGCCGCGCTGTTCTCCCAGATGATCGTCGCCGCGCCGGCCACCGCCTGGGTGGGCACGGACTTGTAGCGGGTGGTGTTGTCGTCGGCGGTCCAGGTCAGCACCTGGTCCGCGGCGGCGCGCGGGGCGGCGGAGGCGGGTGGCGCGGCCAACGGCGTGACCGTGAGCAGGAGCGCCGCCAGCGCGGCCGTGAGTCGTCGGATCATCGTCTCTCCTAGAGTTCCCGCACGCGGATGTTGCGGAACTCGGTCAGGTCGTTGTCACCGTGGTTCTGCAGGCCGATGAAGCCGCGCAGGAACTGCCGCAGGTCGGTCGGCGGGTCGCCGGCACGGGAGGACTGCTTGCCCGGCGTGTTGTCGAACTCGTTGATCACCACGCCGTTCCGGATCATCGTGTAGTGCTGCCCGACCGCCCGGATCTCGTAGTCGTTCCACACGTTCTTCGGCGTGACGCCGGCCTGGGCGAGCGGCACCGGGTCGAAGTTGTAGACCGAACCGGTCTTCTGCGGCTCGCCGGTGTCCCCGTCGTAGATCTGGATCTCGTGTCCGCAGTAGATCGCCATCCAGGCCGGCGAGGTCCGGGCCGACCCGATCGTGCCGCAGCTGCCCGGTGGCCGCTGCTCCAGCGGGGTTCGCAGGTCCGGGAAGCGGATGAAGACGCCGGTGTTGGCGCGGCCGGTGCCCGGTGCGATGTCGCGGAACTGCACCTTGAGCGAGAAGTCCGCCAATTCCTTGGTGTGCCAGAGCATGCCGAGGCCGCCGCTGGAACGCAGTGCCCCGTCCGGCTGGATGCTGAACGATCCCGTCGGAGCCTGCTGCCAACCACGCAGCGACTCGGCGGTGCCGTCGTAGAGCGGCTCGTATCCGGTGCGCCCGTCCCGGCCGATCTCGGACGCGGCGGCCAGGCGGGTGAGCGTGCCCGATTCGCGGGCGTTGAGCAGGCCGTCGTCCTGCAACGCGCGGGTCACCGCGCTCACGTGCCGGACGAAGGCGTTGTGGTCGGGCCAGGTGCTCTCGTCGTCGATCAGGTCGTTGATCGTGCACCCCTGCCCGACCGTGCGGCTGGGCACTCCGGTGTCCGTGTCGCCGAGCCACACCGTGTCCCGGGAGTCCGGCACCGCGCAGCCGACCGTGACGGTGGTCTGCACCGTCGCCGTCTCGCCGTCGGCGTACGTGACGGTGAGCTTCGCGGTGTAGGTGCCGACCTTGGCGTACGTGTGCCGGGGGTCCGCCTCGGTCGACGTGGCGCCGTCGCCGAATTCCCACCGGTGGCTCACGCCGCCGGACCGGGAGCCGGTGAAGGCGATCGTCAACGGCTTGTTCTGCACGGCGACGGAGTTCGCCGCCGGTGCCGGGGTGGGCGCACCGCCGGTGTAGGTGATCCGGATGAGCTTCTGGTTGGGGTGCAGGCTGAAGAACCCGCCTCCGTAGTCGAGCAGGTAGAGCGCGCCGTCCGGGCCGAACTTGGCGTCCATCCAGCTCTGCAGCCGGGTGTCACCGTTGCCGCTGGGGATGATGGCCCGCAGCGACTCGGCGTACACCGGCGGGGTGGCCGTCGGCACGCCGGCGGGGTCGACGGTGACCGCGACCCGGTTGGCGGCGTTCGACTCGTCGCCGATGAACCACTTCTCGTCCCAGTACGCCGGCCACGCCACAGTGCTGTTCGGATCGACCCGGTCGCGGTGGTAGGTGGGACCGGACATGATGGCCTGCCCGCCGCCGCGCAGGTACGGCTGCGTGTAGGTGGCGTCGGCCGCGACGTACGTCGGGAGGCCGCTGCCGTCGGTGCGCTTCGGGAAGACCGGGCCGCCGCCATCCGGCGAATACCAGATCATGTTGTCCCGGGCCGCCGGGATGTCCACCAGCCCGGTGTTGCGCGGTGACTCATTCTTCAGGTTGCCGCAGTCGTACCAGCCGGTCAGCACTGTCGCGTCGGTGCTGCTGCGGTCCCGGTACGGCTGCCGGTTGCCCATGCAGTACGGCCAGCCCTGGTTGCCGGCCGACGTGATGATGGTGGCGGTCTCGTACTTGGCGGGGCCCAGCGTGGGGCTGGGCGAGGCGGCGTCCGGGCCGACCCAGCCGGCGGTCAGCCACTGGTGCTCCGGGTCGATCTGGAGGCGGGCGATGTTGCGCACGCCCATTACGTAGATCTCCGGGCGGGTCTTCTCGGTGCCGGGCGGGAAGAGGTTGCCCTCCGGGATGGTGTACGTGCCGTCCGCCTCGGGGTGGATCCGGATGATCTTTCCGGCGAGGTCGTTGGTGTTACCCGACGTACGGCGGGCGTCCTGGAACGAGATCCCCTGGTACTCCTGGGTCCAGTTGTTGCCGGAGTAGCCCTGCGACCCCTCGGAGGAGTTGTTGTCGCCGGAGCCGACGTAGAGGTTGCCCTTCGCGTCGAACGCCATGCCGCCGCCGGCGTGGCAGCAGCTGTGGATCTGCACCGGGAACTGCAGCAGGTCCTTGCGGGTGCCCTGGTCGATGGTCTGGGCCGCCCGGTCGTAGGTGAAGCGGGAGATGGTGCGCTGCCCGACCCGTTTCACCCGGTCGATCGACTCGTGTGGCATCCAGTAGACGTAGAGCCAGCCGTTCTCGGCGAACTTCGGGTCGGGCACGATGCCGAGCAGGCCCTCCTCGTTCTTCACCAACTCTGAGCCGCTGCCCCGGTTGCCCATGACCCGCAGGGTGGTGAGGAGTTTCACCTGCCTGCTGCGGGGGTCCCAGGAGTGGATGGTGCCGCAGCCCAGGCCGACGTTCGGGTCGTTCCAGTCCGCGATCGGGCCGCTGGGGCAGGCCGCCTTGCCGACGTAGAAGACCGTGCCGTCCGGCGCGATGGTGAGCCCGTGCGGCTCGCCGATCTGGTCCAGCTGCCCGGTCTGGTTGGCGGCGGTGAGCCGCTCCACCTTGTAGTTCGCGGCGATCGTCGCCTGGCAGTCACCGCGTACGCGCCCGGTGGTCCAGTTCAGCGCCCCGGCCAGGTGCGCGCGGAACGCCTCCTCGCCGTAGCTGCCCTCGGTGTGGCCCATGCCGGTGTAGAACGACCGCCCGCCGTCGTAGTCCCGGCACCAGGACACCGGGTGGAACGGGCCGTTGGCGCCCGGCCCCGGGTCGTAGTGCCGTTCCTCGACCTGGGCGAGGGTGTGCACCGCGCCGATCGGGTTCGGGTCCCAGTTGTCCCAGCGGTCCGACCGGGTGAGGGTCAGCGGCAGCGACGCGGTGGCCGGGTGTTTACGGTCCAGGATGTCGACCACCGCCCGGTTCACGGGGGTCGGCGGCGGCGCGGTGGCCGTCCCGGTGAACAGGCGCAGGTCGGCGAGCTGGATCAGCGGCTCGCCGCTGTTGGCGGTGATGTTCAGCCGGTAGCGGCTGAACTCCTGCGGCGTGGCGATGTCGAACCGCCGGGTCTGGAACCGCTCCGCGAAGGTCTGGTTGGTGCGCCGGTCCAGATCGGACCAGGTCTGGCCGTCCGTGGAGCCCTGCAGGGTCCAGTCCTTCGGGTCCCGCCCGACGAAGTCGTTGGCCGACGTCAGCGCGTACCCGGTGATCCGCTTCGGTGCGGCCAGCTGGTACGCCACCCACGCGGTCGGGGTGCGGACCAGCCACTTGGTGTTGGCGTCGCCGTCGGTCAGCTTCTCCTTGGTCTCGCTCGGCGGGTTCTCGCCGCTGGCGGTCACCGCGGCCACCGGCTCGGCAACCGGGATGGCGCCCGCCGGGCGGGTGCCGATCAGGCCGGTGAACCAGGTGGAGTCGACCTGCGCGCGGGCGGCGTCGGCGATGCCGACGAAACCCCCGCCGGCCTTCATGTAGCCCTGGAGCGCCGACTCCTGGTCGCGGTTGAGCGCGGCGCCCGTCGCGGAGAGAAAGACCACGCTGCGGTACGCCGAGAGCCCGGTCGTGGTGAAGACCGCCGGGTCCGTGGTGGCCGTGACATCGATGTCATGACTGGCCGCAAGCTGTCGGATGGTGTCCACGGCACGCGACACCGGGTCCTGTTGTTCGGCCACCGGCCCGTGGAATACGAGCACGGCTGTTCTGGGCGGCTGGGCCGCCTGGGCGGCGGCCGCGGGTCGCGGCGCGGCGGTCGCCGCCGTGGCCGTGGCCGTGGCCGGAATCAGTGTGGCGAAGGCCGCTACCGCGGCGAGGGCTCGTCGTACGTCTCTGGTCATCCCCGTCCCCACTTTCGGTCAGCTTCCATGCGTGTGGGTGTGGCCCTGGAACCGGTGGATCGCCTCCTCGGCGCCGGGGGGCATGCTGCCGTCGGCGTTGCGCACCAGGAAGATCCCGGCCATGCCGCCGTCGGAGTGGTTCTGCACGTGGCAGTGGTACATCCACGCGCCGGGTCCGACGCCCTCCCCGGCGAGCACCTGGAACCCGAACGAGCTGCCCGGGTTGAGGTCCTTGTTGTCGATGACCAGGCTCGGGTCGGCCGGTCCCTCCAGCATTCCGGTGCGGTTGTCCGCCCAGCGGTGCGCGTGCAGGTGGAAGGTGTGGAACAGGTTGCCGTGCCCGATGGCGAGCCACTCCACCCGCTGGCCCAGGTTCGCCTCGAACATCGGCGTGTCCGGGGCCATCCGGTTGTTGATCGTCATGTCGTGGAACACGACAGTGAACTGCTTCTCCGGCAGGATGTCGCCGCGCCGGCGGACGATCAGCGCCCCGTACAGGCCCTTCGCGACTCCGGCGGTGCCGTGGTCGGTGCCCATGGCGTGATCGTGGTAGTGCCAGTAGCCGGCGCTGCCCGGCATGTACCGGCGACCCGACGCGGCCACCATCTCGTGGGAGCGCCAGACGTACGTCCGGGTCTCGCCGGGGTTGTTGAACGAGTCGTTGAACGGGCTGCCGTCCGAGTCGGTGCTGTAGTCCACCCCGTGCGGGTGGATGGACAGCCGCTGGGTGGTGGTGTTGACCAGGGTGATCTCCAGGGTGTCACCCTCGTAGATCTCCAGCACGGGCCCCGGCACGGTGGCCTGCCCGGGTGCGAGGCCGTACCCGAACAGCCCGCCGGGCAACTGCTCGGCGTAGATGGTGACCTTCTTGGTCACTCCGGCGGCGGCCCGGGCCGGGCTGCCTCCGAACGCGCCGCCGAGCGTGGGCGCGGACGCGCCCAGCGCCCCGGCGGCGAGCGCCCCGGTGGCGATCAGTGATCGGCGGGACAGGTGACGATGGGAGCCAACGGCGTGATCGTCCATGGGTCTCCGTTCCCGACCGGGCGAAGACGCGACGAGGGCAGGGTGCATCGACCGCCGAGCACAAGGCGGCAGCACGACTGAGGTGAGGATCGTCGCGGACTTCGCTCGGAAGACTCAGAACTTTCGATGGATGAACCCAACTTATGTAATCCATCGACGAAAGTACAGGTCTGATTGCAGGAAGATTACCGCGAGATCACGCCGTACGTCGATTGACCAGGCGATGTGGAGTGCTCAGACGGTGTGCCGGTCGTCCGTCGGCAGGCCGGGCGCCTCGGGCGGCTCGGGCGACTGGTCAGGCTGACCGAGCCGCTCCACCCGGGTCGGGTCGAGGACCCGGGCGAGGAACGCGCGCGTCCGCTCGTGCTTCGGCGCGCCCAGCACCTCCTGCGGCGGCCCCTGCTCGACCACGACGCCACCGTCCATGAACACGACCCGGTCCGCCACGTCCCGGGCGAACGCCATCTCGTGGGTGACCACCATCATCGTCATGCCGTCCTCGGCGAGCCCCCGCATGACGGTGAGCACGTCGCCGACCAGCTCCGGGTCGAGCGCCGAGGTCGGCTCGTCGAAGAGCATGAGCTTCGGCTCCATCGACAACGACCGGGCGATCGCGGCCCGCTGCTGCTGCCCGCCGGAGAGCTGCGCCGGGAACGCGTCGGCCTTGTCGGTCAGGCCGACACGCTCCAGGTTGGCCCGCGCGATCCGCTCGGCCTCGGCGCGACCGCGCCGCAGCACCCGCCGCTGGGCGATGGTGAGGTTGTTCAGCACGGTCAGGTGCGGAAACAGGTTGAACGACTGGAACACCATGCCGATGCCCCGGCGTACCGCGTCGATCTCGACGTCGGGGTCGGTCATCTCGACGCCGTTCACCCAGATCGTGCCGGCGGTCGGCTCCTCCAGCAGGTCGACGCAGCGCAGCAGCGTCGACTTGCCGGAGCCGGACGGCCCGATGACGCAGACGACCTCGCCCTGGCCGACCTCGAAGTCGATGCCCTTGAGCACCTCGAGCGGCCCGAAGGACTTGTGCAGGTCGCGGATCTCGACGGCGGGACGGGACGGGGTGGTCGTCATGCGGGTCACCGGGCCTTGGCGTAGCGGAGTTCGAGGCGGCGCACCACCTGGGACAGGGGCAGGGTGATGACCAGGTAGGCGAGGCCGGCCACCAGCAGCGGCGTGGCGTTCACCCGGTCGTTGAGCATGTCCCGGCCGAACTTGGTGACCTCGATGGTCTGCGCCGTCACGCCCAGCACGTAGGCCAGCGACGAGTCCTTGGTGAGCAGGATGAGCTCATTGGTCAGCGGCGGGATGACGATCCGGAACGCCTGCGGAATGACGATGGTGCGCATGGCGGTGAAGTGCGACATGCCGAGGGTGCGGGCCGCCTCCATCTGCCCCTTCGGCACGGCCTGGATGCCGGCCCGGATGGTCTCGGCCATGTACGCGGCGGCGGTGAGGCCGAGACCGATCGCGATCGAGCCGAACACGCCGCCGGGAATCTCCCGCTCCGGGAAGGCGATGGGGATGCCGTACCCGACGAGGAAGAGGATCAGCAGCGCCGGCAGACCCCGGAACAGCTCGATGTACGCGGTCGCCAGCCAGCGGTACGGCGCCACCCGGGACAGCCGCATCAGGGCGAGGACGGTGCCGAACACGAGGCCGAAGGCGAACGCGCCCAACGTGTAGAGGATCGTGTTGCGCAGCGCCACGGTGATGATCGTCGGAAACATCGACTCGATGATGTCGACGCGGAAGAACGCGTCCTTGAGCCTGCCCCAGTCCGCGGCGAAGAGCACCGCGGCGATGATCGCGACGAAGACCAGGTACTGGATGCCGAGGGACAGTCGTTCCCGCTGGCGGCGTCGCAGCTTCACGTTGGCTCGTTGCCTTCCCGGAGTGTGCCGACGGGAAGGGCGCGCGTCGCGCGCGCCCTTCCCCACTGAGCTTCGATCAGGCGCTCGGCCGCTTGCCGATCCACTTGGAGTAGATCGCGTCGTACGAGCCGTCCTGCTTGGCCTTGGCCAGCGTCTCGTTGATCTTCTTGAGCAGTTCCGGGTTGCCGTCCTTCTTCACCGAGAACCCGTACTGCTCGCCGGTGTCGAACTCGGCGGTCACCTCGAACCCACCCGGGTTCTTGCGGAGGTACTCGGTCCACACCGGCAGGTCGTTGACGGCGGCCTCGACCTGGCCGTTGGCGACGGCCTGCTGCAGGGCGGCGAGATCCTCGAACTCGACCAGCTGCAGGCCCTTCTCCTTCTCGAACTTCCGGGCGTAGTCACGACCGGTGGTGGCCGCCTGGACGCCGAGCTTCTTGCCCCGCAGGTCGTCGAGCGACTTGTACGGCTTCCCGGTCTTGACCAGCAACGCCTGCGTCGCGTCGAAGTACGGGTCGGAGAAGTTCATCACCTTCTGGCGTTCGGCGGTGATGGTCATGCCGGCGGCCGCCGCGTCGCACTTGCCGGTGTTCAGGTCCTGACCGGACTTGATCCCCTCGAACGGCGTGTCGATGATCGTCTGCTCGACGCCAAGCTCCTTGGCCACGAGGTCCATCACGTCGACGTCGAACCCGGTGACCTTGCCGCTGGCGTCCTTCGACTGGAACGGCGGGTACGGCAGGTGGGTGCAGACGGTCAGCTTGCCGGCCTCGACCAGCTTGACCCCGCTGGCCTGGACCTCGCTGTCATCCTTCTTGGCGCATCCCGCGCTCAACGCCAGAGCGGCGACCGCCGCGACAAGGCCGGCCTGACGGACTGCGCTACGGACTCTCACGAGTGTCCCTCCGGTTCGGCTCCCCTGTGACGGGCAGCCAGGTTGGTGCGAAGACGGTGTGACAGGGGACGGTACCTGATTCGACGAACGGTACCCAGATCACGGGGCGTAGCCGTCGTGCTGCGGCGTCCATCACAGCCCGTGAACGGGACAGGCGGACACGTTCGGGACGACGGGCCGCAGCGGACCCCGACCGTCCGCCGTCGTCCGGTGACCCGAGGCGCGGGCCGCTCCGCCGCGACGAACGGCAGTTGAGTATCCGACCCACCTCGAACGAGTAAGCCGTCGTGCCGGCCACCGCTGCGCCACCACAGAAGCTGGTGGACGATCAGGGGTACCGCCGTCACGGGAATGGGGAAGCAGAACTGACCATCGAGCCGGGTACACCGAGGCGATTCCGGGTGGGAGGGCACGGCTGAGATGGACAGCTACCCCATGACCCCTCAGATGGCCTTCGCGCAGTTCGTCCGCCAGGCCGTCGACGACGCCCGCGAGGAGCACGGTTGGACCGTCGGCGACATCGCGCAGCACACCGGCGTCAGCCGCTCGACGCTGTTCCGCTGGCTCGCCGGTGACTGGCAGCGCTACCCCGAGCTGGCGAAGGTGCGCAGCCTCTGCGCCACCCTCGACCTCTCCATCGCCGCCGCGATCCGGCCGCTCGCGATGCCGAACGCCGCCGTGACGCCCCGGGTGCTGGCGGAGGTCGAGGCGGACATGGGCAGCATCCGCCGGCGGTTGCTCGACGACACGGTCTCCGCCGCGGACAAGCGCCAGATCCGGAAGCTTCTCCGCCGTCTCGCCGGCCGCGACCTCCCGGTCGAGGGGGCGTCGCCGTCCACGACCGGCTCCGGCGCCACCCCACCCTCCCCGTCGCAGGCAGGTGCGTCCCGCCGGTAGCTCGATCGGACGGGCGCCGCAGGGCCGGCCGACCTCAGCGCGCGGCAACTCCGCCGGCCTCAGCGCGTAGCGCAGCCAGCCTCAGCGCGTAGCGCAGCCAGCCTCAGCGCGTAGCGCAGCCAGCCTCAGCGCGCGGCGCGAGCCGGCCTCAGCACGGTGACGCGACCCGGCCTCAGCGCGGGACGCAGCCGGCCTCAGCGCGTGGCGCGGCCCGGGCGGCCCGGGCCGGTGCCGGAACGCCGGGAACCGATGCGGGGAGCCCGCACCACCGGGGAGCTGCCGGCTCCGGGGCGGAAGTCCCGTGCCGCGGCGGCCACCATGTCGTCGGGATCGCCTTCGAGCGTCCGCCGGACGTGCGCCGGGATGATCTCCGACGTGGCCATCGCCAGCCGGACCTGCACCGAACGGTCGTCGACCAGGGCCGCCAGATCCTCCTCGTCCAGCTCCAGCGCGCGGACCAGCGCGGCCCGCACGTCGACCGCCGGGTCCCTGGCCAGGGCGCTGCGCTGCCCGGCGGTGGTCCGCGGGTTGCGGGCGAGCCCCTTGCGGACGCGGACGGTGCGGTCGGCCAGCAGGGCGACGATGACGTCCGGATCGTGGGTGTGCGTGGCGAGCCGTTCCCGCACCTCGGGTGAGACGTCGTCGACCAGCCGGGCGGCCAGCTCGGGCTCCAACTCGCGGGTCTCGGCGAGCAGGCCCCGAAGCTCCTTGTCGGGTGCGGCTGCCATCACCCGGCGGACCGACTCGTCGCAGGCCGGGTTGCCGGCGACGGCCCAGCGGACCCACCGGTCCGCGTCCTTGACCAGACGCAGGAGATTGCCGACCGAGGTCGCGGGATTGCGCGCCACGGCCTCCCGGACATGACGATCATGGTCGCGGGTCAACGACCGCAGGGCCTGCGCGGGCGCGTCCGGCCGGGCCGCGACCGCCTTGCGGACCGCGACCGACGCGTCGGACGCCAGGTCGATGAGGGTCATCTGTGGCGTTGTGGGGTCGTGTGCGACGGCGAGCCGCGCGTCCGCCCCATCACCGGTCGGACGGTCGGCCGCCGTGCCCGACCCGCTGTCCCGGTCGGCCCCGCCGACGTGCTGCTGCTTGCCCATGGGCGCAATCATGGCACGCGCCGAACCGGACCCCGCGCGGCAAGCCCGCTCGCAGCCCCTGGTCCGCGGCGAGCCGCCGAGGGTCAGTCCTGGCGCGGGGCCACCAGGCCGGACTCGTACGCGACGACCACGAGTTGGGCGCGGTCGCGGGCGTGCAGCTTGGCCATGGCCCGGTTGATGTGGGTCTTGGCGGTCAGTGGGCTGATCACCATCCGCGTGGCGATCTCGTCGTTCGACAGGCCCTGGGCGACCAGGACGACGGCTTCGCGTTCCCGGGTGGTCAACTCCCGCAGGCCGGTCGGGGCCCGCAGGTGGCGCGGCTCGGCGACGTACCGGTCGATGAGCCGGCGGGTGATCGACGGCGCGAGCAGCGCGTCACCCCGCGCGGCGACGCGTACGGCATGCAGGAAGTCCTCCGGCTCGATGTCCTTGACGAGGAAGCCGGCGGCGCCGGCGCGCAGCGCGTGAAAGACGTGTTCGTCGAGGCCGTAATTGGTCAGGATCACGACGTGCACCCCGGCCAGGGCCGGGTCGGCGGCGATGAGCCGGGTCGCCTCGATGCCGTCCAGCACCGGCATCTGGATGTCGATGAGCGCGATGTCGGGCAGGTGACGCCGGGCGAGGGCGACCCCCTCCCGGCCGTCGGCGGCCTCGGCCACCACCTCGATGTCGTCCTCGATGTCGAGGAGCGCGCGGAAGCCGCTGCGCAGCAGCGCCTGGTCGTCGACCAGCAGGACGCGGATCATCCGGGCGGACCGACGGGAAGTTCCGCGTGGACGGTGAAGCCACCCTCGTCCCGCGGCGCCGCGTGGAGGCGACCGCCCAGGGCGGTGACCCGTTCGCGCATCCCGAGCAGCCCGACTCCGGGCTTTGGCACGGTGGCCAGCGTGGCCGTGCCGTCGTCGTCGACGCGGATCGCGAGGGCGTCCGGACGGTAGTCGACGCGGACCGACGCCGTGGCCGCGGCGGCGTGCCGGGCGACGTTGGTGAGGGACTCCTGCACGATCCGGTAGGCCGTCCGGTCCACCGCCGCCGGCACGGCCTGTCGTTCGCCCTCGACCGTCAACGTCGCGTCCAGCCCGGCCATCCGGGCCCGCTGCACCAACTCCGGCAGGTGTTCGAGGCCGCGCGGCGGGTTCCTGCCGTCGTCCCGCAGGGCCTCCAGGGTCGCGCGCAACTCCCGGCTCGCCTCACGGCCGGCCTCCCGGATCGCCAGCAGCGCCTCCGGCACCGCCTCGCCGCGTCGGCGGGCCAGGTGGACGGCCACCTCGGCCTGCACCTTGATGATCGAGATCTGGTGGGTGAGGGAATCGTGCAGCTCCCGCGCGATGTGCAGCCGCTCCTCGTCGGCGCGGCGGCGCGCGGTCTCCTCCCGGGTGCGCTCGGCCTCGTCGGCCCGCCGCTCGGCCTGCCGCAACGCCTCACCGGCGGCGCCTGCGGCGATCAGCCACGCCACCTCGAGCGCGCCCCGGGCCCGTGCGAGCGCCTCGCCCAGCGGCAGGTCCTGCGGCGGGGCGAGAGCCGTGAGGGGCAGAGCGACAAGCATCAGCACGGCGGCGACGACCGTGACGACACGGTGGCCGGCCCGCACGCCGGTGTAGACCGCGAACAGGAAGGCGACGGCCGGCACGTCGAAACCGACCGCCTGGTACCCCACGGCGCACAGCCCGGTGACGGCCAGGACGGCGACGGGCCACCGACGACGCGCCGCCAGCGCCAGACCGCTGGCCGCCAGCAGCGGATAACCGAGCAGGTCGCTGTCGAGGGTGGAGTGGTCCGCGGACAGCCCGGCGACCAGCAGCACCGCCGCCACGCCGACGGCGATGGCCCAGTCCCGGACACCGGCACGCCCTGTGCTCATGGGCGCACCCTAGCCCGAGGTACGCCCCGGGCGACTCCTGCGCGCGGACGACCGGCGCCTACCGCACCTGCGGTAGTCGGGCGCCATCCGCGCCGTGCGCGGCAGTCGCCTGCGCCGGTGGCGGCAGCGCGGAATGCCTCCGGCTGCCGGACGACCGACGGTCGAAGCGGCGACAGGATCGAACGACAACCAACGAGACGTACGACGAAGGAGAAGCACATGTTGCTCTCAGCAAGGCCGACGCGGGCCCGACTGGTGCTCACCGCTGCCGCGTCCGCCGTGGCCGGAGGATTCGGGCTGGCCGCGCCGGCCGCCGCGTACACCTCGTCCGCACCGCTGGCGGCCAGCGTCACCACCATGAGCGCCGGGCGACTCGGTGCGATCGTGGGCGGTCTGCTGGGCCTGGCGGGGGTGATCGTCGGCGCGTTGGCCCTGGCCCGGCCCGCCAGCCGCGTCGGCACCGGCAGCGGGCTGCTCGGGGCCACCGTGGCCCTGGCGGCCGGGCTGATCGGCGTCGCCCTCGGCGCGCTGGTGGTGGCAACCTCGGACGGCGGGATCGGCACCGGCAACGGACGCGGCGGTGCGTACGTGGCCCTCGTGGTGGGGGTGGCCGCCCTCGGCCTCGGCGGGTTGGCGCTGCGCCGCTCCCGCACCTGACCTCCCGTCCGGCGCGGCGTCACCCGTCGGATGACGTCGCGCCGAAGCCGCCCGGTGGTGAGACCGTCCGATCCGGGCGTCGGCCCTGGCGGCTGGCGCAACCTCTTCGGTCGGAGGACGTGTGGCTGCATGTCGCCGCTCGCACCGGACCTTGAGGAACGATGAACCGACAACCACACGCGTGCTCCTGCCTCTCACCCTCCTGGCGGGGCTGGCAGGCTGCGCCACTGCCGACCCCAGCCCGGTGGCCGGGGCCGGCAGCCCGTCACCCACTCCCGGCACCACGACCGCCTCCGGCGTGGCGTCGACCAACCCCGGCGTGCCGTCACCGACCCGCACCGCGGCGCCCGCCACGCCGATCACCACCGTCGAGGCCGCCTGCCCGGTCAGCGCCGCGACCCTGCAACGGGTGGCGGGGCTGGGAGACACCCACCGGATCGACCCGGACCACATCAAATGCGCGCGGCAGTGGGCCACCGCCGGGGTGATCGCCACGCACGACGCGGCCCGCAAACGGCACTCGTCACAGCCACTCCGCGTCGAGCATGTCATTGGACACCTAAAAAGAGGTGACTGGCCCTCCCGACAACCGCGCACGAGGTGGTCAGCCCTCCGACTTAGCGCGGAAGATCTCCCGTTCTTTGGCGTTGCGGGTCAGCGCGGCGGCCCGCGCGTACTCCTGCCGGGACTCGGCAGTCCGGCCGAGCCTCGCCAGGAGATCAGCTCGTACGGCGGGGAGCAGCGGGTACTGATCCAGCGCGCCACTCGCCTGCACCTTGTCGGCAATGTCCAAACCCTCGGCCGCTCCCTGGGCCATTCCCACCGCGACCGCCCGATTCAACTCGGCGACCGGCGACGGCCAGACATAGGACAGCACCAGGTAGAGCGCCGCGATTCGCGACCAGTCGGTCTCCTGCGCCGACCGGGCCCGAGCGTGACAGGCGGCGATCTCGGCCTGCAACACGAACGGTCCGAGCGCGCCGCCGATCTCCTGGGCCCGGGCCAGTGCCGCGAGGCCACGCCGGATCAGCAGTCGGTCCCAGCGGGCCCGGTCCTGGTCGCCGAGCAGAATCGCCGCACCGGCCTCGTCGGTGCGCGCCCACGTTCGCGACGACTGGATTTCCATCAGCGCCACCAGCCCGTGCACCTCGGCCTGATCCGGCATCAGCCCGGCCAGGACTCGGCCCAGCCGCAACGCCTCCCGGCAGAGGTCCGGTCGCATCCAGTCCTCGCCGGCGGTCGCCGAGTATCCCTCGTTGAAGATCAGGTAGAGAACTTCCAGGACCGAGGTCAGCCGCTGGGCGAGCTGATCCGGTGGCGGGAGCTCGAACGGCACCCGTTTAGCGGCCAGGGTGCGTTTGGCCCGCACGATCCGTTGCCCAACGGTCGGCTCGGCGACGAGGAAGGCCCTGGCGATCTCCTCGGTGGTCAGGCCACCGAGCACCCGCAGGGCGAGCGCGGTACGCGCCTCCGTCGACAGCACCGGATGGCAGGAAATGAAGATCAGCCGCAGCAGGTCGTCGCCGACGTGATCGTCCAACGCGTCGTCCACGGCCTCCTGCTCGTCGACCGGGGCGATCTCCAGGTCCCGGCCGATCTCCGCGAGCTTCTCGCCGTACCGGACTCTGCGCCGGACCAGGTCGATCGCCCGATGCTTGGCGGTGGCCATCAGCCATGGCCCTGGATCTCGCGGTACGCCCTGCCTCGGCCACTGCTCCAGCGCGATGACGAGGGTGTCCTGGGCGATCTCCTCGGCCAGGCCGACGTCGCGCACGATCCGGGTCAGACTCGCGATGAGTTGAGCCGCCTCGATCCGCCAGACCGCCTCGACAACGCGATGTGGATCGGTAGCCGTCATGGCTACCGATCCAACCACCATCGAGGTGCTCGCCTGCTCATCCCTGGGGTGCGAAGTCCTCCGGCCCGAAGACCCGGGAGACTTCAGCCTCGCCTTCCCAGCCCTCCCACAGGTCCCGGTGCAGGCGCATGAACCGGCCGGCCCACTCGACAGCCTCCGCCTTGGAACGGACGTCGTACACCACGTAGCTGATCAGCTCCTTGGCCTCGGCGAAAGGACCGTCGACGACGCTGAGCCCGCCGGCGGTGACGTCGATCCGGGCGCTGTCCACGGTGGGAGCCAGACCGCCCATGTCGAGCATCACGCCGGCGTTCGTCGCGTCCATGCCGAGCTTCGCGATGGCCTCCATCAGCTCTGCGGGCGGCGGGGTGTCGGGCTGGGCTGCCTTGAGAATCACCAGATAACGCATTGCCTTCTCCTCTTGGTCGTAGTCAGTGCGGGTTGGATCGGAACGAGTGTCCATCGGATGAGCTGAATCAGTGCGACGCGCGCCGGTAGCGATTGACCGCGACGGCCGCCTGCCAACCGGAAACCAGCAGCACCGCGCCAGTGAAGGCGAGCAGGCTCCAGGACGCGCCAGCACCGGCGGTCAGACCCAGGAAGCTGGCGCCGAACACCACGCCGACGACCCGCGAGGACCACGCCCAACCGGCAGCGCCTTCGGCGGCGAAGCGGCGGGCCAGCACGAAACACGCAGCGATCAGGCAACTGAACCCGATGGCACCGGCAGCGAAGTGACCGTAGCCGTGCCAGCTGATCGTGCCAGGGCCGTCCGGGGTGCCGACCGGGAAACCCAAACCCGGGTCCGCGCGCAGCAGACCGGCGGCGATCAGGCTCACGCCGTACCCGCCGATGAGCCTCGGCGCCCAGCGCGCTCCAGCCCCGGTCCCCAGCACCCGACGCAGCCCGACCGCGGACGCGATGGTCATCAGGCCGCTCACCAGGAAGTTCGTGATGTGAACCCAACCGCGGTCGCCGTTGCTGAGCATGCTCCACGCGTGCCGCGTCGGGTCGAAACCAGCCCGGGTGAACACCTCGATCAGCGACACCGCGACATACAGTGGGCCGGCGATGACGCCGTAGGCCAGGAGGGATTTCGTGACCCGGACCGCCGGGTCGCAGGTCGTCGCGGCCGACGTGGTGGTGGTCATCTGCTCGGTCATCGTCGTTGCCCTTCGCGGTGGGTCGGCTTGTCCGGCCCTTCACCACTCCCTCGAACGACCAGACCCCACTTCGACAGCCCAGCCCAAGTGTTTTTGCAGATCGGAAAACTAGAGTCGGCGGTATGCGGATCCGGATCGACGGCAGCGACCTCCCCGGCCGCCGCACCAGCGCGGATGCTGACGCACTGCGGCTCGCCAACGTACGCGTCGGGGTCCAGAGGAGCATGGGCAGGTGAGTTCTGACCAGCTCCTCGTCACGCTGGACCGCGACAGTTCGGTTCCGTTGCAGCAGCAGCTCTGCGACCAGATCAGTGGGTCCGTGCGGGCCGGCCGGCTGCGCCCGGGCGACGCGGTGCCGCCCAGCCGCGAGCTGGCGCACCAGCTCGGGGTCTCCCGGACGGTGGTGACCCGGGCGTACGAGCTGCTGCGGGCCAACGGGGTGCTCACCTCACGGCGGGGTTCCGGCACACGGGTCAGCGCCGCGCTGACCGACACGCCGCCACCCGCCACGCGCGCCGCCCGCGCGCACCTGCGGCCCGAACCCCCACTGCCCACCGACGCCGGCAGTGCGCTGTGGAAGCCGTGGGAACCGGCGCCGATGCACCGGCCGGACGGGACGTACGACTTCCGGCACGGCACGCCGGCGCTGGCCAGCTTCCCGGTGACCCGGTGGCGGCAGTCCCTCGCCGACGCGGTGAGCCGGGCCGACGCGGTGGCCCTGGGTTACGGCCCGGCCGAGGGCGCGCTGTCGTTGCGTGCTCAGATCACCGCCCTGCTGCGGCGCAGTCGCGCGCTGGACGCCACCCGCGAGAACACGGTGGTGACCAGCGGCGCCACCCAGGCCATGGACATCCTGGTCCGGCTGCTCGTCGGCCCCGACGACGTGGTGATCATCGAGGATCCGAGCCACACCGTGCTGCGGCAGATCTTCGGCTACTCGCGGGCCGCGGTGGTGCCGGTCGGTGTCGACGAGGAGGGCCTGCGGGTCGACGAGATCGAGTGCCAGGTCCGCGCGCACGGCCTCGACCCGGCCCGGGTACGCCTGGTCTACGTCACCCCGTCGCACCAGTTCCCCACCGGGTTCATCATGTCCGAGCGGCGGCGACGAGCGCTGCTGCGCTGGGCCCGCGAACACGGGGCCACGGTGCTGGAGGACGACTACCACAACGAGTTCACCTTCGCCGAGGAGCGGTTGCCGTCGCTGGCCGCCGACCCGCAGGACGCCGACGTGGTCTACGTCGGCAGCTTCAGCAAGACCCTCTTCCCCTCGCTGCGCATCGGGTACGCGGTGTTGCCGCCACATCTCGTCCGGTCGTTCCTGGGCGTCAAGTGGATCACCGACCGGCTGACCCCGACGCTTACCCAGGAGGCGCTGGCCGAGTTCATCTCCTCCGGCGCGTACGCCCGGCACATCGGCCGGATGGACCGCCTCTACCGGCAGCGGCGCGCCCGGCTGCTGGAGGCGCTGTACGAACACTTCGGCGCGGGGGTGCGGATCTCCGGCACGGCGGCCGGGCTGCACGTGCTGGTGACCCTGGGCGGCGCGCCCGACGTCGGCGAGGCCGAGATCGTGCGCGCCGCCGCCGCGCGAGGCGTACGGGTCTACCCGGCCTCGGGCTACTTCGTCACCCGCCCGCCGACCGAGCCGACCTTCCTGATCGGGTACGCGGCGCTGCCCACCGCAAAGATCACCGAGGGAGTGGCGCTGCTGGCCGCCGCGGTGCGGGACGTGACGGCTCGGTGAAGCGGGGCCGGTGAAAGCGCGCGCTCTGGGCGTACGGGACGGTGCAGTCGAAGACCGCCTTCGCCGTGCGCCCGTCGGCCGACAGCGACGGTGAGTAGCCGGTGTGCTGGCTCGGGTCGAGCGGAAAGCCCTCCCGGTCCGGCAGCACGAGCAGGTCCTGGTCGGCCTGGAAGCGGGTGACCATCGCCCACCACAGGTCCTGATCGGACTCGATGTCGACGTCCTCGCCCACGCACAGCACCAGCTTGGCCATCCGGAACTGCTTCAGCACCGCCTCGGCGGCGGCGCGTACCGCGGCGTCGTCGGACGGGCCGCGCTTGGCCGGCCACTGGAGCACCACCATGAGCTGACCACCGCCCGCGGTGTGACAGTGCGCCGCCAGGGCCGGCGTCCCCCGGCGGCGCAGCAGGTCCAGCACCGCGGCCTCCATCCCGAAGCCGAGCAGCACCGACTGCTCGTGCCCGGGCCCGGAGACCGCCTGCAGGATCGGGCTCTCCCGGGCGGTGATCGCGGTGACCTGGATCAGCGGCAACGAGGGATGCGCCCGACCCTGGTAGCCGAGGAACTCCGGCGTGGCCACCGTGCCGTGCGCGCTCTCCGGCACCCGGTCGGCCAGCAACTCGCCCTCGATGACGTACTCGGCGTGCGCGATGAACTCGGCGTCCACCGTGGCGCAGGGCAGCAGCTCCACCGGCTGACCGGCGAGCGCGCCGGCCACCGCCAGCTCGTCGAGGTCCGGCGGGACCAGCGAGGTCGGGCAGCAGGAGGACAGCAGCACCGCCGGGCTCAGCCCGAGGTGGATCGCGACCGGCAACGGACGCCCCCGGCGCAGGGCGGCCTGGTGCGCGAGCTCCAGGTCCCGTCCGGGCACCATCCAGATGGTCAGCGTGTCGGGCCCCTGCACGCACATCCGGTGCACGGACAGGTTGCGGACCCCGGTGTCCGGGTCGGTGGCGAGCACCGCGCCGAGGGTCAGGTACGGCCCGGCGTCCTCGTCGGTGAGGACCGGCACCGGCAGCGCGGTCAGATCCAACGGCAGCGTCTCGCGCGGCCAGCGGGACGCGTCGGGGGCGGGCACCGGCGGACGGGGGGCGGCCACCGCGGCGAGCAGCCGGTGCGGCAGCTCGGCCGGCGTGCAGCCGAGCAGACCGGAGGCACGCCGGCGGGTGCCGTAGAGGCCCATCAGCACCGCCCGGGTCGGGCCGTGGTCGGGGCGTACCCGGTCGAAGAGCACCGCCGGGCCGGCACCGGTGGGCGGGGCGGCGGGCGCACCCGCCCAGCGGGCGTAGTGGGCGGAGACGCCGTAGCGGGCGGGCAGCTCCGTGGCGACGCGGACCAGCTCGCCCGGGAGCGGGTCGAGGCTGGCCAGGGCGTGCCGCAGGTCGACGGGCGGGCGGTGGCTCATCACTCCTCCGCCAGTGACGCGGTGGCACGGCGGGCTGCCAGCAGGTCGAGCTGCATCCGGGTCAGCTCGTCGATGAGCGCACGGTAGGTGCCGACCGCGACCTCGGGCGGCATGCCGTGCCGGGTGGCCAGGTCGTGCACCCGGCCGAGCACCTGCCGTACCCGGTCGGGTGATCGGACGGTCGCCTCGTCCGTCTTGTGCGCGGTCAGCTCCTGCACCACCCGGGTACGCTCCGCCAGCAGGGCGATGATCCGCTGGTCGAGCGCGTCGATGGCGACCCGCAGCTCGGCGATCCGGGCCGGGCCGTCGGCGCCGCCGGCCGGCGGAGAGCCGGCCGGCGGCGCGACCCGGTGCTGATCGCTCACGGCTGCGGGACCTGGTCGATCACGAAGACGACGCTGGGCTCGGCGTCGCTGCCCTGGGACCGGTGCTCCTCGTCGTCGGGGATGACGAAGCCCATGCCGGGGCGGCACGGCACCGACCGGTCCCGGAAGTGGATGGTGAACTCGCCCTGCAGGACGTAGCCGGTGTGCCCGCGCAGGCACCAGTGGTGCTCGTCGAAGCCCGGCGGCAGCTCCAGCAGGCGCAGACGCTGACCCCCGACGTACGAGATCTTGACGCGCCCCTCGGCTCCCGGCTTGTCCCACCTCTCCCACTCGGTGGCCGGGAAGTCGATGCCGACCGGCGCGGCGACCTGCTCAGTGGACATTCTCGATATCTCCTCTGGTTGGGGCGGTTTCGGTACGGCGGGGCCGCGGAACACGCTCGTTGCGGTCGCGGCGCGGGAGGACCGGACCGCCGTCGACCCGCTGGTGCCGCTTGAGCAGCTGCACCATGTCGAGCATCCGGTGCACCATCCGCTCCAGCGCGTCGACGCCCTCGACATCGGTCAGGCCGGGAGCGCCGGTGGTGTTGCGCAGCAGGACGGGGAAGCCGCTGCCCACCAGAATCATCCGGTTGAGCAGCAGGTTGTTGACGATCTGGTTGTGCACCGACGAGTCGCTGTATCGGCGCCCGGTGACGATGATGCCGCCGACCTTGTCGGCCAGCGGCCGGGTGAAACGCAAATAGCCGACGCCCGCCCGCTCGATGAAGACCTGCATGAGGTGGGCGAGGCCGAAGCCGTGCACCGGGGCCGCGTAGATCAGCCCGTCGGCGCTGGCCATCTGCTCCACCAGGGCGGGGACGTCGTCGTCCACCTGGCAGGGCAGAGTACGGCTGTTGCAGTCGCCGCACGGGCTGCACGGCGAGATGCGGTGCTCGCGTAGCGCGATGGTGCGCAGGATCGCGCCCCGCTCGGCGATCAGCTTGCCCGCGTACGCGATGGCGTGGTCGGTGTTGCCACCGGCCCGTTCCGATCCGTTGATGGCGAGGATGGTCGCTGCTTCGCTGTGCAATGGCACCCCCGGTGCTCGTCGCGAAGGGTGGACGCCGCAGCGGCGCCCACCCCCTTGCGAGGTCAGTCCGTCAGTTTTCCGGCGAAGTAGTCGATGTAGGCCTGCATGTCGAAGTGGCCGTGCCCCGAGAGGGAGAAGACGATGGCCTTCGACTCGCCCGTCTCCCGGCAGCGCAGCGCCTCGTCCACCGCCACCCGGACCGCGTGGGTGGACTCCGGGGCCGGCACGATCCCCTCGCTGCGGGCGAACAGCACGCCCGCCTCGAAGCAGGCGGTCTGCGGCACCGCCCGCGCCTCGATCAGGTCGATGTCCCGCAGCGCGCTGACGATCGGCGCCATGCCGTGGTAGCGCAGCCCACCGGCGTGGATCGCCGGCGGGTGGAAGTCGTGGCCCAGGGTGTGCATCTTGGCCAGCGGGGTGAGCCCGGCGGTGTCGCCGAAGTCGTAGTCGTAGCTGCCCTGGGTCAGCGACGGGCAGGAGGCCGGCTCCGCCGCGACGAACCGCACCGTCGGGCCGCCCCCCAACTGGCGGCGCAGGAACGGCAGCGCCAGCCCGGCGAAGTTGGAGCCGCCGCCGGCCGCGCCGACCACGATGTCCGGGTAGTCGTCGGCCATCGCGAGCTGGAGCAGCGCCTCCTGCCCGATGATCGTCTGGTGCATCAGCACCAGGTTGAGCACCGAACCGAGGGCGTACTTGGCGGCGCCGCCGCTGGACATCGCCGCCTCCACCGCCTCGGAGATGGCCAGGCCGAGGCTGCCGGTGGAGTCCGGGTCGGCGGCGAGGGCCGCCCGGCCCGCCCCGGTACGGTCGCTCGGGCTCGCGGTGACCGACGCGCCGAACGTCTCCATCAACCCCCGCCGGTACGGCTTCTGGTCGTAGCTGATCCGCACCATGAAGACCTCGCAGTCGAGGCCGAAGTACGCGCAGGCCATCGAGAGCGAGCTGCCCCACTGGCCGGCGCCGGTCTCGGTGGTCAGCCGCTGCACGCCGTCGAGCTTGCTGTAGTACGCCTGCGGCACGGCGGTGTTCGGCTTGTGGCTGCCGGCCGGGCTGACCCCCTCGTACTTGAAGTAGATCCGGGCCGGCGTGTCGAGGGCCTGCTCCAGGCGACGGGCGCGTACGAGCGGGCTGGGCCGCCACTGCCGGTAGATGTCGAGCACCGGCCCGGGGATGTCCACGTCCCGCTCGGTGGTGAACTCCTGCTCGATCATGCCGGTGGCGAAGAGCGGTTCGAGATCCGCCGCGGTGATGGGCTCCCGGGTGCCGGGGTGCAGCATCGGGGGCAGTCCCTTGGGCAGGTCGGGAACCACGTTGTACCAGGTCGTCGGGATGTCACTCTCGGGCAGCACGAACTTCGTCGCGGTCATGGCCTCTTCCGATGCGGGGTGGGGTGTCAGGGACTGGCGGTGGCCGGTTCGGCGAGTGCCGGCACGGGCCGGACGGCCGGTCGGATCCGCAGCGCTGCGAACGCGACCATGCCGACCACCGGGGTCAGCAGGAGCAGCAGGAGAACGGGACGGTGTCCCTGGGTCTGCCAGACGAAGCCGAGACCCATCGGCACGACCAACCGGGCGGAGCTGAGCACGAAGGCGTTCAGGGCCATGAAGCCGCTGACCCGGTGCTCCGCCACGTGGTCGGCGATGTAGGTGGGCACCACCACCGACGCGATGATCTCGCCGAGGGTCCAGACCACAGTGGAGAGCAGCACGGCGGGCAGCGAGAACGCGAACACCAGGACGGCCATCCCGGTCGACCAGAGCAGGCCCGCCACGATCAGCAGGACCCGGGTCGAGTACGCCTTGATCCGCTTCTCGATCAGCAGGCTCGCGCTGACCACGACGACGCTGTTGATGGTGTAGACCGCCCCGACCAGCGCCACCGACGAGTGCAGCACTGTGGTGACCGCGAGGGGCAGCGTGTATTCCAGACCGATCAGCGGCGCGACGTAGCAGAACGAGACGAGCACCAGCACCGCCACGTCGAGGTCGCGCAGCAGCCCGGCCCGTCCGGTGCTCGCGGTCAACGACGCCGTCTGGGCACGCCGGGTGTCCGCCGGCACGAAGAGCCAGATGGTCGCCGCCGCGAGCAGGCCGAGCAGGATGTTCCCGGCGAACATCAGCTGGTACGAGAAGGCCGCCGCGAACCCGCCGAGCAGCGGGCCGACCCCCATGCCGAGGTTGTTGGCGAGGTAGCTGACCGTGTACGCGAAGGGCCGCTCACCGGGCTCGGTCAGGTCGGCGATCAGCGTGTTCGCCGCCGGCGCGAACATCCCCATCCCGACCAGCGCGACGAAGAGCAGCACCGCGTACGTCCAGGTGGGACCGTTGACCAGGGCGAGGCCCAGGTAACCGGCCGCGTTGAGCAGCAGGCTCGACACCAGCGCGGCGCGTCGGCCGGCCCGGGCGCAGACCGGGCCGCTGAGCAGGCTACCGGCGAGCAGGCCGGTGCTGCCGACGGAGATCAGCACGCCCGCCTCGCCGGTGCTGAGGTGCCGGCTCTGCACGAGGTAGACCGCGAGCAGCGGGAACACGAACATGCCGGCCCGGTTGATGAAGGAGGCGTAGACCAGCATCCGCAGCGGGCGCGGCAGGGCCCGGAACCGGGTCAGCCACATGACGGCTCCCCCACCGGCTCGGTGCGCACCTCGAAGGAGTCCCGGATGACCTTGAACCGGGCACGGACGTCGTCGAAGTCCCGGCCCTCGCAGACGTACCAGCCGAGCACGTCGTTGGAGGCGGTCGGCACGGCGAGCACGTCCCCGACGGTCTTCCACACGTCCGCGTCGCGCACCGCGTCCAGCGCCCGCAGCTCGTCGACCGTGGTGATCGCGGTGATCCGGCCGTACCGGTCGGAGCAGAGGTATTCGGTGCCGATCTCCGGGCCGAGGGTGGCCGCCGGCACGTGCTCCGGGTCCAGTTCCAGGCGGCACCACTCCCCCGCCAGGTTGATCCCCCGGCCGGCCTGGATGGCGGGGACGATCGAGCCGCCGCCGGCCCGTGCGGCCGCCTCGCCGAAGACGACCTCGCCGTCGTCGCGGAGGAAGAACTCCACGTGCGCCACGCCGGTACGCATCCCGAAGCCGCGCAGCACGGTGGCGCTGGCGGCCAGGATGCGCCGCTCCGCAGGGGTCAGATCGTGCTTGCGGGAGACCGTGCCGCCGGGCTCGTCGCGGAACTCCAGGACCGAGTACGTGTAGCGGGAGAGCTGCTCGAAGACCACCTCGCCGTCGCGCAGCAGCGAGTCGACGTGGTACTCGGCGCCCCGGACGTACTCCTCCACCCGGTAGTCGTGCCGGTCGTCGGCGATCAGCGGCCACACCCGGGCCAGGTCCTCGGTGGAGTCCACCCGGTGGGTGTCGCCGCAGGCCCAGCCGGCGTACGGCTTGATCACCACCGGCCAGCCCGCCTCGGCGGCGAACTCGGCGACCGCCCCCACCGTCTCCGGGCGGCACGAACGGGCCACCGGCACGCCCAGCTCGGTGGCCCGGCGGTGCATCACGTTCTTGTCCCGGAAGGTCAGGGCCTCCTCCGGGTCGAGCCCGTCGATGCCGTGGTCGCGCCGGCAGTACGCGGCGGTCAGCACGTCACCCTCGAAGAGCGGGAAGATGCGCCGCACCGGGTGCGTGGCGAGGATCGTCGCGACGACCGAGCGGACGGCCTCGGTGTCGTCGAGGTCGGCGTGGTAGCAGGGCAGGCCGGCGGCTTCGGCGGCCGGCTGCCCGGTCGGCAGCAGCGCCACGCTGGTCACGCCCAGCTCGGCGGCGGCGGCGACCACGCTGCGGAACTGGGCCGCGTACCGGCCGGCCGCCGGCCGGTAGATCACCAGGATCGCGCGGTTCACGGACGACTCCCCTGGTGGTTGCCGGCGGAGCTGAGCGGGCCTGCGGTACGCAGGACGGCGCTTGTCGTTCCTGCGTCGAGCACCGCCTCCTGCCGCGGGGCGTCGGACAGGTCGTCGAGGGCGGCGGTCAGCTGGGCCAGCGCGTCCACCACCTCCGCCCGGCCGCCGGGGTGGGCCGACTCGACGGTGAGCAGCAGCCGGTGCCGGCCCAGGTCGGTGCGGACCAGGTGTCCCTGCCGCCAGTTCCAGCGCCGGGAGTGGGCCCGCCCGTCGGCGTCGGCGTAGACGACCTCGCCCGGTTCGGGTCGCTCCGGCGCGTCGGGCACGCCAAGGGGCAGGAACGTCTCGGTGCCGTCGGCCGGTCGGACGACGAGGTCGGTGATGCCGTCGACCGCGCACGAGGCCACCGGCAGCGCCGCGCCGAGCGAGACGGCGTTGCAGAGGTCGACCAGGGCGTTGATCCGGGGCAGCCGGTCGCCCTTGGCGACCCGTCGGGCGATCGACTCGGCGGCGCAGGGGAACCGGTTCGGGTTCACCCCCACCGTCCGGTACGCCTCCCGCCACGCCGCGATGCCCGGCAACTCGGCCACCCCCGCCTTGTCCAGGTCGGCCGCGTGCAGCGCGTCCTCGGCGGCGGTCAGCAACGCCGACACGCGGGGAGGCGCCGGGGCGACCTCGATCGCCGGCAGGGCGAGCACGCCGAGGACGTAGTCCGGCACTGCGGTCAGCACCCGGTCGTCGATGCGGACGGTGAGGGTGTCCGCACCGTCGCTGAGCTGGGTCATCGTGATCCTCGTGAGGTTCGGGTCCGATTGTCGGTCCGACCGTACGCAGCGCGACGACCACCGGGTGTGGCCAATCCGGGGTGATCCGGTGTGGCCAATCCGGCGGTCGGTGGCTGGTCGTCGCGACCGCCGGCACGGGTCCGCGCGCCGAGCAGCGTGGTGCCCACCGCCAGGACGCAGAGCGCGGCGCCGACCGGCCCGAGCAGGTCGAGGGCGTCCGCGCCGCCGTGGCGCAACAGCCGGTTGCCGAGGAAGCCGCCGAGGGCGATGCCCACGAACGTGGCCGAGGAGTTGAGGGACAGCAGCAGCGGCCCGGAGGTCGGCGCGATCGTGAAGAGCCGGTGCTGCTGGGCCGGCTGCGTGGCCATCGCGGTGACGCCCCAGGCCGCCATGGCCAGCGCGGCCGGAAGCAGCGCCTGCCGGGTCAGCGGCAGCGTGACCAGCACCAGGGCGAGCCCGGTGATCGAGACCACCAGGACCGGCAGGCCACCGAAGCGGTCGGTGGCCCGCCCGCCGAGCACCGTCCCGACGACCGCCGGCACACCGAAGATCAGCAGCAGCACCGCGAGCAGGGTTCCGTCGCCGTCGGTGGCCGGCGCGAGCAGCGCCCCGACGTACGTCAGGGCGAGGTAGCCGCCGGTCATGAAGAGCGCGGTGGTGAGCACCGCCAACCCGACGCGGCTCTCGCGCACCGGGGCGAGCCGGGCTGCCAGCGATGGGCCGGGCGGCAGCGCCAGCCTCGGCAGGCCGACCAGCACCGCCACCGCGCAGGCGGCGCCGAGGGCGGCGAGCAGCCAGAAGGTGGCCCGCCACTGCAGGTCGGCGGCGAGCCAGGTGCCGAACGGCACCCCGGCCACGGTGGCCGCGGAGAGGCCGCCGAGCACCACGGCCATGGCCCGGCCACGCCGCTCGGGCGGGGCCAGCGCGGCCGCCGACGCGGTGGCGGCGGGGACGTAGAGCGCGGCGCTGACCGCCGTGAGGACCCGGGCCAGCAGCAGCAGCGGCAGGTCGGGGGCGAGCGCCGAGGCGACGTTGCCCAGGGTGAACCCGACCAGCGAGATCACCAGCACGGTACGCCGCTCCAGCCGGCCGGCCAGTGCGCCGAGCACCGGGGCGGCGACGGCGTACGCGAGGGCGAAAACCGTGCTCACCCACCCGGCCGAGGCGACGCTCACCCGCAGCGTGCGGGCCACCTCGGGGAGCACCCCCGCGACGACGAAGGTGTCGGTGCCGATGGCGAACGCCCCGACGGCGAGCAGCGGGACGACCGGCACGGACCGCCGCATCACGCCACTCCCGCCGGCTGCCCGGCGCGGTAGCGGGCGGCGTCCCCGGCGACCACCCGGCCGCCCAGCAGCACCAGCTCGATCGCCTCCGGCCGGCCCAGCACCGTGATGTCCTCGGCCGGGTCGCCGTCGGTGACGACCAGGTCGGCCAGCCGGCCCGGCTGCACCGTGCCCGCGTCGTCGCCGCGCCCGGCCAGCCGCGCGCCGTTGGCCGTGGCCCAGGTCAGCACCACCGGCGCGGGAATGCCGGCCATGCTCACGTAGGTCTCCAGCTCCTCGGCGTACCGGCCGTGCGGGGTCCAGGCGAACCCGAAGTCGTCGCCGGCCACGATGGGGATGCCCATCTGCACCATCAGCGGCAGGATGCGCAGGGTGTTCTCCACCTCGGCCTGGAACTCGAGCGTCTCCAGGTACTCCGGGGTCTTGCCGTGTCGCGTGCCGGTGGTGAGCAGCCGGTACGGCTGGTGCAGGCTCGGCACCACGAAGATGCCCCGCTCGGCGATCGCCTCCAGGGCCGCGTCGTCGGCGTACGTGGCGTGGTCGATCACGTCGACCCCGGCGGCGATGGCGTTGCGGATGCCGCCCAGCCCGCGCGAGTGCGCCCGGATGCGGACCCCCCGCTCGTGCGCCGCCCGCGCCGCGATCACCAGCTCCTCGGCCGTGAACAGCAGCTCGTGGGAGCGGCCGTTGGGGAACGTGTCGTCCCCGGTGGAGAAGACCTTGATGATCTCCGCGCCCTGCTTGACCTCGGTGTCGACGTACTCGATCAGCTCTTCCGGGGTGTCGGCCAGCCGCATGAGGTCACTCGGAATGCGTTGCTTGACCGCCGGGTTGCGGCGCTCCGGCGGACCGGACACCATCAGGTCCCGGCTGCACGGGGTGATGCGCGGGCCGGGCAGCTGGCCGGCGTCGATCGCCCGGCGCAGCGCCATGTCGATGCCGGCCACCGAGCCGGCGCCGACGAAGGCGGTGTAGCCCAGCCGCAGCATCTCCGCCGCGTTGGCGGCGGCCCCGAGGGTGACCTCCGGGATGCTGTACTTGAACAGCATCTCCCGGCCGTCGAGCACGTTCAGGTACGCGATGTGGGTGTGGCCGAGCGTCATGCCCGGCATGACCGTCCGGCCGTCGAGGTCCAGGACGTCGATGTCCGGGTCGTGCAGGGGCGCCTGCGCCTCGGGTAGCACGGCCGCGATGCGCTCGCCGTCGAGCAGCACGCTGTGGCGCGGTCGGGAGGGCACCGCCAGTCCTTCCTGGACGGTGGCGCGGTGCAGCAGCATTCGTCGGGACACGAGGCGTCTCTCCGGTTCTCTCGGTGTCTGGTCTCAGCGGCGGCCGAACAGGGTCCACACGATCTCGGCGCCCGGACGGCGGGCCACCCACCGCAGGCCGTGGCCGTCGACCCCGGGCGCGTTGGTCACGGCGACGTCGGCGCCGCCGGCGGCGAGGATCTCGGCGGCGTGCTGGGTGGAGTCGGCGTCGACCCACCGCACCGACCGGTCCCGCAGGGCCGGTGGCGCGAGGTCGGTGAAGATCCGCCGGACCTCCCAGAGAGCGGCCACGGCGAGCTGACCACCGGAGGCGTCCGGCTCGCGGTCCGGATGGGCCGCGATGCCGTACTCCGGGGTGGCCTGGGCGAAGTAGGCCTCCAGCCGCAGGTCGCGGTGCCAGTGGAAGCGGGTGAGCCCCTGGTAGGCGCTCGGCACGAGGGCCTGGTCGACCCGCCGGTCCACCAGCGCCGCGAGCACCGCGTCGAAGGTGTCGGACAGCTCGACGCGCAGCCCGTGCCGCTCGGCGAGGAACACCGCGGTCAGGTGGCTGGACGTCCCGGGCGGGCCGAGCGTGGCCAGCGTGGTGCCGGGCCGGCTCGCCCAACCGTCCACCACGCTGCGCCAGCGCCGCCCGTACGCCTCGGTGAGCGGCCCGGGCAGCGCCGGCACCCGCTCGTCGGCGACGGTCTCAGGTGGTGTAGCCACGGTTGCCCGCCATCCGCTGCGCCACCTGGGTCTCGTGGTCGGCCTCGACCCGCCGGTCGACGATCCGGGCGGCCTTCCAGCTCACGAAGGCGCCGGTGCTGACGATCGGGTCGAGCCCGTCGGTCAGCTCCACCTCGACGGGTACGCCGAGCGCGGCGGCGGCCCGCTCCCGGGTGCCGTCGGCCACCCCGGCGGGGTCGTCGACGAGGTCCTTGAGCAGTTCCAGGCGGACGGTCAGCCGGTCGCCGCCGGCGGCCGGGTCGTGGTCGATCACCACCTGGTAGCCGCCGGAGCCGGTGACCCCGGTCAACACGGCCGTCTCGATCTGGCCGGCGGTGAAGCGTCGACCGCCCAGCTCGATGCGGTCCAGGGTCCGGCCGACGATCTGCACGAGGTCGCCGGCCATCTCGCAGTCACAGTCGGACGCCTCGACGATCACCGCGTCGCCGGTGCGGTAGCGGACCAGCGGTTTCACCCCGTCGATCAGCATGGTGACGGTGAGTTCCCCGCTGCCGCGTGGGCCGTGCGACGCGCCCGTCTCCGGGTCCACCACCTCGATCAGGTAGTTGGTCTGGGAGAGGTGCATCCGCTTGTTGCGGCAGGCGGTGGCGATGACGAACGCCTCCTGCGAGCCGTACAGGATGTTGTAGACGTCCGCGCCCCAGACGGATTCCAGGTTGCGGGCCAGCGCCGGGGTGCACATCTCGCCGGTGACGAAGAGCAGCTTCACGGCGAAGTCCTCACGCAGCCGGTAGCCGTAGTGCTCGGCCGCCTTGGCGAGCATCATGGCCACACCCGGCGTGCAGCAGACGACCTCCAGCTCCAGGTCCTTCATGAGTTGCAACGCCTTGGCGAACCCGATCACCGGCGAGTACGGCCAGATCTTCGCGTTGAGCGAGCCGACGTTGCGGGCGATGTCACCGAGGGTGTCGCCGAAGGAGTGCACCTCGGTCGGGCCCATCAGCCCGATCCGCGGCGGGTGGTCGCCGAAGTGGTGGCGGAAGATCGACGCCCAGGACTCGGTGACGTGGGCGTTGCTGGCCACCACCTCCCGACCGTCGCGGGGGCACGGGGTCGCGCGGCCCGTCGTGCCGGTCGTCTCGTAGAAGAAGATTCCCTCGGCCAGCGGTCGGCTGAGCACGTCGAGCATCTCCTCGCGCAGGTGCGTCTTCGTCGTGAAGGGCAGCCGGTCGAGGGTCGCGGGGGTGATCGTGGCGAGGTCGACGTCGGCCAGGTGCCGGGCGTAGAACGGCGAGCCGGTCGTCACCTGGTCGAGCACCGTGCGCAGTTGGCGTTCCCGCCACGCGTTCAGCTCGGCGGGATCGAGGGTGCGGTCGTAGAAGGCCTTGTGCAGGGCCAGGTAGTCGACGGCGAAGTCGGCCGCCGGTCCGGTGGTCGGAAGCCACATGGTCGGGATCCTCTCCAGGGGTGAGCCGGCTGCGGTGCGATCGGCGCTCGGGCGGTGACGCGGCTCAGTGCAGGCCGCCGTTGACGTCCACCACCGTGGCGGTGACGTAGCTGCTGGCCGGGTCGGCGAGCCAGGCGACGGCCGCGGCGATCTCGGCCGGTGTGCCGAACCGGCCGACGGGAATCCGGGCCCGGTAGTCGTCGCGACGCTGCGCCGGAATCCGGGCGGCCATCGGGGTCTCGACCAGGCCGGGAGCGACCGCGTTGACCCGGATGCGGTGCTCGGCGAGCGACCGGCCGAGGCTGTGGGTGAGCGCGATGCACGCACCCTTCGACGCCCCGTACGCCGCGTCCGGGCTGCCGGACTGCCCGCTGATCGAGGCGACGTTGACCACCGTGCCCGGCCGGCCGGCGCTGATCAGGGCGCGGGCGAACGCCTGCGTGCAGAAGAACGCGGCGCCCACGTTGACGTCGAACACCTGCGCGTACGTCTTCGGGTCGTAGTCGAGGAAGGCTCGGGCGTGGTAGACCCCGGCGTTGTTCACCAGCACCTCCGGCAGGCCGTACCGCTCGCGGATCTCCGCGAAGAGCTGCTCGACCTGCTCCGGCACGGCCACGTCGGCGACCAGCGAGGCGTACGCCGCCGGGTCGCCGGCCGGGTCGACGTCCACGCCGAGCACGCGGTGCCCGGACTCGGTCAGGGCCGCCGTCACGGCCCGACCGATGCCGCCCGCCGCGCCGGTGACCACGGCGAGGGGTGCCGACCGGTCGGTCATGACGAACCCGCCGTCAGCGTCGCCGACGCACTGCGCAGGAAGTTGTCGAACAGGCGCAGCCCGTCCTCGGTGAGCACGCTCTCCGGGTGGAACTGCACCCCCTCGACCGCCAGGGCCCGGTGTCGTACCCCCATCACGTAGCCGTCGTCGGACGACCGCGCGGTGACGTGCAGGGCCAGCGGCGCCGGGTCCGCGACGATGAGCGAGTGGTAGCGGGTCACGGTGAGCGGGGCGGGCGCGCCGTCGAAGACCCCTCGACCGTCGTGCGTGACGACGCTGGTCTTGCCGTGCATCAGGTGCCGGGCGACCGCGACCGTCCCCCCGTACGCGAGGCCGATCGCCTGATGGCCGAGGCAGACGCCGAGCAGCGGGACCTGGCCGGCGAAGGCGTGCACCAGCTCCACGTGCCCGGACTCGGCGGGATGACCAGGCCCGGGGCCGAGCACCACCGCGTCCGGTCGTAGGGCCGCGAGCTGGTCGCTGGTCCGCGTCCGGGAGCGGACCACCACGGTCCGCGCGCCGAGCGTCCGCAGGTACTGGTCGATGATGTGGGTGAAACTGTCGTACGCGTCGACGAGCAGGACCTTCACGACAGCAGCTCCGCACCGGTCAGGGCCCAGAAGGTGGCGTTCATCTTGGCCAGCGTCTCCCGCCACTCGTCGCCGGGTGTGGAGTCGGCGACCACCCCGGCGGACGCCTGGGTGCGGTAGCGCCGGCCGTCGTGCACGGCGGTGCGGATGCAGAGCGCGAGCACGGCGTACCCGCGGACGTCCACGAGCCCGACGGCGCCCGCGTAGACGCCCCGAGGCTCGTCCTCCAAGCCGTCGATGATCTCCATCGCCCGCAGCTTGGGGGCGCCGGTCATGGTGCCGGCCGGGAAGGTGGCGCAGATCGCCGCCCACACGTCGGCGTCGTCGGCGAGCTGGCCGGAGACGGTGGAGACCAGGTGGTGCACGTACGCGAACGGCTCGACGTCGAACATGGCGTCGACGCTGAGCGTGCCGGGCACGCAGACCCGGCCGATGTCGTTGCGGCACAGGTCGACAAGCATGACGTGCTCGGCCCGTTCCTTCTCGCTGGCCGCCAGCTCGGCCACCCGCCGGCGGTCGGTCTCCGGGTCGGTGGCCCGGGGCGCGGTGCCGGCGATCGGCCGCATCGACAGTCGGCCCTGTTCGATGCGCAGGAACAGCTCCGGGCTCGCCCCGATGACGGTCTGGCCGGCCCACGGGGTCAGGTACATGTACGGCGACGGGTTGCGGTGGCGCAGCCGTCGGTAGACCTCCAGCGGCGTGAGCGTGGTCTCCACGTCGATCCGGTGGCCGATCTGGATCTGGTAGCTGTCCCCCACCTCGATGTGCCGCAGGCACTGCTTCACCCGGGCGGCGAACGTCTCCTCGTCGACGGTGTCCCGGACCAGGCTGGGCGGCGGGGCGGCCGGCACGTCCGGGTGGCCGTCGGCCGGCCCGGGAAGGTCCGGTAGCCGGGCGGCGGCGTCGTCCGGCGGCAGGTGCGGGCCGGAGGCGGAGAGCTGCCGCACCGTGCCGGCGCGCAGGTCCCACCAGACGGTGTGCCGGAACAGCGCGAGTGTGCAACGCGGGATGTCGTCGACCACCCGGTCGATCCAGAGCTCGTCCATGTCCCGCGCGGCCTCGTACGCCAGGGTGGTGAGGAAACCGAAGGCGAAGCTGTCGGCGGGGACTGTGGTGCGGACCGCGAACGCCCGCTGCACGGCCCGGACGGCGGCCCACACCTCGCTCGGTCCGGCGACCGGCCAGACCCGCTGGGCGCCGCGGCGCCGGACCGGCTCGCCCAGGACGGCGGTCAGCACGGCGGCCACGGCGTCGCCGAGCGCACCCTCGGCGGTCACCTCCAGCCGGTCGGCGATGAACCGCACCTCGGCGAGAAGACCCCAGCCGACGGCTGCCGCACACCGGTCCTGCGCCGGGCCGTCCAGGCTTTCGAAGAGATACAGATCGTTGTCCGTGCAACTTTCCGCGAGTGCCGTATAGAGCGACAAAGGATCGATCGACGGCAGTGTGACAGATGTCACCTCTATGGGAATTGAGTTGGTCAATGGTGTATGTGCCGCCGCCACCGAATGCGACGGGATGGGCGACGTGGCGAGCTCTGTTGACAATAGGGACACTTGCGGAACCCCCTCTGAACAGCCCGATTCCGCGCCACCGTTGGCGCTGACCCCACCGGCGACGCGGCAGGTCGGACCCTTCCCCCCAGACGAAAGGACTCGCACGACCACTCTGGCACCGGCGGTGGAGGCGTCCGCATTGGACATTCTCGGAACGTACGCCCTGATTCGCCGGTCAGTGAGCGGTTGCGCGCCCGGCCAACACTTTCCACAGGCACGGATCACGCTGTCCATACCACTTCGACGATCTCGGAGCGGACCACTTGTCCCTGAATCTAAGCCTGTCAATAGATGCCCAATCACGTGAAACGCTGGCGGTGCAGCTCCGTAACGCATTTCGTACGCAGATCGAGGAGGGCACGCTGCGTCCCGGCACCCGCGTGCCGTCGAGCCGGCAACTCGCCGCCGACCTCGGGGTGTCCCGCAGTGTGGTCGTCGAGGCGTACGAACAGCTCTGCGCCGAGGGGTACCTCGTCTCCCAGCACGGCTCGGGCACGTCCGTGGCGGCGACGCGTACCGACGTCGGCTCGGCGCTCACCCCGGACGACCGTGCACCCGCCGCGGCGGTCCACGACCTGCGCACCGGCGGCCTGCACGACTCCACCTTCCCCCGCCAGGACTGGATCCGGGCGGTCAGCGCGGTGGTCACCTCGGCCGGCCGCCGGGAGCTGGGGTACGCCCCACCGTCCGGCCTGCCCGTCGTCCGGCACACCCTCGCCGGCTACCTCGGCCGGGTCCGCGGCGTCCGCACCCGACCCGAACACCTCATGATCACGTCAGGCTTCGCGCAGGGCCTCGCGCTGCTCTGCCGCGAGTTGCGCGACCGGGGCCACGACACCATCGGGGTGGAGGACCCGGGACACCCGGGCGAGTGGGAGTTCATCGCCGAGGCCGGACTGCGTCCGGTGGGCATCCCGGTGGACAGCGACGGCATCCGGGTCGACGCGCTGGCCGCGAGCGGGGTCCGCGCCGCGCTCGTCACCCCGGCCAGCCAGTTCCCGACCGGGGTCACGCTCAGTGCGCAACGCCGGGCGCACCTGGTCGCCTGGGCGCAGGAGGTGGACGGTTACCTCGTCGAGGACGACTTCGACGCCGCCCTGGTCGCCCCGGCGCAGCGGATGCCGGCGCTGCAGAGCCTCGCACCGGACCGGGTGATCTACGCCGGCAGCGCCAGCAAGGTCCTCGCCCCGGCGCTGCGCCTCGGCTGGCTGGCCACCCCGGCCGACCTGACCGCACGCGTCGAGCGGATCCGCGCCGGCTGGGACATCGGCTGCTCCGGCCTGGAGCAACTCGCCTTCGCCCGGCTGATCGACACCGGCGCGTTCGACCGGCACCTGCGCCGACTCGGCGCCGACGTCCAGAAACGCCGTCAGGCGGTCCAGCAGTTCGTCTCCCGCCACCTGCCCGACGTCACCGTCCTCGGTCAGAACGGCGGGCTCCAGGCGTACCTGGCGCTGCCGGCGCGGTGCGCCGAGGAGGCGTTGGTGCAGGCGGCCCGCCGCCGGTCGGTGCTGGTCCGCGGCGGCCGCTTCTACGCCCTGCGTGCGAACGACCGGCCGCCGGCGCTGGTCGTCGGCTACGCCGGGGTACGCGGCCCCGAGCTGGGCCGCGGGCTGGCCGGGATCGCGGCGGCCTACCGGGAGACGACCGGCGGCAGCGGTGCGTGAAGCCGCGAAATCCGCTTGGTACTGGCGGCGGGCTCCGGCGGAGTGTCCCGGTGACCGCACGGGGTCTGGACGTCGACGCAACCATCGCGCGTGAAGCCTCGCTGGGGCGGAGCCCGGAGGTCAGCGTGGCGACGCCGTGACCGATCGCGGCCGATCCGACGCCGTGTCGGCCCTGCCGCGCCACCAGTGGCGCGCCGCGAACGCGGCCAGCCCGGCGCCGGCGGCGTTGAGCAGTACATCGTCCACGGACGTCACCCGGTCCAACCGCAGGACGTACTGCGCGGCCTCGACCAGGACCGAGCAGCCCGCGGCGAGCGCCACGATCCGTGGTACGGACGCCAGTGCCGCGAACCGCAGCGGAGCGAAGAATCCCAACGCCGCGAACACCAGGAGGTTGCCGACGACCTGACCCGTCAGCGTCAGCAGCCCTCCGTCGGAGAAGATGGTGAACAGGTCACGGAGCGGCACCAGGCTCAGCCGCCCGGGAACAGCACCCGCCCGGGAGCCCGGCAACATGATCATCCAGACCCACGGCAGCGTCCCGTACACGATGCCGACCTCGGCCAACGACGTTCGCCACGCCCACGGGGCGCCGTTCGCACGCCGACGGCGGGCCAGAGCCCACACCGCCAGCGCGGCCAACGGCAGTGCGGCCACCGTGATGAGCACGACGCTGGTGAACGAGCCGACCCAGCCGTGCCACCCCTCGATCACCACCCGGGCACCATAGCCGCCTTCCCACCGAGGCGTCGCCGTGCGTCCACGACGAACCGGGAGACGACCGGCCGCGGCGGTTGATCAGTCGCTGCGCCCGGCCCGGGTCGGCTCGCTACGACGTGACCCGTCGCGTCGCGTCGGCCACTCAGGTGGCCCGGACCGCCTCGATGATCGACTCGGCGACCTCACCCGGCCGGGCCACCGCCATCGCGTGCGAGCCACCGACGATCTCGCGCTGGCCCCGCGGGGCGGCCCGCTCGGCCATGAACCGGTGCGCGGCGGCCGGGATGTTCATGTCGGCGTCGCCGAACACGAACCAGCTGGGCAGGGCTCGCCAGGCGGGGTCGCCGGAGAGCCCGTCGCTCAGGGCCTGCTCGGTGATCGGCCGCTGGGTACGGGCCATCAGCGCGGCAAGGTCGCCCGACACGTCCGCGGCGAACTGCGCGTGATAGGCGTCCTGGCCGATCGCCACCTCGTTGCCGCCGGTCGACACCGGGTACTGCACCAGGGTGTCGGCGAGCGTGCTGCCGGGGAACTTCCCGGACAGCGACAGCGCCGATTCGCCGGTGTCCGGAGCGAAGGCGTTGACGTACACCAGGGCCCGCACCGTTGTGTCGCCCGCCGCGGCCTGCGTGATCACCATGCCGCCGTACGAATGACCGACGAGGACGACCGGGCCGCCGATCCCACGTACCACGTCCCGCACGTACGCGGCGTCGCCCGCGACGCTGCGCAGCGGGTTCGCGGCGGCCACCACGTTGTACGCGGCGCCCAGCCGCTCGATCACGCCGTTCCAGCTCGCCGACTCGGCGAACGCGCCGTGCACGAGGACGATGGTGGGCTCCGGATCGGGCATGACACGCGCTCCCTTGCTCCGTGACAGTGTTCATCCGCCGGCCACGCCGGCGTGCCTGATTACCCGTTCCGCGACCGCGAAACGTCCCGTTCCGCCGCACGTCGCGCTCGATCGTGGTGATCTGTCCGCCGCGTTGGATGCCATGGTCGGCACCGCCCTCTGCCGCAGCGTCCGGAACATCTTGACACTCATCGATGTTAGCGCCAACACTTAGGGCCGTTACGTGGGCGCAACGCGCTCGACATGATCCCGGCCCGCGGGCGTTCCTTCCCAGCGGGTGCCGCGGGTTGATCGCCGCTTTCGCGGCCGATCGGCTCTCGCGCACAGACGTCACGGAGGACAGATGCCGCTGCGACTCCACCGAGCCGATGCCGCCGCCGGCCGAGTCACCGGCCCGGGGCGTACCGGCCGCGGTGGCGCCCGACGCCCCCGATCGGTCCTGGCCGCGGTGCTGGTGGTGCTCGCCGTGTCGGCCGGCCTGCCGATGGCCGGGCCGGCGCACGCCGCAGCCGCCGTGAGCTACACCAACCCGCTGGTCAACCAGCGGGCCGATCCACACATCTTCCGGCACACCGACGGCTACTACTACCTGACCGCGACCGTGCCGCAGTACGACCGGATCGTGCTGCGGCGTGCGACCACCCTGCAAGGGTTGGCGACGGCCGCGGAGACGACGATCTGGAGCCGGCACACCAGCGGAGAGATGGGCGCCCACATCTGGGCGCCGGAGATCCACTTCATCAACAACCGGTGGTACGTCTACTTCGCCGCCGGCCGGACGGACGACGTGTGGCGCATCCGGATGTACGTGCTGGAGAACGCCAACGCGAATCCGCTGACCGGTTCGTGGACCGAACGCGGCCGGATCACGACACCCTGGGACACCTTCAGCCTGGACGCCTCGACCTTCGTGGCCAACGGCGTGCGCTACCTGACCTGGGCGCAGCAGGAGCCGGGCATCTCCACCAACTCGAACGTCTACCTCGCCCGGATGGGCGCCAACCCGTGGCAGATCACCGGCACCGTGACCCGACTCGTCGTGCCGACGTACGACTGGGAGACCCGCGGCTACCGGGTCGCCGAGGGCCCCGCGGTGATCCAGCGCAACGGCCGCCTCTTCCTGACCTACTCGGCCAGCGCCACCGACGCCAACTACTGCCTCGGGATGCTGAGCGCCTCCGCCACCGCGAACCTGCTCGACCCCGCCGCCTGGAGCAAGAGCCCCAACCCGGTGTTCACCAGCAACGCGGCCACCGGCCAGTACGGTCCCGGTCACAATTCGTTCACCGTCTCGGAGGACGGGCAGAGCGACATCCTGGTCTATCACGACCGCAACTACCGGGACATCAGCGGCGATCCGCTCAACGACCCGAACCGACGGACCAGGGTGCAGAAGCTGTACTGGAACGCCGACGGCACCCCCAACTTCGGCATCCCGGTGCCCGACGGGGTTACCCCGGTCCGGCTGCGGTCGCACGACCTGACCACCAGCTACATCCGACACTACGACTACCGGGCCCGAGTCGAGCCGAACGTCACCAACCTCGCCGACAGCCAGTTCCGCATCGTCAACGGCCTGGCCGGCGGCGGAACGGTGTCGCTGGAATCCACCAACTTCCCGGGCTACTACCTGCGTCACTACGGCTTCGCCCTGTCCATCGCGCGGAACGACGGCTCGTCGGTCTTCTCCAGCGACGCGAGCTTCCAGCTCCGATCGGGCCTGGCGGACAGCGCCGGGCTCTCGTTGGAGTCCCAGAACTACCCGGGCCGCTACGTCCGCCACCGCGACGGTCTGCTCTACCTGGAGGCGGTCAGTTCGAGCGGCGAACGCGCCTCCGCCACCTTCCACCTGGAATAGCTGGACCGGGCCGGCTGCCCCACCAGCACCGTGCCCGCCCCGCGACCCCGAGATCGTCGGCCGGTCCTCGCGACCCGCCGACGCCGATTGGAGCATCCGATGATCCGGCGTCCCACCATCGCCGTCCTGGCCGGACTCTGCCTCGCGGCCAGCGCCGCCCCGCTGCCCGCCGCCGCACCTGTGAGCGCTCACACCACGGCCGCCGTCGCGCTCGCCGGTCCGCCCGGCACACCGCCCGGAGCGTGCCTGACGGGGGCCGGGTCCGGGTCACCGCTGCCGTCCAGCTCCGTGACGGCGACGAAGATCCGAAGCGGCTTCAACTTCCTCGAAGGACCCGTCTGGGTCGCCGACGGTGGTTATCTGCTCTTCTCCGACATGGCCGCCGGCAGCGGGCCGTACAACGTCCAGCCGTCCACGATCCGCCGGTTCACCCCGCCGTCGACCTTCGACACGTTCGTCGCCAACGCCGGCAGCAACGGTCTGGCGCTCAGCGCCGACGGCCAGCAGGTCATCGCGGCCACCCACGACCAGCGCAGCGTGTCCGCGTACCGGTTGAGCGACCGGAGCCGCAGCACCGTCGCGGCGAACTACCAGGGCCGGGCGTTCAACTCGCCCAACGACGTCGCGGTCCGGTCCGATGGCGTCACCTACTTCACCGACCCCAACTTCCAGCGCGGCAACCGCCCGGACCAGATGAACGGCCGTACCAGCGTCTTCCGCGTCTCCGGCGGCCAGGTGTCGCTGGTGGACGACCAGTTGCGCCAGCCCAACGGCATCGCGCTCTCGCCGGACGGATCCACGCTGTACGTGGGCGCCTACTCCGAGAACAAGATCTACAAGTACGCCGTCCAGCCCGATGGCACCACCGGCGCGCGCAGCGTCTTCGTGAACTACATCGGCGGCCCGGACGGCGTCACGATCGACTGCGCCGGCAACGTGTACTGGGCCTCGGGCGGGGACTCCCTGGTCCACGTCTACTCCCCCACGGGCACCCAGCTCGGCACGATCCGGCCCGGCTTCTCCGGGACGACAAACGTGGCCTTCGGCGGGCCCGATCGGCAGACCCTCTACATCACCTCGGGTGCGTGGGGCGACTCCGGCCTCTACAGCGTGCGGCTCAACGTCCCGGGCTATCCGTACTGAGGGCGGCCCGGAGGCGACCCCGACGCCCGGACCTGTCCATCAACACCCGGCGATACGGCTCAGGCCGTAACGCGACGGCTGGGAACCCTTTTCCGCCCCGGTTGCCCGATCGTGACGGGTGCCGGGGCGGATCGCAGCCCCTCCTCCATGACGAAGATCGACCGTCGCGCCACCGCGTCGCCTCGATCGTCGAGCTGGTACCCGTCGAGCCAGACCCACCCGTCGTAGGTGATCCAATCGAGTACGCGGATCACGCGGAACCGGATGGGGCGGATGAACTGCACGCTGGCTTCTCGCCCCACGATCAACAAGTCGCCGGCCTTCATGCGAGCCATCCGAGGAACCTGCGGTATACAGCGTCGGTGGGAGCCCAGGACATGTCCTGCGCGGCTGCCACCAGGTGCGATCCCATGTAAGTCCGGAGACCCACCGGCGACGCGGCGTACTCCCCCAGCAGTTCCACCCGGCGTATGGCACATGGCCAGGGGCGGTCACACGCCTCGCACAGCCACAGCGGGAGGACCGGTCCGTGCGCGGTCATCGGCTCTCACCTGGCCAGTGACCCCGGTTGATCGGAACCTTGTGCCTGGCTCGACAGGGCAGCTCATTCCCGCACTTGCAGACGTTGCGCCACTTGATCCACGACCACACCGGCTTATGTCTGCGAGCCAAGGTCAGGGCAACGGCCGTCAGATATTCCGCAAAAGTGACGCGTCGGGTCATTCACCTACCGCATCACAAGGGGTTGCACGAGGGCAACCCCCAAAGGCGTTGTCCCACCCTGTATGGCCTCGTTCAATTCGCAGGGCTCATACCGTCAGATTGTGGAGCTGCTTGGGCTGGATGAGATCCGCGACTTGCTTGGCGGGATCAGCAAGCAGCGTGCCACGATCATCGTGGGCCGCAAGGGATTCCCTGACCCCCTCGCCACCTTGAGCATGGGCCGCGTCTGGGATGGCAAGGCTGTTCGATCCTGGATCGCCAAGAACCGCCCCAGCCCGACGGACGAGGACTGACGCAAACTCGGGCCAGACCGGGGGCACCTCTGTCAGATCACCAGCGGCTCGGCGGCGCGGCCGTCAAGTCGACTATCGGCGTGGTGCCGGCGTAGGACTTGACCGACTGTGCGGGCGCTCAGAGCGGCTCGCGAACCGGTCCAGTGTCTCCCAGACCGGCTGCCGGGGGTCGTCGTTGTGCACGATGATGTCGGCATGATCGGTCGGGCGGACCGTCGCGTTGTAGAGCTGCTGGGAGGGGATGTAACGCTCCCGCCAGCGCCGTTCGACGTCGGCCCGGGATGACACCCGGCTCTCTCGGACCACGGCACGATCCACCGTCGCCTCGAGCGCGACCGACACGAAGACGCGCAGGTCCCACCGGTCGATCAGTTCCGGGCGCATGAGGAAGACGCCGTCGAAGAGCAGCACCGCGTCGGTCGGGGCGGTCGTGACCGGCGGGGACACAACGATGTCGGTGGTGGGGTCGTAGACCGCGGGTCGGAAGCGTCGGTCTCCGTCCGGGCCGAGCGGATCCAGCAGAACCCGCTTCAGCGCCTCGTGGTCGTGGGTGTCGAAGTAGCAGCCTTCGGCCGAGTACTCGCCGCGCGGATAGCGCTGCGCCCTGGGGAAGAGGAAATCGTCGATAGTCGCGCGGATGACGTCGCGGCCCTGTGCGCGCAGGACGACGGCCAGTTCGTCGGCGAGGGTGGTCTTGCCGGCGGCGGGCGGTCCGTCGATGGCGACCCGCATCGGGTGTGCGACGGCGACGGATCCGACCGCTTCGGCCAGCCGGCCGAGCACCTCGTCACGGGCGCCGTGCGCCATGCCTGTCCCGCCCATCTGTGTTCCAAAACGGAGTGAGCTTACACTCACGTTCCGTGCCGATGTCTGGAGACGCCCGCCGATGAGAGGCCGCTACGACAACCTGAAGCGGACCCGCACGCTGGACCCGCAGCGTGACTACCTGGACATCTACCAGACCATGCTGCGCCGCGAGTTCCCCTGGGACATGAAGCTCGGGCTCAACCTCGCCTTCAACCGGTCCTTCTCCATCCCCGCCATCGCCGCCGTGCACACCGCCACCGGCGAGCTGACCGACCGCACCCAGAAGCGCATCGACGACACCGGCCTGCTGATGTACGAGATGGTGCTCAACGGCTTCGACCAACCCCGTGGCCGCGACGCGCTGCGGCGCGTCAACCAGATCCACCGCCCGTACGACATCGGCAACGACGACTTCCGCTACGTCCTCGGCTGCCTGGTCGTGATCCCGACGCGGTGGTTGCAGGAGTACGGCTGGCGCCCGCCCTGCTGTCACGAGCGGCAGGCGACGTACCTGTTCTACCGGGAGCTGGGCCGGCGGATGGGCATCACGGACATCCCCGGGTCGTACGCCGAGTTCGAGACCTGGTTCGACGCGCACGACGCGGCTCACCTGCAGCCCAGCGACGAGGCGGCGGCCATCGAGCGGGCCACCCGGGTGTTGATGCTCACGCGGCTCCCCCGGCTGCTCGCACCGCTGGGAAACGCGCTGGTCAGCGCCATGTACGACGCGCCGCTGCGACGCGCGACGCGGGTCGACGCGCCGCCGTGGCCAGTCCGGGCCGGCCTGCACGCGGCGTTGAAGACGCGCTCGCGGCTGCAGCGGTGGTGCGGGTCGCCACGGACGACACCGCTGTTCGCCGAGGGCATGAGAGCCAGGAGCTACCCCGACGGGTACGAGATCAGCCACCTCGGCCCGCACCACGACCCCGCCCCTGAGTAGCACGCCGCCGCCCAGGGGGTCAGGCCGCCCTGGCGAGAGGGGTGGCTTCCCGTGTCCCAGGGCCCGAGATCCCCTGCCCGCACGACAGGGTGGCTGAACGTGAATCTCGCCTGAGCCGACAGTTCTCCCCCTAGGTTCGATGCGCAGGACGCAGCCAAACCGGGGAGAGACGTGGACAGCTATCCGGCGATCGAGGATCACGGACTCATCGGCGACCTGCAGACCGCCGCGCTGGTGACGTGTGACGGCACGGTCGACTGGTTCTGCGCGCCGCGCTTCGACTCGCCGAGCATCTTCGCGGCCCTGCTGGACAAGGACAAGGGTGGCTACTTCCGCATCGCGCCACACGACGTCCGGTACGTCACCAAACAGCTCTACCTCCCCGGCACGCCCATCCTGATCACCCGGTTCATCAGCGCGGACGGCGTGGCCGAGGTGATGGACTTCATGCCGGTGACGGGCGAGCGGGTCACCGACGCGCACCGCCTGGTCCGCATCGTCACCATGGTCCGCGGCAGCATGCGCTTCCGCGTGGAGTGCCGGCCGCGATTCGACTACGCCCGGGAAGCGCATCAGCTGGAGCGCTACCGCAACGGCTACGTCTTTCGCAGCCGGTCGGCGACGCTGACGTTCAACCCGGTGGACCCCACTGGCCGGTTGATCTCCGAACGCGGCGAGATCCGCCTTGAGGGCGACGACCTCGTCGGGTACGGCACCCTGAACGAGGGCGACACCGGCGGCGTGGTCCTGGAGACCGCCGGCACCGAGCCGCGCGTCATCCCGGCGGAGGAGATCCAGGGCGTGTTCGAGTGGACCCGGGACTACTGGCGGCGCTGGGTCGAACGCTCCCGCTACACCGGCCGGTGGCGGGAGATGGTCGAGCGCTCCGCCATCACGCTGAAACTCATGACGTACGCCCCGACGGGCGCGATGATCGCCGCGCCCACGGCGGCGCTGCCCGAGCTGGTCGGCGGAACCCGCAACTGGGACTACCGCTACACCTGGGTACGCGACACGTCGTTCTCGGTGCACGCGCTGCTCGGGCTCGGTTTCACCGAGGAGGTCAGCCGGTACATGACGTGGCTGGACGAGCGGATCCGCGAAGCCGGCGACCACCAGGATCCCCTGAAGCTCATGTACCGGGTGGACGGCTCCTCCGACCTGCACGAGGAGGTGCTGGACCATCTGGAGGGCTACCGCGGCTCGCGGCCGGTGCGGATCGGCAACGGCGCCGCCGACCAGCTTCAGCTCGACATCCACGGCGAGGCGCTCTACGCCATGCACCTCGCCGACGAACAGGGCATCCGCGTCTCGCACCAGGTGTGGAAGAGCACCGTCCGGCTCGTCGACTGGCTCTGCCACAACTGGGATCAGCGCGACGCCGGCATCTGGGAGAGCCGCCACCACCCCCGCAACTACACCTTCGGGCGGGTGATGTCCTGGGTGGCGCTGGACCGGGCCATCCGGCTCGCCACCCGCACCGGCCGGCCCGGGGACATGACCTGCTGGACCGAGCAGCGCAACCGGATCTACGACCAGGTCATGGCCCGCGGATACAACCGGGAGCGCGGCACCTTCGTGCAGGCGTACGACGAGAGCGTGCTGGACGCGGCGCTGCTCGCCATGCCCTCCGTCGGTTTCGTCACGCCGAGCGACCCACTGTGGCAGTCCACCCTGGAGGCGATCGAACGCGAGCTGGTCTCCGACAGCCTGGTCCACCGGTACGACCCGGTCCACTCCCCCGACGGTCTCCCCGGCCATGAGGGCACCTTCAACATGTGCACCTTCTGGTACGTCGAGGCGCTGGCCCGGTCCGGTCGCCTCGACGACGCCCGACTCACGTTCGAGAAGATGTTCACCTTCAGCAACCACCTCGGCCTCTACGCCGAGGAGATCGCCGTGACCGGGGAGCAGATCGGCAACTACCCCCAGGCGTTCAGTCACCTGTCGCTGATCAACTCCGCGCTGACACTCAACGACCTGCTCGACACCGAGGCCGAGGCCCGCAACCGCCGGTAGCACGGGCACCCTCCGGTCGGCCGCGTCGCGCGTGGCCTATCCCGCGACGGCGAGGGCCATTCGGCGTACCGCCTCGGTGATCAACTCCGGCGCGGTGGCCAGATTCAGCCGGACGTGACCGCCGCCCCCGGTGCCGAAGGCCGTACCGGAGTTGAGCGCCACCCGGCCGCGGTCGAGGAACACGGCCGCGGGGTCGTCACCGAGGCCCAGCGCGCGGCAGTCGAGCCAGGCGAGATAGGTGGCCTGACCGGGCTCGTAGCCGATGGCGGGCAGATGCTCGGCGAGCAGCGCCGCGAGGAGCCGACGGTTGTCGTCCAGGCCGGTCAACAGGGCGTCGAGCCACTCGCCGCCGTCGCGGAAGGCGGCGGTGTGAGCGATCACGCCGAGGTGGCTGGTGCTGACACTGGCCCCGAACGGAACGCGGGCGAGGTCTCCCGCCGCGGCCGGGCCGGCGATCAGCAGCGCACCGCGCAGGCCGGCCAGGTTCCACCCCTTGGAGGCGGACATCAGCGACAGGCCGTTCTCGGCGCCCGGCACCGAGAGGTACGGCACGAAGCGCGCTCCCCCGAGCACCACCGGAGCGTGGATCTCGTCGGCGATCACCCGCACCCCGTGCCGCTCGGCCAGGTGGGCGACGGCGGCCAACTCGTCCGCGGTGTGCAGGACGCCGGTCGGGTTGTGCGGGCTGCACAGCAGGTACGCCGCCGGCCGCCCACCGGAACGAGCCTGCCGGAACGCGTCCTGAAGCGTGCCGAGGTCGATCCGCAGGTCCCCGCCGAGCGGTGCCTCCACGATCCGGCGGCCGGCGTGCGCCACGAACTCGTAGAACGGTGGGTAGACCGGGCAGTTGACGACCACCGCGTCCCCCGGCTCGGTGACCAACCCCAACGCCTCGACGACGCCGTGCATCACGTCGGGCACCAGCGCCGTACGTTCCACCGCCAGCCCGTCCCAACCCCACCGCCGCCGGGCGAACTCCGCCAGCGCCTGCGGGTACGCCGTGCCGGCGGTGTAACCGGTGTCGCCGCGCGCGACAGCGTCGGTGATCGCGGTGGCGACCGGCTCGGCCAACGGCACGTCCATCTCGGCCACCCAGAGCGGCAGCACGTCGTCGGGGTACTCCCGCCACTTGAGGCTCGTCCGTTGCCGGAGCTGGTCGATCGTGAACTGACGAAGGGGATTCACCGCGTCGCGCGGAGGGTTCAGCACGCCACTCATGGCCAAAGCCTATTCGGCGAGCCCGCAGCGCGCCGGACCCCTTTCACGGTGCGACGAACTACGCGCTGTCGCGCCCTCGACCTCGGATGACCGTCCCAGCCGCGTCGAACACTCCCGGAAGGTCGTCGGCCGCGCGCGCTCCGGCGGCGACAAGCTCCGCGACGGGCCCGGGCGTACGTGCCCAGACGACCACGTCGACGCCCGCGTTGACGAGGTTCGTCGCCATGGGCACGCCCATGATGCCGAGCCCGATGAATCCCACCGTACGAGCACTCATCCCGGCTACCTGCTTCCGGTCGTCACCGGATCTGGTGTGCCGAGCAGGACGGTGAGGCCTTCTTCGGCCGCCAGCACAGGCCCGTCGAACTCCAGCTGTGCGGCGGCCACTGCGGCTGCCCGGTCGTTGCCCGGCCAGAAGTGGGTGAGCAGCAGGCGGCGGGCGCCCGCCCGGCGAGCCCAGTGACCGGCCTCGGTGGAGGTCATCAGATGGCGGGTGGGTCGGTCGGTCTCGCCGTCGCGGTCGGTGGCCTCGACGATGAACAGATCGGCGTCGCGGCCGAGCTCGGCCAGCACGGGGGTCGGGCCGGTGTCCCCGGAGTAGGCCACCGCTGTCCCGTCGGCCTCGATCCGAATGCCCGCATTGGGCACGTGGTGCGGAAGGGACAGTCCGGTCAGGTCGAAGGGTCCCACCCGGTAGGTGCCGGGCAGCGGATGCACGTCGAAGACCGCGTGCAGGTCGACGTCCGGCTCCAGGCCGCTGATCCGGTCGAGCACGCCCGGCGGGCAGTACAACGCCAGCCGTGGTTCAGCAGAGGATCCGTAGAACCGCATCCGGAACAGTCCGTGCAGGTCGACGCAGTGATCGGGGTGCTCATGGGTGATGACGACAGCGTCGACCGCACCGTCTGGCCAGTGCCCGAGCAGCCGCGGCAGCGTGGCGTAGCCCAGGTCGAGCACCAGGCGGTAGCCGTCCCAGTCCACCGCGAAACCGCTACAGGCACGGCCCGGCTCGGGGAAGGCGCCAGAGGAGCCCAGCACGGTGACCCGTCGCATCCGCACAGAGTGCCAGACCGCCAGCCACGAGAGGCCGCACTGCCCACCGCCGGCGATACGCAGACCGGGCCGACAAGGACGGTCAACGGAGCATTTCCCCGGCAATACGCGTCAGCCCGCGATCCCGGCTCCGGCTTGCCGCATCCAGAATCCCGCATCGACGAGGGCGCCGTCAGTGGGATCGACGAACGGAGGGCCTCGTCCAATATCGCAGGCACAGATCAGACCGAACGTTCTGTCGCTAAGATGGTGGGATGACGCGCGACGAACCCGATGCCCGGCCCTCTGAGGCACGGCTCAGGCTTCTCCGCACGGCGATCAGAATCTTCTACGCGGAGGGCATTCACTCCGTCGGCGTCGACCGGATCATCGCCGAGGCGAAGGTGACCAGGGCCACGTTCTACCGGCACTTCCCCAGCAAGGACGACCTCATCCTGGCCTACCTACGTAAGGTGCATCAGCTGGAGCGCGGCATGGTCGACGAGGCCATCGCCGCCAACCGATCGCCGGTCGATCCACTCCTGGCCATCGCGGGTTCCATCGCTCAGAACATCCAGTCCCCCGGGTTTCGCGGGTGCGCCTTTCTGAACGCCGCAGCGGAATACCCCGACACGAACCATCCCGTGCACCAAGAACTCACGGCCCACCGGCAATGGTTCCTGGACACCATCACCATGCTCATGGCACAGGTCCACGAAGAAACGGCGGATCCCGCGGCACGCCACTTCGTCATGCTCCGGGACGGCGCCATGGCAGCCGGATGCCTTTCCGACCCCACGTTGGTGTCCGAGACCTTCCTGCGCGGTGTCGAAGGACTCCTCAGGATCAACTCGGAGCGTCAGTCGGCAGAGTCGGCCCGCTAGTCCTCGCGCGACCGTTGCCGCACGACGTCGAGCTGGGCCACCCCCGGTGAGGGGATGACCCAGCTCCTTCGTGTTGCCACCACCGGTTGAGCCCGTTCGTGAGCCTCGTCGCAACGGGTGCCCGGCCGGCGGTGGCGAGCACGGCCGAACGGCTCGGGTCAGCGGCCGTACGCCTCGAGCAGACGTAGCCAGACCTCGCTGACGGTCGGGTACGCGGGAACGGCGTGCCACAGCCGCTCCAGGGGGACCTCACCGACGACGGCGATCGTCGCGGCATGGAGCAGTTCCGCGACGTCCGGGCCGACGAGGGTGAAGCCGACGATGACCCGCCGGTCCTCGTCCACGACCATCCGGGCATGCCCCTGGTAGCCGTCGGCATGCAGCGCGGACCCGGCGACGGCGGCCAGGTCGTAGTCGACGACCCGGGTCCGCAGCCCGGCGGCCTCGGCGGCGGCTGCGGTCAGCCCCACCGACGCGACCTCCGGGTCGGTGAAGACGACCTGCGGCACGGCGCGCGCGTCGGCGGTGGCGACGTGCCGACCCCACGGGCGTTCGTCTGGCGCTTCGCCCCTGGCCCGCGCCACGATCACGTCGCCCACCGCTCGAGCCTGGTACTTGCCCTGGTGGGTCAGGAGCACCCGCCGGTTGACGTCCCCGGCCGCGTACAGCCATCCGTCGCCGATCAACGCGCCGGCACCGTCGACCACTCGCAGGGTGTCGTCGACCGTGAGCCAGGCGCCCGGCTTCAGGCCGATCCGGTCGAGGCCGACGTCGTGCGTGTTAGGCGTACGGCCGATCGCAACGAGGATTTCGTCGGCCTCGACCTGGTCGCCGTCGGTGAGCGTGATGTGCGCCGTGCCGTCGCCGTCGCGGCTCACCGAGGTGGCCTCGGCACCGAGTTGGACGGACACGCCGGCTTCTCGCAGGGACTGCGTGACCCGCTCGCCGACGAACGGCTCCGCCAGCGTGAGCACTCCGTCCCGCGCGAGGACCGTCACCGACGATCCGAGGCTGGCGTACGCCGTCGCCATCTCCGCGGCCACCACGCCACCACCGATGATGGCGAGCCGGCCGGGAACCTCGCTCGCGGCGGCGGCCTCACGGCTGGTCCACGGCGCCGCCTCATGCAGGCCGGCGATGTCCGGCACCAGCGCGCTACTTCCGGTCGCGATGACGACCGCGTGTCGGGCGGTGAGCGAGGTCGGGGCACCGTCCGCGCCGGTCACCTCGACGAACCGGTCGGAGCTGATCCGCCCCTGGCCCCGATACAGCGCGATCCCCGCCGAATTCAGCCAGGACACCTGGCCGTCGTCCTTCCAGTGCGAGGCGAAGGAGTCCCGGCGGCGCAGCACGGCCGCCGCGTCCAGATCGCCGGTCACCGCCTCGCGCGCTCCGGGCAGCTGACGAGCCGCCCGGAGCGCCGTCTGGCTGCGCAGCAACGCCTTGGTCGGCATGCAGGCCCAGTACGAGCACTCACCACCCACCAGTTCCCGCTCGACGATCGCGGCGGTCAGGCCGCCCCGCACGACGCGGTCGGCGACGTTCTCCCCCACCGGCCCCGCGCCGATGACAATGACGTCGTACGTGGCGTTCTGCACGTCAGTTCCCCTTCGCGGCGCGGCCGAGGCGGATGGCTGCGATGAGGAAGAAGATAGCGCCGGGGATGGCGTAGCCGATCGCGTTGGTCAGCGCCGGGTTGTCCGCGGAGGCAGCCGCGAAGAACGATCCACCGGCAATGACGGAGATGCCACCGCTAATGATCATCGGCCACTGGCCACCCATCTTGCGGCGGGTGACGCCCACGATCAGCTGAACCAGCCCGGCCACGACCGCCCAGGCGCCCCAGACACGCAGGACCGCCGGGATGCCGGACGCGCCGGCGATGCCCAGGCCCACCGCGGCGAGCAGGCTGATCGCGACGTTCACGTACAGCAGGGTGGGCGATCCGGTGGCCCGCGACGCGCGGACATCGACGATGGCGGCGGCCACGTCGAACAGCGGGTAGAGCACGAGCAGCGCGACGGTGAGGGGGTTGAGGTGCTGGGCGAGTGGAAACGTCACGGCAGCCCAGACGATTGCGAAGGCGAAGCGGCCGAAATACAACCGCCGCAAGGCAGCGGCCGTCGTCGAGATGCCGGGAACGGCAAGGGTGGTCATGGTCATCCTCTCGGTGATTCCGGAGCGGAGGGACGCCCAGCGGGTGCGGGCCACCGCCGGGACAAGACGGCGGTGCTACTCGATGTTGGAGAACAGCCCCGTGATCTCCACCTGAGCGCCCTGGAGCCCACCGAAGACGGCGCCGGCAGCGGGCGTCGCGACCGCGGCGGAGGCGTCCTCGTAGCTGGCGAAGTACAGGTCGAGCGTCCGGTACGCGGGAGTAGGCGTGCCGTCCTCCTTCGGCCACACCTTGGCTGACTCGACCCGCTGAACCTTCGGGAATGTCTCCGCGGCCCGACGCACGTCGTCGTAGACCTTCTCGAACTCGGCAGGGTCGGCGGGATTACCGATAACGAGGGTGATCTTGGTAGGCATGGCGCTCTCCTTCAGGGACAGCCGCACACCCGGCTGCGCCAGGTGGAACGAACGTTCTGTCCCTGAGAACCGTACCGACCGACACTTCTGCCGTCAAGACCGACCGTTCTATCTGGCCACTATTGATCGAGTGGGGCTCGCCACTACCCGTGACAGCAGCGCAGGTGCGGCATCCGCGCCCGGTGCGTGCCACGCCGGGCGATTACCCGGCGACACGGGTCATCGCGGCGATCGACCGCCTCGCCTCCGCTTCGGCCGTGGCGGTGTTGGACACGGAGATCGCGTCAGCCGCCGTCCTCGCCACGTGGTTCCGCCCGCGCAGCAGGTGCGCAGGACCGCCGCGTCACGCCTCGGAGTCGCGATCTCCGGACGTCTCCCGTCCGATCGGCGAGGCGGGACCCTCCAGCGGCTGCCCCCGGCTTCGCAGCGCGTCGAGTAGCGCGACCAGGGCCAGCACTCCGGCCACCACGCTCAGCCCGGCCATCGGCGTCCAACGGGCCAACGCCGGCGTGAACAGCAGCAGGGCCACCAAGCCGATCATGGGGGGTCGGGAAACCCGGCCGAAGATCTCGTATTCCAGCCGCATACGGGCGACGAGGAAGAGCATCGGACCGCCCACCACGAACAGCAGCCAACTGGGCCGCGGCTGCCCGAACGGATGATCGATCACCAGCTCGTAGCCGACCGCCGTGACGAGCACGCTTAGCACGATCAACAGATGCGTCCGTTCCAACACCGCGCCCAGCCGGCCCGGCATACCCGCTCGGCCGAACGCCTGCGTCAACAGCAAACCGGCGCGGTAGAAGTAGATCCGCCAGAGCAGCGCGCTGGTGACGAACGCGACCGCGAAGGCGGCGGCCCGCTCCGCGGAATAGTCCGCGCCGCTGAAGACCACGCCGATAACCAGAATCGACTCACCGAGTGCGATGAGAAACATCTGTTGATAACGGTCCGCGAGATGGGTCCCCTCGATCCGCCACCGACCTACTTTCGACACCCCGAGCCACGGCAGCGGCCAGCCCAGGGCCCAGGCGAGGTAGTCGACGGCGAGTGCGGCAGCCCACAGCGGCAGGCGGAGTCGGTCCGGGCCCAGCGCGCCGGCCAGCCACAGCGGCGCGCTCGCCGAGGCCCACACGGCAAGTCGGATCGGCACCAGCCGTCGCGGGTGGCCACGCAGCGCGGCGGCGATCACCACTGGCCGCACCACCATCACCATCAGGTACGCGGCCGTGAACGGGAGCGCTCGCTCCTCCATGGCGCGTGGCAACGTCACCGCCATGATCAGGCCGGCGAACATGGTGCCGACCACGACGGCTTGAATGATCGGTTGCTCTGGTTCGTAGCGACTGGTGATCCAGGCGGTGTGCGACCAGACCAGCCAGAGCGCCAGAAAGAGCAGCAGGGTACGTCCGAACCCGGTGACGAGCGCCCAGCCAGTGTCATCGCTCAAGGTGGCGAATCGTTGCGAGACCCGGGTGAGGGCAACGACGAAGGCCAGATCGAAGAACAGCTCCAGGAAAGTGGCACGGCCCGAACTGGTGGGAGGGCGCAGCAGCTCGGCACCCCGCCCCGCCGCCATCGTCCGCCTCCGTCCGCCCCGTGTCACCAACGAGCCGGTCGCCAGAGGAGTTGCGTCAGCCCTCATCCCGCCGCAACGACGCCTGGCAAGCGCAGGAGTCGTTCAGAAAGGTGAAATCGCTGGCGTTGGCGCGGTCGCCCCGGTCAGTCGATGCCTTCGATGATGCGGAAGTCGCGCTCGACGCCGTCGGAGAGGGCGACCAGCGCCTCCTGGTAGGCCTCGCTCTCGTGTGCCGCGACGGCCTGTTCGAAGCTGTCGAACTCGATCAGGACGGTGCGCTCGGCGATTCCGGCGTCGTGTGCGACGACTCGACCGCCGCGGGAGAGGACCCGCCCGCCCCCGGCCTGGACGGCTGGAGCGGCCAGCTTGTTGTAGGCAGTCAGCTTCTCAGGGTCTGAAATGGTGCGGTAGGCACTGACCCAGTAGCCCTTGGCCACGGAACCTCCAGTGTTCTTTCCACGATCGGCTGACGGGCTTGACCCGTTTCGAGGGACAGGGGCGCTGCGGTGTCAGGCTACCCGCCGGGCCGTACCGAGTGGGTCGCGGTGGCTACACAGGCCGCTGGCTGAGGTAGCCCAGGCTGCGGCCGAAGGCGTCCGTGCCGTAAAACTCCTGCGAGATCAGACCCTCGGACTGTCAATGAACGAATCGAGATTGATTGAGGTGATCTCAGCGGGAATCGGGCAGGTATCGGTGTTCGAAATGGGTCAATACGAGGCTGGCGCGGACGATGTCGCCGACGTCGAGGATCACGTGGGACCAGCCCTCGTCCGCGACCCGCCGCAGGGCGGTGTGTAGGTCCGGGGCCTGAGCGGACAGGACCGTGATGGTCTCGGCGATGTAGCGGTACGCCGCGGCCCTCGACACGGCGAATCCAGCGCCGAGCAGGGTCTTGTCCCCGCCTTTGCGGAACCAGACCAGCGCCATCAGCGCCTGACGAAAGCAGGTCATCGCCCTGGTGCCCTTTCGGGTGCCGCGGGCGCGGTGTTCGGTGGCCAGCAGCCGGGCAAGGTGGTGCACGAGTTCCCTTGGGGACGTCGAGCATGGCACGATAAGCGATCACGTGGAGTCCTGACTGGTGAAGTAGATTTTGGCAGATCTTCTTCTACCGAGGACTCCACGCCGAGTCCAGCACCGTCCGCTCTGGACGGTTGGGTCCGTGTCGACCCATTTCCGGACTCCAGCTCCGGCATTGACACTTCGCTAAAGAGCTGGCCAGACCGCAGGCCATGCCGCCGTACGCGATCCTGCGTCGCATTCGAAGGGCCGGCCCAATCAGCGTGGGAACGGACCCAGAGGTGACTTGTCGCCTACTGACCACTTGTGACCGAACGGGTCCGTGAAGCCACCTTGACGGTGCGTCCCCCAGGGCACGTGGTGATCCTCGATTCCCGCTCCGGCGATCGCGCCCGCGGCCACGGCGCGCTCGATGAAGGTGTCGGGATCATCGCCGAACACCTCAATGCGGGTGCTCGTGACCCCCGCCTGGCCGGGACTGGTCTCTGTGGGGTTCTCGGGATTGACCTCATGGAGGAAGAAGGCCGCGCCACTGATCTCAAGGCCGGCGACGCCACCAAGGTTCCACAGCTCTGTCGCGCCCAGCGCAGCCTTGTACCAGGCGACCGCAGCGTCAGCATCCGGGACGATCAGCATCACAGAGATCACTGATGGCGAAGCGGACACCGTGTCGCCGGACGGCACGGAACGATCTCTCAGTTCCTCAGTCATACCCACAGCATCCCCGATGTCACCAGCAGCGTCTCCCCAGTCCGGCCCACGGCCAGACTCCACCAGCCCCGAAGACGAGCAGCTCGCGAAGCGTCAGTGCCGTCCAACCCTTTGCTGAGATCACTTCACTGAGGCCACACGCGAACCCGAACTGCAAGGTATTGAGATTCCCCTCCCTGCCGGCGGATTTCCTGGCCGATGACGGAAACACAAACCTATGCTTGCCGCCGACCGCACTGCGGCTCGTCCGGGCCGAGGGACACCCATACAAGGACTTGCGAATGCGCCGGAAGTCTGCTCTGAACAACGGCACTGCTGGCGTCAGCGAACCACCGACCTCTACCGCGGAGGGCGTCGCGCGCCGATCCGCGATAGCCGAGGAACAGGCGTTTCTCGACGTGGCCACGGCCCGGCGCGACAAGCTGGTCGACCAGCTACAGGTCGAGCTTTCGTCGGAGGCGCTGGACGCATTGGCGCTGGCCCGGCAGCGCATGCTCCGCCAGCAGTTCGACGAGCTCCAGCGAGCAGAGGAAGGGCTGGTCTTCGGCCGCCTCGACGGTCTTGACGGCACCGTACGCCACGTCGGCCGTGTCGGTCTCCGCGACGACGGCGAGGGCAGCGAGCCAGTGCTGGTGGACTGGCGCGCTCCCGCAGCTCGGCCGTTCTACACCGCGACGGCTGTCGACCCACAGGGTCAGGCACGGCGCCGACACATCCGTACGACGGGATCGGTCGTCGTCGGCGTGGACGACGAGCCTCTGGACGGAACCACGACGGCGGAACTCGTCGGCGAAGGCGCTCTCCTGGCCGCCCTCGACCAGCGGCGCACCGGCCGCATGTCGACAGCGATCTCCACGCTGCAACGCGAACAGGACGACATCGTCCGGGCGGAGGCGACCGGCCCACTGATCGTTCAGGGCGGTCCCGGCACCGGCAAGACCGTTGTCGCCCTGCACCGCGTCGCGTACCTGCTGTTCACCCACCGCAAGATGGCCGACCAGGCGGTCCTGGTTCTGGGCCCCTCGCCGCGGTTCCTCCAGTACATCGCCCAGGTGCTACCCGCGCTCGGTGAGACCGACGTCGTCTCGGCGACCTGCGACACCCTGCTGACCGACGTTCAGGTGGGCCGCGACGAGAGCTGGCCTCTCGCCGAGATCAAGGGCCGCGCCCTCTGGCAGCCCGCGCTCGAAAACTACGTCACGTCGCTGCTTCCCCGGCCCCGCGAGCTGAAGCTGCGCTGGGAGGGCGAGTTCTACGTCATCGCAGCCACAACTGTGGCGCACGCCCTCGCCTCGGCGGTGCAGGGACGCCCCTACCACCGCGCCCGCGCGCCGTTCGCCGAGCAGTTGCATCACCTACTCGCCGATGTCGTCGCCGAGCAGCGCGAGGCGCTGATGGACGAGATGGAGGAGGGCTTCGAGGACATCCTCGCTCGCGTCGACAGGGACATGGGGAATGACCACCACTCCGCCCGGACGTCCACCGGCAGTGACATCGACGGGTTGCTCTCCGAGGAGGAGACCGAACAGTTGCGCGATGTCGTATCGCCGAGGACGCCACCATCGCCCGGTTCATCGAGGCATGGTGGCCCACCCTCGACCCGGAAACCCTGCTGGGTGATCTCCTGACCGACCGCACCCTGCTGGCCCGGTTCGCCCCGCAGCTGTCCACCGAGGAGATCACCGCCGTCGCGGCCGAGCCCGCCGGATGGGCATCAAGCGACATTCCCCTGCTCGACACCATTGCCGACCTGCTCGGCGAGGTCGACGCCCCGCAACCACAGGGCGAGTTCGTTGCCGACCGCGCTCGCCGGCAGCGTGGCTGGGTGTACGGCCACGTCGTCATCGACGAGGCGCAGGAGCTGTCCGAGATGCAGTGGCAGATGGTTCTGCGGCGCTGTCCCAGCCGCTCCATCACCGCCGTCGGTGACATCGACCAGGCGGAGGCAGCCCACCGGCACACCAGCTGGGCACAAGCGGTGCGGGCCGTTTTCGGAGACCGCTGGACCGCCGCGGAACTCACCATCTGCTACCGGACCCCGCGCGAGGTCATGGACCTCACCGAACCGGTCTTGAAGAAGGCTGGCAGCCACAACACGCCGCCACGGGCGGTACGCTCCTCCGGCATCGCCCCCTGGGAGCTCACGATCGCACCCGCTGATCTTGCTGGTGCTGCCGCCGAAGCAGTGCGGCAGCTGCAGCAGCGGTGGCACGGCGGCACGGTCGGCGTCATCGCTCCCGCCGACCGCATCGCCGAACTCCTGGCCGTGCTGAGTGATGTGCCAGTGCTCACCGCGACCCAGTCCAAGGGATTGGAATGGGACGCGACGCTCCTCATTGACCCCCAGGGCATCGCCGCTGAGCCGCGCGGTTGGAACGGCCTCTACGTCGCGCTCACCCGATGCACCCAGGAACTCGGACAGCTGATCCTCACGCAGTAGTCGCCACCCCTACTGAAGGGGCTGTCCGCGTCCGGCGTACGTCAGCGCTGGTGGCGGGAGCCGAGCCGGCCCAGGCGAACGAATCCGTTGACAACATCATCGGCACCTCAATACGCTTAACAGGTCCGTTAAGTGAAGGGGGACGGTTCGGGTGGGTGGCACCGATCAGCTCAGCGCGGTGTTCTCGGCGCTCGCCGACCCGACTCGACGCGCGATCCTCGCCGAGCTGGCCGAACGCGACGCCACGGTCACCGATCTGACCGCTTCTTTCTCCATCTCGATGCCAGCGGTGTCCCGGCACCTGAAGGTGCTCGAACGCGCCGCGCTCATCTCGCGATCGCGGTCGGGCAAGTGGCGCGAGAGCCGCCTCGAGGCTGCCCCGCTGCGCGAGGCGGCCGACTGGATCGAGCACTACCGGCGGTTCTGGGACTCGTCCCTCACCCGCCTCGATGCCCACCTTGCCGCGGTGCAGGCCGCCGGACGGGCAACGGATCAGATGGCCGACGACACCCGGGAGCTCGAATGAACGCCGAAACTCCGCAGCTCGTCATCTCTCGCGTGTTCGACGCGCCACGGAAGCTCGTCTACCAAGCCTTCATCGACCCTGACCACCTGGCGGCGTGGTGGGGCCCGATCGGCAACTCACTACCGCGCGACGAGATCGAGTTCGACGTACGCCCCGGGGGCTTTCAACGGTGGACGGAGGTCAATGCGGCCACACCCGACCTTCGCGTCCACGTCCACGTCGACCTCACCGACGTCGCCGACGGCGAACTGCTCGAAGGCGTCATGCACGTCAGTGGCCGGCTGCAGGAGGGCATCGAGCCGTTCGAGACGAGGTTGCGGGTCGAGTTCCACGACGAATCCGACGGGCGGACGCGACTGGAGATCCGCCAGTGGCTGCCCGAGCACCTGACACAGCCCAGCGAGGAGGGTTGGCGCCAGGCGTTCACCAAGCTGGACGCCGCGTTGGCGAATGTCCAGGTCCTTGCAGCTGATCATTGAGGGGTAGAGGCATGGCGAAGCTGATCTACGTGAACAACGTATCGCTTGACGGCTACATCGAGGACGAAAGCGGCGCGTTCAACTGGTTGCCGATGGACGATGAGCTATTCGTGCTCTACACCGACCTCCTTCGGTCCGTCGGCACGTTCCTCTACGGCCGGCGCCTGTACGAATCGATGGCCCACTGGGAGACCAACCCGGCTCTGGCCGCGCAGTCTGACCTCACGGCCGACTTCGCGAGCGTCTGGAAGGCGGCGAACAAAGTCGTCTACTCGACGACCCTCGCCGCGGTGTCAACTGCCGACACCCGACTCGAACGCCGTTTCGACCCCGCCGCGGTACACGAACTGAAGGCGACGGCCAGCAGCGATCTCACCGTAGGAGGTGCCAACCTCGCGGCGCAGGCTTTCAAGGCCGGGCTGGTCGACGAGTGCCAGCTGTTCATCTGGCCCGTTATCGTCGGCGGGGGCAAGCCAGGGCTGCCGACCGGCACACGCACCGACCTTGAGCTGATCGATCAGCGCCGATTCCGAAACGGCGTCGTACACCTCCGCTACCGCCCTCTCGGGCAGTGAACGACAGCCCTGCCCGATCGCCGGCGCTGGCATCACCGGCGGAGCGCTGACGACCGGTTCGGCGGAGGGTTTCCACAGGCCCTGACCTGTGGAAACCCGCTCGCGGTCGGAACGGCCGGCCTACCGCGGTACGGCACGGAACCACGCCTCCCGGTCGCCCGGGTCCGGTCCGCGCCGGGGCAAGGTCGGCGGGTCCTCGCCGGTGACCGGCGCGTAGTGGTCGAAGGTCGTGGTCAGGACAGCCTCCCCGCCGGTGAGGTCGGGAAGAGCGGCGACGACCTGCGGCACCCGGGAGGACGGCAGGGTGCCGCTCACCTCGAGGTAACCGCCGGCGACGGCGGTCTCGTGGACCACCCCTCCCCGCCTGACGAGCAGCGCCAGCACCGCCTCCACCGCGTGCTGGGGAAGGTTGACGTCGAACCGCTCGATCGGCTGGCACACCCGGGCACCGGCTTGGCGCAGCGCCGCGGCGACCACGACCGGGGCGAGGTTGCGGAAGTCCGCCGCCACGGTCGAGATGGACTTGTCGAACTTCTGATGCGGCCTGCTCTGTCGCGGGAGGTACCGGGAGGCCGTCATGGTTACCACACAGTCGGTGACCGGCCAGCCGTGCCGACCCTGCCGCAGCGCGGCCCGCACGCCCTCCTCCGTGGCGGCGACGAATGCCGGTGGCAGCCGGCCGGGTTCGACACCGGGACGAAAGTCGATGCCGTGCCCGACCGGGGAGGCCTCGATCCGTAGCCCGAGCCCGGCCAGGTACGGGTTGCCGCGCTCGTGCACCCGCTCCTCGAAGGCTCCGGTGCCGACGACCCGCTCGATGCAGGCCGTCAGCGTGCCGGAGAAGCGCACCCGGACGCCGTACCGGTCCTCCAGGAGGGCGGCCAGCACCTCCTTCTGGACCTCCCCGTGCAGACGGATCACCGCCTCCGCCTGCTGCTCGTCGAGCCGCAGGTCCACCAGCGGGTCCTCGTCGGCCAGCTCGGCCAGGCCGGCGAACATCGCCAGGCGCTGCTCCGGATTCACCGGCTCGACGACCGCCTGCCGGGTGGGCGGCGGAAACCGATAGCCGTGCCGCCGAGGCGGGTCCCCGATGTGCTGGCCGACCCGGGCCGAGACGCCACGCACCGCGGCAATCTGACCGGCGGACACCGAGGGGCGCACCAGCACGCCTTCGGGCTCGATGACGGCGATCTGGGTCACCGTCTGCGGGCGGGCCCCGGCCAGCTGCACCCGATCTCGCACCCGCAGACGGCCGGACCACAATCGCAGCCAGGCCCGCCGGCCGTGGCCGTCCCGATCGACGGCGAAGACCGTGCCCGCCAGCGGACCGTCCCGCTGCTCGCCACGCGGCAGCAGGTCGGCGAGGAGATGGCACAGCTGCCGTACCCCTGCTCCGGTGATCGCCGAACCGCACGCCACCGGGGTGAGCTCGGCGCGGCGCACCGCGTTCCGGATCGCACGGCGGACGTCGCGGATGCGTACCGGCTCGTCTGTCAGCCACCGCGCCGCCACCGCGTCGTCGACCTCCGCCACCGCCTCCAGCACCGGTTCGGCGTCGAGGCCGACGGCCCGCACCCGGACGTCGCGCCCGATCTGGCCGGTGACCGTGGTGAGCAATACCGGACGCGCCCCGAGCCGCTGGCGTACCTGGGTCAGCACCCGGTCGACGTCGGCGCCGCGGCGGTCCACCTTGTTCAGGAAGAAGACCGTCGGTACACCGATGCGGCGCAGCGCCCGCCAGATGGCGACGGTCTGCGGCTGGACCCCCTCGACGCTCGACACCACGAGCACGGCGGCGTCGAGCACTGCCAGCGACCGCTCGACCTCCGCGATGAAATCCGGATGGCCGGGGGTGTCCAGCAGGTTGATGCTCAGATCACCGATGGCGATCGACGTGACGGCCGCCCGAATGGTGATGCCGCGCCGGCGCTCCAGCTCCATCGAGTCGGTCCGTGTCGTGCCGGCGTCGACGCTGCCCAACTGGGACACGGCGCCTGCCTCGTAGAGCAGGCGCTCGGTCAGGCTGGTCTTGCCGGCGTCAACATGGGCGACGATTCCAAGGTTCAACAATGCCAAAGCAGAACTCCACGGTAGGACGGTCAAGGGTCCGGAACGTGGAAGCTGCTCGCATTGTCACTCCTCGTCATGGTCGTTGTGGCCGACGTGCTCCACCGGGGTGCAGCGGTGCGGCGTCTTGAGGTTCGCACGTCCGCTGCGACCGCCGCCACCGAATTCGATCGCGGCACCGCCACGGTCGGCCCCGCGCATCAGGCCGTGTCGACCCGCCACAACCCCTGGCGTCGCCGTGCCGCCGCCTGTGCGTCGGCACTCGGGTGGACCGCTACCCCGTACCATCGGGCATCAGGTAGAGCGGCTGTCGTGGCGTGGGCGGCGACAATCAGGGCAGGGCACGACGCCGTGCCGGCGACGCGAGCTTCCCGGCGTACCGACGTTTCGCAGCAACTCCAGAACCCGTTTGCTGGATCGGGTGTCCAGCGCGCCGGTCGGCTCGTCCGCTGCCCACCATGTCCGGACGGGTGATCAGCGCGCGGGCGACCGCGACTCGCTGCTGCTGGCCGCCGGAGAGTTCGCTGGGGCGCCGCCCGCCGTACTCGCTGATGCCGACAGTCGCCGTTCACCCCGACCTACCGCAGGCTGAGCGAGGACCCCCGCTGGACCACGCACGCGCTGGCCGGCGGCCACAACCTCATGCGCGACGCCCCGGACGAGCTGGCGAGGATCCTGAGCGACGTCGCCGCGTCCCGCTGATCGGCGCCTCCGCCGGCGCCGCCGGGAGACGCTCGCCGAGGCGTACCGCTGGAGTCCCCCAGAGCACCAGCGCGCCCAGGCCCGCACCCGATCCGCCGGCGCGGACCCGGCGACCTGCTGCGTCGACCGTACGGCAGAGCCCAGCTGCGGGCGACCTAAGGGGCCGGCTGCAGACCCGTGAACGGGAAGATCCACTCCGGGTGGGCTGCGGAGATCACCTGCACACAGGCATCCTCGATGATCGTCCTTACCGGATGATCATCGGGGTTACGGGGCGTTCGCTTGGCAGGATTCAGGATTGGGAGGCTACCTGGGGCAGGTGCCGGGCAAGTTCGGCGCGCAGGACGCCGGTCGCGGGCCTAAGCAAGCCGACGCTGACCGTGTAGACAGGCTGTCCCGCACGGAGCCGTGGACGAAGTGTCGTGGCAGACGGCACGACCGCTGCGGGGAGCAGAGTGACCTCAAGGACGGCGAACGGACCAGGACGGCGGACCATCGCCGACTGGATGGCCTGCCACGGGAGAACGGCCATCCGCCCCCGCTCGGCGAGCCTCAACGCCGGACCGGTTACGTCGACAGATGACCAGTTCCTTCGGTGCAGGGCGAGCGAGAAAGCGCTGAGGAGGACGGCGTAGAGGACGCCTGACGCGACGATGTTCGTCAGGTCGGCAGGCGGCCGCCCAGCAACGAGTGATAGAACGACTTGGACAAGAGCCCAGGCCAGCAAGCCGATCACCAGCCTGAACAGGAACATGAGGCGGGCGGACGTACGGAACATCGTCCCGTCGCTTGCGTCCATGAAGGGCCCTCCCGTCGACCGATGCAGCCGACTGTAGAGCAGCCGATCACCTCGGCTGCGGCGCAGGCGTCGGATGAGTACCTGCCGACGATCCGGCCCCACCAATCCGGCCTCGCCGGCACCAGTCCTTGACGACCGGCCATGCCCTTTACCCCGACCAGATGGTTCAGCGGTCACACTTCCGAGATGGAGGTCGGGTCACGAGACATCCCTTAGCGATCCCTGGGGCTGGACGATCTGAACGACGAATCGCCGGTGGCCACGACCGGCTCGCCGCACGGAAACGCCGTCGCCCAACCGGAGCTGGCGCGAAGCGCGGCCACCGCCGCCCGGGCTGCCTCCGGGCTGGGGGCAGCAAGGGCCGCCCCGGCGATCTGGCGGCACTCGTCCAGGGTGTGCGCGGCCAGGGACTCGTGCACCGCCGGAATGCTGCGGGGCGCCATGGACAGGCTGGTGATGCCCAGGCCTGCCAGCACCAGAGCGAAGTTGGGATCCGCTGCGGACTCTCCACACACGCCAACTGGCTTGCCCGCCTCGACGCCGGCTGCCGCGCAGGAGGCGAGGAGCGCGATCAGCGCGGGCTGCCACGGGTCGAGCAGGTCAGCGAGGTCGCCGCACATGCGGTCAGCGGCGAACGTGTACTGGCTGAGGTCGTTGGTGCCGATGCTGAGGAAGTCCGCGTGGCGAAGCACCTGGCTGGCACGCAGGGCAGCGGCCGGCACCTCGATCATCACGCCGGCGGTTGGCAGGCCGTGCTCGCGGCAGGACTCGGTGAACGCGGCCGCCTCCGCCGCCGTGGCGACCATCGGCGCCATCACCCACACGTCGGCGTCCGCCGCCGCAGCCGCCGTCGCGATCGCGGCCAGCTGCGTGGTGAGTACGGCGGGTGTCTGCCGCGCGACCCGCAGGCCGCGGATGCCCAGCGCAGGGTTGGGTTCATCGGCCAGACGCAGGAACGGCAGCGGCTTGTCAGCGCCGGCGTCGAGGGTGCGTACGACGATCTTGCGGCCGGGCAGCGCGGCGAAGACGTCGCGGTACGCGGCGACCTGCTCTTCGTGCGACGGCGGGTCGCTGCGGTCGAGGTAGAGCAGCTCGGTGCGGAACAGGCCGACGCCTTCCACCTCGCCGGTGAGGTCGCGGGCGGAGCCGATGTTGGCCAGTAGCGCGATGGGATGGCCGTCTGCGGTCCGCCCCGGGCCCTGGGAGCGGGCGCGGCGTTCGATCTCCGCGAGTCGGTCCGCGTTGACAGTGGTCACCGTGTCGGCGGAGACGCCGGCCACCACGACGCCGCTCGCCCCGTCGAGAGTGGCCAGCGTGCCGTCGGTCACGTCCAGGATGCCCGCGCAGCGGACCACGGCCGGGATGCCGAGTGTCCGGGCCAGGATCGCGGTGTGGCTGGTCGGGCCGCCCTCGGCCGTGACCAGGCCCAGCACCAGGGCCGGTTCGAGGCCGGCGGTGTCGGCGGGCGCCAGGTCGCGGGCGATGAGCAGGTACGGGTGGCCAGGGTTCGGCACGCCCGGCATCGGCAGCCCCAGGCACGCGGCGACGAGGCGGTCCCGCAGGTCGTCCAGGTCGCTGACCCGCTCGGCGAGGTACCCGCCCGCGGCTTCGAAGGCGGCCCGATGCACGGCGAGCACGTCGGTGATCGCATGCGGCGCGTCCGCACCGCCGTCGATGGCGATGTCGGCCGCGTCGATGAGCGTCTCGTCCTGCGCCATCATCACCTGGGCGCGCAGGACCTCGGCGGCGGTCGCGTCCAGGGCGGTGTCGGCGCGACGGGTCAGGTCGGCGGCGACGGCGAGGACCGCTTCCCGCACGGCCGCCTTCTCGGCTGCGGGATCAACGGTCTCCGCCAACGGCGGCAGGGCCGGCGGCGGAGCCAGCCGGTAGACCGGCCCCGCCGCACCGCCAGGGCTGGCCGCGATTCCCCGAAGTTCACGCATCGACGGCATCCAGATCACGTTCGAGGAGGTCGGCCAGGGTGTCGACGGCGGCCTGCGCGCCGTCGCCGTCGGCCTCCAGGGTGACCTCGGTGCCCTTCCTGGCGCCGAGCGACAGCACGGCGAGCATGCTGCGGGCCGGCACGGGTTTTTTGTCGCCGGTGCGGATGGTGACCAGCACCGGCTGCTTCGCCGCTTCGGCGACGAACAGCGCCGCCGGGCGGGCGTGCAGCCCGCTGGCGGAGCCGACGAGGACTGTTCTGGTGGGCAACGGATCCTCCTACGGTTCGATCGTCACCTTGATCGCTTCGCCGCGCGCCACGATGCCGAAGGCGTCGAGGGCGCGGTCGAGCGGCAGGCAGTGGGTGATGAGATCGGCGACCGGCACGGAGCCGTTGGCGATGAGTCGCAGCGCCTCCTTGTTGTGTTCCGGGCTGGAGCCGTTGGCACCGACGATGGTCAGTTCGCGGTAGTGCACGAGGTTGGAGTCCAGGGAGATGACCGGCTTGTCCTTCGGCAGGCCGCCGAAGAAGCTGATCCGGCCCTGCCGCGCGGTCATCTGCACCGCCTGCTCCTGGGCGGCGCCAGCGGCCGTGGCGGTAATGACGACGTCGGCACCCCGGCCCTCGGTGAGCTTGAGCACCGCGTCGACGACGTCGGTCTCGGCGCCGCAGATCGCCGCGTCCGGCTGCACCAGGTTGGCGGCCAGGTCGAGGCGTTCGCGGTTGAGGTCGACGAGGAGCACCCGGGCCGCGCCGCGCGCCCGGGCCAGGCGGACATGCAGGCAGCCGATCGGCCCGGCGCCCACGACGACCACGTCGTCGCCCTCCCCCACACCGGCGAGGTTCTGGCCGTTGAGGACGCAGGCGAGGGGCTCGGCGACGGACGCCTCGGCGAAGCTGAGTCCCTCGGGGATCCGGTTGAGCCCGTCGACGGCGAGGACGTTGTGGGGCACGACCACGTATTCGGCGAACCCGCCGTCGAAGTGGTATCCCATCGACACCTGGTTGGGGCACACGGTCATCCGGCCGCGCTGGCACTCGGCGCACGTACCGCAGGGGATGGCGGCGATGACCTGGACCCGGTCCCCCGGCCGCCAGCCCGTGACGTCGTCACCGACTTCGGTGATCTCGCCGGCGATCTCGTGGCCCATGACGCGCGGCGGGGCGATGTGGTGGTGGCCGAAGCGGGAGATCTTCACGTCGGTGCCGCAGGTGGAGCATGCGCGGACGCGGATCTTCACGTCGGCGGGGCCCGGCGTGGGCTCGGGCGCGTCCTCGATGCGGACGTCACCGGGTGCGTGGAATCGGACAACCTTCACGAGGGGTTCCCTTCGAGGATAGCGATCACGTCATCGGCGCTCGTCGACTCTCGTAGCCGCTGCGCCTGCGCCGGGTCCATCAACACCGAGGCGAGTTGGGCCAGGATGTCCACGTGCCCGTCGCCGGCCGCGGCGATGGCGACACAGACCCGCACGTCGAAGCCGTCCCAGTCGACGCCGTCCGGGAAGCGCAGCACCGCGAGGGCGTCGCGCTGGACCGACTCCTTGCTGTTCAGCGTGCCGTGCGGGATGGCGACGCCCTCCCCGATGTACGTGGAGACGCTCCGCTCGCGGGCGAGCATCGCGTCCACGTACGCCGGGGCGACCGCGCCGACCTCGACGAGTACCGCGCCGCAGCGGCTGATCGCTTCGTCCCGCGATCGGGCCCGCTCGTCGAGCCGGATCGCGTCACGGGCCAGCAGCTCAGCCACTCAGCTCACCACCGCGCTGTACCGCGTTCACGACCCTGGTGACGGCCGGGTCGCCGATGAACACCTGGATCGGCACGATCACCTTGTCGGGTGCGCTGACCCGGGCCCGCGCGGCGAGCCCCTGGTGGCAGATGACCACGTCTGCGTCCGCCGGGATCGAGTTGACCGGGGTGTGCTCGACGGTCACCGCATTCTTCGCCAGTTGCCGCCGAAGTTGGCTGGCCAGCATCACGCTGCTGCCCATGCCGGCGTCGCAGGCGACGACGACCTTCTTGATTTCGGTGCCGTTGATGGTGGGCATCTGTTCAGACCTCCTGCTTCGCCGGCTTGTCGAGGGTCTCGTCGGGGTCGACAGCCCTTTCCTGCTCTGGGCGGACAGCCACCTCTTCGTCCGGGCCGACAGCGTCCGCTGCGGGCTCGCCGCGCCCGAAGCCGAGCAGGGCCGAGGCGACCGCGAAGGTGACGGCGGCGGCGATCACGACGCCGAGAATGACCCCGAAGTGGCCGCCCTTGGGAGTGACCGCGAGGTAGGCGAAGATGCTGCCCGGCGAGGGGGTGGCGACCAGGCCCGCACCGGTGATCACGAAGGTGCCGACGCCGGCCGCGCCCCCGGCGATCATGGCGAGGATCAGCTTCGGCTTCATCAGCACGTACGGGAAGTAGATCTCGTGGATGCCGCCGAGGAACTGCACGATGATCGCGGCCGGAGCGCTGGGGCGCAGCGCGCGGGGGCCGAAGAGCATGAAGGCGAGCAGCAGACCGAGGCCGGGGCCGGGGTTCGACTCGATCATGAACAGGATCGACTTGCCCTTGTCGGCGGCCTCGGCGATGCCCAGCGGGCCGAATACGCCGTGGTTGATGGCGTTGTTGAGGAAGAGCACCTTGGCGGGTTCGACGAGCACCGAGGTCAGCGGCAGCAGGTCCTTGCCGACGAGCCAGTCGACGCCTGCGCCGGCCTGCTTGGTGAGCCATTCGACCACCGGGCCGATGCCGTAGACGCCGCCGATGGCCATCGCGGCGCCGATGATGCCGGCGCTGAAGTTGTCGACAAGCATCTCGAAGCCGGGGCGGATCCTGTTCTCGACCAGGCTGTCGAACAGCTTGAGGAGATAGGCCGTGAGCGGCCCAATGATCATCGCGCCGAGGATCATCGGCACGTCCGCGCCGACGACGAGGCCCATGGTCGCCACCGCGCCCACGACGGCACCGCGCTGGCCGTGGACCAGCCGGCCGCCGGTGTAGCCGATGAGCACCGGTAGCAGGATGCTGATGATCGGGCCGACCAGTTCCGCCAGGGTCTTGTTGGGCAGCCAGCCGGTCGGAATGAACAGTGCGGTGATCAGGCCCCAGGCGATGAACGCGCCGATGTTGGGCATGACCATCGCGGCCAGGTAGCCGCCGAGGCGTTGCACGGTGGCTTTGGGGCCCTGGCCCTTTACTTCTGGTGTGTAGGAAGAGGAGGTCACGGGGGTATCTCCTTCATGAGGGGCGGTCCAGACAGCCGCAGGGGGAAGAAGGTCGTCCGGCTAGGTGTGGATGGTGACGTCGTGGCGGAACAGATCCGCCGGCCCGGGCATCCGGCTGCCGGGCAGGCTCACCGCGGCGGCGCCCCAGGCCAGGCCCTCAGCGAGGGCGGCGGCACCCTGCGCCCCCGCAGCGAGGAACCCGGCGAGCAGCGCATCGCCGGCACCGACGGTGCTACGGGGCCGGGCGACCGGACAGGTGCCGGTGCGGACCCCTTCGGCGTTGACCAGGACAGCGCCGTCAGCGCCGAGGCTGGCCACGACGGTGCCGGCTCCCCATGCCCGCAGGCACTGAGCGGCATCGACCACATCGCCGAGGTCCTTCAGCGGGGTGCCGACCACTTCGGCCAGTTCGTCGCGGTTGGGCTTGAGCAGGGTCGCCCCAGCCAGAGCGGCCTCGCGCAGGGCAGGACCGCTGGTATCGACGGCGACCCTGACGCCGGCAGCGCGCAGCTTCCGGCACAACTGAGCGTAAGCGTCGGCGGGCAGGCCGGGCGGGACGCTGCCGCACAGCACGGCCCAGTCGGCACCGCTGGCGCGGGCGAGCACACGGTCGATCACCTCGTCGAACTCGGCGCGGCACATGGCCGGGCCAGGCTCGTTGATTTTGGTGACCGTGCCGTCGGGCTCGGCCAGGGTGATGTTGGAACGGGTCCGTCCGGAGATCGACACGGCGAGGACCTCCACACCCTCCGCCTGGAGTAGGCGGATGAGCTGATTGCCCTCGTCACCGCCGGACGGCAACACCGCTACCGACGGCACCCCGTTGGCCAGCAGTGCACGGGATACGTTGACGCCCTTGCCGCCGGGGTCAAGGTGAGCTGTGGCAGCCCGGATGACCTCGCCCCGGGTGAGTGAGTCGACCTCCACGGCCCGGTCGAGGCTGGGGTTGAGGGTGACGGTGACGATCATGCGCGTACCACCCGGACATTCGCGGACTCCAGGTCACCGACCAGGTCGACGTCGGCACGGCTGTCGGTGATGAGCAGGTCGACGTCGGCCAGCTCAGCGAACCGGGCGAAGTAATCGTTGCCGAGCTTGGTGTGATCGGCGACCACCACCGTGCGGCGGGCCGCACGAACCATCGCCCGCTTCACCGCAGCCTCGGACGGGTCCGGGGTGGTCAGCCCGCGCTCGACCGAGATGCCGTTGGTCCCGACGAACGCGACGTCGACGTAGAGGTCCGCCAACGGCGACAGCGCCCAGTCGTCGACGGTCGCCAGGGTCTTCCCGCGGACCCGTCCACCCAGCAGCAGGACGTTGAGGTTGGCATAGGTACCGAGGGTCGTGGCGATGACCGGCGAGTTGACCACGACGGTCAGCTCTCGGTCCACCGGCAGCAGCTGGGCCAGCCGGGCGGTCGTGGTGCCGGCGTCGAGGATGATCGCGCCCTCCTCCGGCACCTCGCTCAGGGCGAGCTTGGCGATGCGCTCCTTCTCCTCGATCAGCACCGCGTCACGCGCCGCCAGCGCGGGCTCGAACCCGAGCCGTTCGACCGGAATAGCTCCACCGTGGACTCGACGCAGCACCCCGGCCCGCTCCAGGATGGTGAGATCGCGGCGGATGGTCTCCGACGTCACGTTGAGCCCGTCGGCCAAGCCCGCCACCTCGACCCGGCCCATCTCTCGGGCGATGCGGAGGATCTCCTGCTGTCGTTCTTCGGCGTACATGTTGTTGTTTCACCGCCGTTTCGTTTTGCTTGTGCTTTGTTTACGCCCGACTTTAGGGGAAGTCAAGAGACGGACCACAGAAAGCCACACCGGTCGGCACCTGGCAGGACGAGCGGGACCTAGCTTGATCTTTAACCGTGCTCACGCGGCGTCGACCCTCGGCTGCGTGGCAGGCGCTGCCGCCTGCGAGCGCGCCCGTAGCTCCAACCCGATCCGCACCGATACGCCAGTAGGGTCATCGGGGCGGCTGCGGCCGCCCCAGCCCACGAGCAACTCAAGCCTCTCCGCGGGGCTCCGCATATGTGGACGTCGCCGTGCGCGTTGTCAGCCGTGCGCGTTGTCAGCAGCAAAGCCGCGGATTCCGGCCCTGCCGAAGCGGTGGAGCGTGAAGTGCGATTAGGGTCTACGGATGCGGGATGACATCGTTCTGCGGCTGGACCGCGCAACCGCCGAAGATCTGTACGTCACGCTGCACGAGGCCGGAGAGCACATTGCGGCTGGCGCAGCCATCACTCCGCCCACCGCCGAGGAGACCGAGCGGCTGGGCACCCTCCTGCGGGACCTGGGCCACGCACTTGGCCGTCGCTGTTCTCCATACCGCGAGCACCTCTAGTTGGTGGAGAGTCGCCCGTATTCAGCCAACATCACACCCACGGCCACCTGGCTCGAGGTCGCGGTCTGGGTGGCGTACGCGGCCGGTGTGCTGTTCCTGTAACTCCGCCCGGCCCGGCCGCGGACGGCTATGGAGCCACCGGCCGACGAAGCATCCCGCCGGCAACCAGTTCCAGAGTGAGCCCGACGACGATCGCCTCCGCCGCCAGCAACGCGATCAGCACCAGCAGCTGAGTGGCGCCGGCCTGCACGGCGGAGCCACCGCCGAGCAGCACTCCGACGAAAGCACCGGGCAGCGTGACCAGACCCACGGTCCGGGTCTGGTCCAGGGCCTGACCGGCGACAGGCCGGCACACCTCGAGCGCGGCCTCGCGAGGCAGGAAGCCGAGCGCCAACGCCGCCTCGTACTCGCCCTTCCGATCCCGTAACTCATTGGAGTCCGACGGCCAGACAGCGACGTCGCGGTCATCGCGCCGCCGATCAGGATGCCGGCGATCGGCAGGACCGCCACCTCGGTCAGCGGCATCGTTCCGGCCCCGACGATCAGCGCGCCGACCGGCAGCGCCCCGGCCGTGATCGGGATGATCGCGAGCCACCCGAGCCGGAACGTGCTCACCCTGCGGGCCGCGGTGACGCCGGCGACCAGCAGCATCACCGCGAGGAACCCGGCAGTGGCCCACCAGGAACGCAGCACGGCGGCGATCAGCAACGAGACGACCACCAGCTGCAGGATCGCCCGGAGCGACGCCGTCGCGCCCCCACGGCTTTCCCCGAGCCGGGCGACCAGCGCCACCAGCACGACGGGCCAGCGTGGGTCCGGCGGAGATCGTTCCCTGATTCACCAGAGCACCCACGCATTGAGAGAAGAGACGGGCTCTACGTTCTGGTGCGCTTGCCTGTTCGTGGCCGCGAGCGCGAGCCCGAACCGCGCGGCGGCCACCACTTCGAGGACCGCCACACCGCCGATGATTGCCCCAGCGACGATGTCCCTCGGATAGTGCACGCCGACCCAGATCCGGGCGAAGCCGATCGCCAGCGCCGCGACGGCCAGCACGACACCCCAGCGGCGGCCCAGGAACGCGTACACGCCGAACGCCAGCGTAAACGCCGCCGTTGCGTGATCGCTGGGCAGCGAGACACCGGGGTCGTGCGCGATGAGCTGGTGCACCTGATGGCTCTGGAACGGCCGCCCCTGGGCGCTGATGTGTGAGAGCACGACGGCGAACCCGAACGCCAGAACGAGCGCGGCGCCGAGCTGGACCACCGGGCGGATCCGACGGTCGAGCAGGGCCCGGCCCCCGAGCACGGCGGCGACCGCGAAACCCGGATAGATCAACCAGGTCGCGGCGAACTCCATCACGTCGTCTACGCTGTCGGCCCGACCCGCGGCGCCGTTGATCAGTTCGACGAGCTGATAGTTCACGCTGGCCAATCTCCCTGGGTGGCGCATTTAAGAGGTGCTGAAAGCCGTGGGCCGGCCCATCCCAGCGGGGGCACTGAGATGGGCCGGCGGCCTGGGTCGGCGTGGAGTCACACGCCGTCGAATTGGTTCAGGGTGGTGGTGAGGGCCCGCAGGTTGGCGGAGCAGTCGGCTGGGCTCGGCTGTCCGGCTCGCAGCGAGGTCAGGACGGCATCGATTTCGCTGTCGAGCCTGTGCCAACTCGCCGGATCGCGGGGTTTGAGGCCGGCCTCGGCGTCGTCCCAGCGCACCTCCAGGTCCTTGGCGCGGGTCCGGCCACCCGCGAGGTCGTTACGGGCAACCATGGCCTGCATGTCGCCGGCGATCCTGGCGAAGCCGGTCAGGTCTCCCAGGCGGGTAGTGGGGTGCACCGGCTGGGCGGCAGCCTGCGTCGCCCCGTCGGGCTGAGCGACGGTGACGGTCTGCGCGTCCGTGCTGCCTGCCCCCGGGCGGAGGGCGCTGAGGCCGAAGCCGGCGATGACGACAGCCGCGACACCGGCGGCCGCCCAGGCGTAGTCCGGGCGGCGTCCGCCGAGCGGACCGTCACCCTTGGCCGCCACCCCGTGCCGATTGGCCAGCACCTGCTCCCGGCCAACCAGCACCAGGATGACCGCGAAGAACAGCAGGCTGGTCGCGCTGCCGCCCAGGTCGAGGCCACCGAAGTCCTTGGACTGGGTCAGCAGGTCGCCCAGGGACGCGCCGAGCGGGCGGGTGAGGACGTACGCGATCCAGAACGTCAGCACGGTGGAAGCGCCGGCGCGGTTGCCGATCCAGGTGAGCAGGATGAGGCCGCCGAAGATCAGTGTGCCGTTGCGGAAGCCCAGGCTGAGCGCCTCGGTGGCCAGGTCGCCGGCCGCGGTGCCGAGTGCGAACGTGGTGAGGATCGCGGCCCAGTAGAAGCCCTCGCGCCGCGGTGTGTCGATCGAGGTGATCGCCAGAGTGCGCTCCTGGCGATACCAGATCATGAAGACCACGGCCAGGATGACCGAGAAGACCGCGGTGCTGACGTACAGGCTGACGCCGAGGGTGTCGGTGAAGAAGTCGGTGATCTGGGTGCCGACGATGCTGACGAGCACCACGCACAGCCAGTAGATCCACGGGGTGTACTTGCGCGTACGGAACTGCACGGTGAGCGCGGCGGCGAGCACGGCGATCATCACCGCGGTGGTGACGAGCGGGCCGAGCCCCACGTTGACGGAGAGGTAGTCGGCGAACGTCTCCCCGATCGTGGTCGACAGGACTTTGATGACCCAGAACGTGGCGGTGATCGCCGGCACCTTGGTCAGCCAGCCCCGCGAACGCGTTGCCAGGTACTCCATGAAAACTCCAGTCGACGCTCGGACGACCGCGGTCGGCGGCCGGTGACGTTGACCAAGGTGCGGCATGCGGCCTGAAAACTTGCTGAGGACCACGGCGGGCGGATATCCGGGGGAAAGGCTAATTTTCGGGGTGAGCAGGTTGCTGGTGGTGGAGGACGACACCGGACCATGCCCTGGGCGTTTCCGATCGACCGTCGGCCGTTCATTCTGATCACGGACTTCATGGGCCTCGCGAGGAGAGCCCAGGAGCGAGCGGTGTACCGACGGGTCAAGGAAGAGAAGGGAAAGCCGGTGGAGCCAGCGCAGCCGTGGGAGAGGGCCGCAGTAGAGCTTGACGCCCAGTTGTGGGCGTCGCTGTACCGCCCCGGCGTGGACGCGCTGGCGTTGGCACGCCGAGTCGTCGAGGTTCAGGCACGCTCATGCCGGACGTCCAGCTGGGCCCGTCAATTCAGCCTGGCAGAGCGACTACCGTCGACGAGTGCTCGATCCCACGATCATCTTCGACACCTCCGGTCCGTTGGAAAACCCGCTCACCGACGAGCTTCTGCGTGAGGTGCAGGCGCAGCTCGGACACAAGCTACCCGCTGCGTACGTCGACCTGGCCGGGCGCCACAACGGCGGGGTGCTGGCCCGGGACGCCCACCCCTCGCCCAGCCGGACCTCCTGGTCGGCAGGCCACGTGGCGGTGTACACACTGGCGGCGATCGGTGACACCGCCTCCTTCAGCCTGTGCGGCGAACTCGGGAACGCGTTCTGGACGACGGAGTGGGCCTACCCCGACATCGGCGTCTACATCGCCGACTGCCCCTCAGCGGGCCACGACATGATCGCTCTCGACTACCGATCCCCCGGCGAGCCGACGGTCGTACACGTCGACCAGGAGTGGGACTACCAGATCACCGTCATCGCCCCCGACTTCGAGACGTTCCTGGGCGGCCTCGTCGACGCGGCCGAGTTCGACGGAGACGACTGACCGCGACCGGCCTTCCATCCCGAGTGCCGCCCACCACCTGACGATTGAGCAGGTCACGGGCGGGGTAGTGCCCGTTCTCGCGGAAGATCAAGCGGCGGCCGTCCCCGGTCCGCTGGGCGGAAGGGGTATCACCGGTGCGGACGTGGGGGCGCGACGCCGTCGCGCGGTTGCGGGGCGACGGGATGACCGTGGTCGAGCTGACCGCCGCCGCGGTGGTCGCCTGGATCGTGGCAGCGGTGGTGATCCGTCACCCGGACCCGTTCTACGCCCCGACCGCTGCGCTCGTCGTGCTCGGTGAGTCCCGCGGTCGACGGCTGCGTCAGACCGTCGAGATCCTGCTCGCCGTGGCCGCCGCCGTGCTCGTCGCGGAGCTGCTGGTGTACGCGCTGGGCCCGGGCACCGGCACGGTCCTGCTGGTGCTGGTACTGACCACCACGACGCTCGTGGTGATCGGTGCCCGCCGTGCCCTGGTCGTGCAGGCCACCGTCTCGGCCATGTACCTGGTCGTGGTCGCCGCACCGCACGGGACGCTGATGCCGTTCCGCTTCGTCGACGCGCTCATCGGCGGCGCGGTCGCGTTGGCCGCCAGCCAGCTGATGACCGCCCGCGACCCGCTGGCGCCGCTGGTGGCCCAGGCTCGGTGCAGCTACACCGACCTGGCCGACCTGCTCGATGAGGTGAACGCGGCGCTGCAGGGCTGCGACGAGGATGCCGCCCGCGCCGCGCTGGACCAAGCCCGGCAGGTGGACGACTGCGTCGCCCAGCTGCAGACCGCCGTGCTCGCCACCGGTGAGACGCTGCGGCTGGGGCTGCGCCGCCGGCACCTGGGCAAGCTCGCCGACGTGGAAGGGACGCTGCGGCAGCTCGACTACGCCGCCCGCAACATCCGGGTGCTGGCCCGGGCCGCTGTGACCCTGACCCGCCGGCACACCGCCACACCGCCGGAGCTGGCCGCCGCGATTGGCGCGCTGACCGCCGCCGTACGGTCGGCCGGGGAGGCGCTGGCCAGCGACCTGAGCGGCGCCGACGCCGACCGGCATGCGCAGCGGGCCGACGCGGTGGCCCTGGAAGCGGTCCGGATCGCCGCGGGCCTGCTGCGGTCCGATCCGCCGCTGCCGGTCACCATGATCGTCGGACAGATCCGGGCGACCGCCATCGACCTGCTGCGCGGCGTCGGCCACGACGACATGACGGTGCTGGACCGGGTGGACGAGGCGCTCGGCCTGAGCCGGGCTTGACGCCTGTCGTCCGGCCGGAGACAACGATCCGCGCCACAACGTGATGCCGCGTCACAGCGTCCGGCGCCACCGCCTGGCGGCGACCGACGACGGCGTGGCGTTGCCCGACTCCACGTTCTCGCTGTTCGCGAACGATCGTCCGGGTATGCGTCGGGGGTTACGCTGACCCGGTGGCGAGGGACAAGTGGGCCCAGTGGCTCCTTGCCCGCCGGGACGGCAACAGCGCGGGCCTGCGCGCCCGTAACGCCCTGGATCTGGCGGCGTTCCGTGATGGCGTCCTTGAGGGAGCCGGGCTGGTGGCCGACGACGTGGTCCTCGACGTGGGCTGCGGGACGGGACTGATCGCGTTCGGCGCGCTGGATCGGCTCGGCCCGGACGGCCGAGTCATCTTCAGCGATGTCTCACCGGATGTGCTCGACGAGTGCCGGCGCACCGCCGGTGGCGACGAGCGGTGCAACTTTGTGGTCGCGCCGGCCGATGACCTCGCCGGAATCGCTGACGCCTCTGTCGACGTCGTGACCACTCGCTCGGTGCTCATCTACTCCGACCGCAAGACCGCCGCCTTCGCGGAGTTCTTCCGGGTCCTGCGGCCGGGCGGACGGATGTCCCTGTTCGAGCCCATCAATGGCTTCGCGGAGCGGCTCCGGCCCGATGATCTGTTCGGCTTGGGCAACTCGCCCGTCAACGACCTGATCGCCAAGGTCAGCGACGTCTACCGGAGCACCACCGCGGAAACCACCCGACCGATGATGGACTTCGACGAGCGTGACCTGGTCGACTGGGCAGTATCCGCCGGCTTCGAGGCGGTGGAGCTGAGCTACCGCGCCCAGGTCGACGTGCCCGCCGACCCGATCGGGGACTGGGAGGCACTCAAGCGAGTGGCACCCAACCCCCTGGTCCCCACGTACGGCGAAGCGATCGCCGCCGCCCTGACCGACGACGATCGCGAGCGTCTCGACACATACATGACCGCCCTGGCCGCGGCCGGTACGCCGACGCGGCGCACGATGGCCACGGTGTTCCTTCGCGCACGGCGTCCACACGGGTACCGCTGAGGACGTACCGCGTCGCCCCGCATTCACTGACCCGACGGACACACGTCTTGCGCTGGCCCGGTCGTCCTCAGCAGGACCACCGCCTCGCCCCCTTCAACCATCGCGAGCCCGAGCTGCAATCGCGCTGGTTGCGACAGGCACGGAGGCCTGTCAGTCGCGACGGCCGTCGGTCAGGTGGAGGTGACGTAGTCCCGGACCAAAGGCGGCGACATGCTCCGCTGTGCCGTGGTGCGCGGCGGCCCCTGCCGAGCCGCCCCCTGGCGGGCATCGGGGAGGTCCGCACACTCGGCCAGCAGCCGACTCCTCAGTGCATCCGTCTGCTCCCCAGCCTGCTCCCCTAATATTGGCACGACACCGCCGGCAGCCGTCAGCGAGCACGGTCAACTTGATCAGCGCCTGACGCCCTTGGGTCGGGCCGGCCTCCTGCTTCGAGGTGCCATCGCGACGCCGCGCAGGCTGAGGTGAGCGCGTCGGCCTCGTCTCGGGCGGCGTCCTGGTTCGGCAAAGCAGCTTGGAGGACCTCCTCCTTGATCTCACTGGCCGCGCCCCCTATCGACCGACGCGCGGGACGCGACCCGTTTGTCCGGCACGGCAATGGGTACCCGCCGGTCCAGCCGACAGGACGATTGGCAGAGGTGGGGCGTGAGCATGGCGGAGGACGAACAGTACGAGCGGGGTCTTGAGGCGCTGCGACAGGCCGACGGCGGCGCCGCGCAAAGACTCCTGGAAGCCCTCGCCGACGTCTCGCCCGAGCTCAGCCGTCGCTCCGTCGCCTGGTCCTACGGGGATCTCTACGTCCGGCCCCAGCTCGCGCGCCGGGACCGGGAGCTGCTCACCCTCGGCATTCTGACCGGCCTCGGTGATGCCGGGGCCCAGCTAGAAGTGCACGTCAACGGGGCACTCAACGCGGGCCTGACGCCGTCGGAGATAGTCGAGGCGCTGCTGCAGGCGGTGGTCTACTGCGGCGTGCCGCGGGCCGTCAACGCCACGCTCGTCGCCAAGAAGGTCTTCGCAGAGCGCAACCTGCTACCTGTCCCGGCAAGCCCCACCCCGGCCGGCTGACCTCGCCGTCGTCGCTCACGCGTCGCCGACACAGCTGATAGCGCCCGCTCACGTCGCCCGGTCTGCTGCCGGCCCGAGGCGACGGTGCCGCGCCCGAACGGCGGCACCAGGGGCTGCCTTAATCTCGCTTAGCACCATCGTGAACTGCTTCGGCTTTTCGAGGGCCTGACCGGGGCACGACGAAGGCAGCGGCGTCGCCGCTCCGAGCGGTAGGAGCGGAGCGTCGGCCGCTCACGCCGATCGGTAGGCGGTCAGCGAGCAAACAGCGGGCTGCGCCGTCGACGATGAGACGTGGTAGCAGTACCTGAACATCGAGAACCGCAACATGCTCAACTGGCCATGTGGTCAGCGCCCGGTCTCGATTGACGGAACTACGGCGAACCCCATCAAGCTGACCCGCAACGCTCCACATCGATCTACAGCACGCCTACAAACGTAGCCTTACAACTCCTAATAAAAATGATGTTGTGGGGCGGTTTCGTGCGTGGCATCGCTTGATCAGCTCCGAGGCATCCCACCATGCGGACTGTTGACGATGAGCGGCACGCTGTCTGGTGCCAGGAAATGGTGACCCTCGAAGTACTCCAGGTGAACGTGGCCGCCGTCGTCCATGCTGGCTACATCGCGTAGCAGGTCGGCGAGGAGCGACCGGCTTTCCGCGCCACCGTGGATGCTGAGATAGCTGCGATCGTCGACACCAATAACGACGGGGCCCTGCGTCACTTCGATGAGCACACCCCGTAGATGCCGAGGGTGAGCGGACGGCGCAAGGCTCAGCTCGCCTCCGCTTGCTACCAGGTCAGCGAGGTGACAAAGGTCTGCCCGGCCACTCGCGACGTCGACGCCTTCGGCGGCAGAAAAGTAGTCAAGCTTCACCCCGCAACCGTAGGCTGCCGCGCCTATCTAGTGCCTTGACCACGAACGTTCACGGTGTTGGATGTCGTGATGGCTGACCGGAGGCGGTTGAGCGCCTCCGCGCGCACACCGGCCAGAACCGGCTCGCCGGTCAGCACGGCGGGCCGCACGGGGACCTCGCGCGGCATCGGTGTTGTCGCCGAGCGGATGCTACCGATCAGGGCAGGGCCCCACGAACCGCCAACAACGATCTCCTGCGGGTCGGCAAGCGCGACCACGGCGGCGACGACACCGGCAACGGCCTGGCCGATGAGCTCCCGCGTCGCGGGGTCGCTGTCGAGGAGCCGCTCGACGTCGATCGCGGTCGAGCCGTCGCGGCGCAGACCCAGCTCGCCGAAGACCTCGATCAACCGGACCGCGCGACCACCCGGCCCGACGGTCAGCAGGTGGGCGATCTCACCGGTCAGGCCGGTATGCCCGCGGCGGACCTCGCCGTCGCTGACGATCGCACAGCCCAGCCCTTCACCCAAGTAGAGGTAAGCGAAGTCGCGGGCGGTGTTCCGCTCGGCCAGCGCCGCCCAGTTCACGTCGTTGTCGACGACGACCGGGCCGCCCGCGTGCGGCGCGAGGACGGCGACCGGGTCGAGGTCACCGACCAGGAAAGGTGAGTCGGGCAGCTGCACCAGGCGGCCGGTGGCGCGATCTACCGGGTCAGCCGCGCTGACGACGGCCAGCCGGGCCGGCCGGCCGGCTGCGGCGAGAACCTCGACGGTCGCGGCGGCCAGCGCATCGGCAGCCTGGCTCGGGCGGGCCGGCCGGTCGATCGGCCGGACCGCGCGCGACACCGTGTCACCGTAGATGTCCAGGCACTCCGCCACGACACCCTCCGGAGCGATGACGACGGCCAGCGCCACGCCCACCGCCGGCGCGAGCGCATAGTACGAGCCCACCCGACCGCGACCGCGACCACCCGGGGTGCGCTCACCTGTGTCGGCCACCAGGCCGCGTTCGGTCAGCCGGCGCACGCTCTCCCCCGCGGTCGGCTTGGAGATGCCGATCTCGACGGCCAGCTCGGCGCGAGTAAGTCGACGGTGCTGCATCAACGCGCGAAGCACGTGCTCGTCGGTGAGCGACCGGACGATCTCCTGCGACGGCAAGGTGGGCTCCACGCCAACATTCTAGTCAGGGCTATTGCCTAGAAGAGGCTCGACCCAGTAAAGTCTTTCAAGTAACGGGGGCTAACTAGAAGGAGACGCCGTGTCGACCAGCACCACACTGCCGCACTGGGAGCAGACCCCCGCCGACCTCAAAGCGGCCACCCGGGAGATCAAGGCCGCGCTGCGCGCCCGGATCGAGGCCTCCGGGCGTACGGTCGATGAGGTTTTCGCCGTCGTCGAACAGCGGGTCCAGGCCGCCGTCGATGACATCAACGCCGCCCGCCGTCGCGGCGAGAGCGTCTGGCCGGTCATCGACTACGCCGACATCGCGAACTGCACCGTCACCGCCGGGCAACTCGACCTGCTGCGCCGCCGCGGCTGCCTGGTCGTGCGTGGCCACTTCGACCGCGACCAGGCCCTCGCGTGGGACCAGGACATCGTCGACTACGTCGAGAGCAACAACTTCTTCGAGAACTACCGCGGCCCCGGCGACGACTTCTTCGGCAGCGTCGGCTCCAAGCCCGAGATCTACCCGATCTACTGGTCGCCCGCACAGATGCAGGCCCGCCAAAGCGACCGGATGGCGGCCGTCCAGGCCTTCCTCAACAGCCAGTGGAAGTCGGAGTCTGACGGCGTGCAGTGGTTCGACCCGAACAGGGATTCGCTTTACCCCGACCGCATCCGCCGCCGCCCCGAGGGCGCCGACTCTGCCGGCCTAGGCACCCACCTCGACCCCGGCACCCTGGACCTGTGGATGACCAGGGCCTACCAGCAGGCGTTCCGGCACCTGTTCGACGGCAGCGTCGAACAGTACGACCCGTGGGACGCCGCGCACCGCACCGACGGCCCGCAGTACCCCGGCACCACCATGTGCTCGGCATTCCGCACCTTCCAGGGCTGGACCGCCCTGTCTGACATGGCCCACGACCAGGGCGTGCTGCACACCGTGCCGATTCCCGAGGCTATGGCGTACCTGATGCTGCGCCCACTGCTGTCTGACGTCCCCGACGACGACATGTGTGGCGTCACCGTCAACCAGGTCTTCCCGGCTGGCCACAAGTGGCACGCCCCGCTCATGGAGGCACTGGCCGGCATCCCCGACGTGCAGGCCGGTGACTCGGTCTGGTGGCACGCCGACATGATCCATAGTGTCGCGCCGGTCGAGTCGCAGAAGGGCTGGGGCAACGTCATGTACATCCCCGCCGCACCGTGGTGCCCCCGCAACGAGAAGTACGCCGCCAACGTCCGCGAGGCGTTCCTCAGCGGATCGAGCCCTTCGGACTTCCCCGCCGAGGACTACGAGCGCGAATGGCCCAACCGCTTCCAGCCCGAAGACCTCAACGAAACCGGCCGCCGCGGCCTCGGAATCGCCTAGACATCCACGAACGCTGCACGACTCTTTCCGGCCCCTGGGATCTGCGCCGTTGACCGGCATCCGGACCCACAACGAGGATGGAGGCGTCAGCGGGCCCGCGGCGGTTCAAAATCCCATGGACAAACTTAAAGCCCTGACCAGCGTTTCCGCTGGTCAGGGCTTTTTCTCTGTCGGGACCTCCGGATTCGAACCGACGACCCCTTGACCCCCAGTTTTACAACGATTCTGTCACGCCGTGCCGGGATAGGTTGAAACATTCCTAGAAGGGGACAAGAACGGCGGACACAAATGCCGTTCCATGCCGTGGATCACCGCCTCATCCACCTATGGCGATCCCCTCCGCTACCGGGCTCGTTACCGCGGATCGTCAAGCGCTTCCCGTGCCAAGAAGTCCGGACGAACTCTTGTCTTGCACGACCGCCAGCGGCTCCAACCACCGGTCTGTAGACCGACGCGTCCGCGGTGCTGGGGCGTCCGGTGTCCCCCGGGGCCAGCGAAGGCACCGCCGCGAGCCGCGGCACATCAATCGCTCCAGACGAATCGGCGGCCACTGCGGCCGACAAGGTCCTCGAGGTGTCCGATCGGTCCACCGCCGATGGAGTACCCGTCACGCAGTGGTCCGACCTGAGCCTCGCCAACCAGCGGCGGCGCGTCATTCCTGGCACCTGAGCCGTTCCGAGCAGGTCGGTCAGCATCATCGCGAAAGGCCGTCGAGCACGACAGGCAGTGCCGTCCACGTCGCTGGTGACCTCGCCCGTTGTCGGCTCGGCGAGGCCGCTATCCGACAGACACTGTGCGCACGCGTCGCGACGTCCTACAACAGACTTATGCCAGACAGTCAGACCGTCGATGCCTTCAAGTTCGTCGCTGTACGTCCGCCGCAACTGGTCGGGCAACGTGAGGCGGCCCTCGGCCTGATCACCGACCAGCGCAGAGCCCCCGGCGGCGGGTCGCTCGCCGGCAACGATGATGGCGAGTCCACGCGGCACCCGGACCCGCGGCTGGCCGCGCTGGCCGAAGCGGCCCGCGCGCTGGCCGACCACTTCGGCGCGCAGCCCGGCGGCGACCCGCTGGGCGACGCGGACGCGGAACTGCGTGACGTGCGCGCCTTGGCCGACCGCGATGCCGCCGAGCTGGCCGGGACGGCTTGGGACGCGCTGTACCGGGCGTATCGTCAGGGCCCGGCGGCCGGACCCGACCTGGAGACGCCGACGGCCGCGCTGCGGGCACTGCACTTCGCCGCACTGTGGCGCGCCGACGCGGCAACCACCGCCGCCGACGCGGTGACCGCGCTGGGCGCCACCCCGGTTGTGCCCGCGGAGCTCGCGGTCGTCGAGGCGCCCGAGACCACACGCTGGCGCGGCTCCGCCTCGGTGGCAGGGCACGCCGAGGTGTCCGACGAGCCGGTCCGCGCGCTTCTGCGGGAGGTCGCGGCGACCCGCACACTGCTGGACGCCGTACGGGCGAACGCCGCGCCGATCCGCGAGCGGGTGCTGTCGGAGGAGCCAACCCAGCACGGCGACGTGTTCCGCAACCGGATCACGCTGGGACGCGTGGCGAGCATGGCCCGGATATTCGATGGCAACCTGCCCGAGGAAGCGCGGAGCGTCGCGGCCCGTCTACGGATCGGGGAGGCCACCGCGGTTCCGACGGCGACCGCGACCGCTCAAACGCACCTGACCACGCTGCTGCGGAGGGTGGACGCTCTGCGTGACGACCCGGCGCTGCGGCGCGAGTTCCGGGCGCTGTCGGGCACGCTCGATCTGCACGACGTGGGCACCATCGCGCCGGGCCTGGACCTCCCGCCGATCTTCGATGCCGACCCCGACCCGGGCACCAGCCCCGACGTGGATGTCAGCGGCCGGATCCGGCCACTGGGCGTCGGCGACCTGAAGGTGGTCAAGCAGACCCTGCTCGGGTACGCCCCGGGAGAAGTTGCACACATAGAGAACGTGCTCAAGGGCGAGCACCGCGAGCGGGTGCACCGCATGCTGGACCGGGTCGAGACCACTTACTTCGAGTCGTCGGAGGAGGTGAACGAGACCGAGCGTGACCAGCAGTCCACCGACCGGTTCGAGCTGAAGAAGGAGGCGGACCGGACCGTCAAGGAGGACATGAGCGTGCAGGCCGGAGTGACGGTGACCGCCGCCTTCGGGCCGGTCGTCACCACCGCGCACGGCGACTTCGCCTACGCGACATCCAAGCAGGAGTCGACCAGAAGCAGCTCGAACTTCGCCCGCGATGTGGTCGACCGCTCCGTCACAAAGATTCAGAAGAAGGTGAAGACCGAGCGCACCACCAAGACTTTCCACGAGGTCGAGGAGACCAATACCCACGGCGTCGACAACGCCCAGGGCGCCGCGCACATCACCGGCGTCTACCGCTGGGTAGACAAGCGCTACCGGGCACAGGTCTACAACTACGGCCGGCGGCTGATGCTGGAGTTCATCGTGCCGCAGCCGGCGGCCTATTGGCTCGCCTCGCAGCTGCGGCCGAAGACCGTGGTGGGCGCTGAGCCGCCGATACCGCTCGTCAACGCTAAGAACCAGCCGCTGACCGCCGCCGACCTCGACGAGTCGAACTACCAGACGTTCGCCAGCCGCTACAACGCCCAGGGAATCACCACGCCGCCGCTGGAATGGACGTACGCGGCGACGTCGTTCGAGCAGAGTGGCGTCGACAACGGCAAGACCGTATCGAAGATGCTCAAGGACCTGGTCGTGCCGGACGGCTACACCATGATCTACTACATCGCCAACGTGTCGCTGATCTACGTGGTCGGCGGGCCACGGTTCTCGATCCAAATCGGTGACGACGCCGCCGAACTCATCGCCAGCACCGCGGTCAAGCAGGGCGGAGTGCACACCCTGGGGTGGGCGCAGTCCTCGGAGACCTTCGACAACCCGACAGGGCCCATGGCGGTCAGCTGCATCGGGTACGACATCAACGCGTACTCGGTCAACGTCGGCATCAACTGCTACCGGAACGACGCGCACCTGCAGGACTGGCAGAACAAAACCTTCGAGAAGATCAGCACAGCCTACCTGGCCATGAAGACGGCGTACGACCAGAAGGTGGCCCAGGCCGGCGCGCCGGAGGGGGCCGTGGTGATCCAGGGCCGCAACCCGGCCACCAATCGGGAGATCGAGCGCACCGAGCTAAAGAAGCTGTGTGTCACCATGATGACCGGCAGTCACCTCGGCGACTACAACGCGATGACGGACCCGGCGGACGCCCCGGCGAAGCTGCCCGAGGTCGACGTGTACGAGGCGATGGCAGAGGGCCCGGTCATCCAGTTCTTCGAACAGGCCTTCGACTGGCCGCAGATGACCTACCTGTTCTATTCGTACTTCTGGGGCCGCAAGACTAAGTGGACCGAGGCCAGCAACCGCTCCGACATCGACCCGTTGTTCGCCCAGTTCAAGCAGGCAGGCGCGGCCAGGGTGGTGGTCCCGGTGTCGCCCGCATACAACCTGGCGGTCGCGTACTTCCTGGCCCGCAGGAGCCCTCGTCTGGCCGACCGGGTCTGGCTCGGCGGCGAGCCGCCAACCATCGACGACCCGCTGTACAAGTCGGTCGCCGACGAGGTGCGGGCGCAGACCGACGACCTGGCCGGCGCGTTGCCCGAGGGCAGCCCGTGGGAGTTCACCGTGCCGACCACGCTGGTGTGGTTGCAGGAAGGCCCCGAACTCCCCGTCTACCCAGCCTGACTCCATGGCCATCGACCTGGGCCCCTACCGGCGAATGCTGACCTCGGCTCGTGTCGAGTTCGAGGCCGGCATGACCGGCGGCAGGGCGAGCGCCTTCGAGCTGGCCGTGCTGCGCGGCGGGGTCGCCATCATGGCCGAGGATCTCGCTCGGCGGCCTGACTCCCTTGCCGCATACGAGCATCGCAAGGAGGGCGGTCTCTCCGGCCCGGAGCTGTGGAAGGTCACCGCGCGGCGGCAGGCGGCAGCCCCGCTGCGCCGCCGTGAGCTGACCCCGGAGGCCTTCACCGCCAAGAACAACGAATACCTGGCGCTGATGCGGATGCTGCGCGAACGCGCCACCATGCCCACGCACCTGGTCGTCGATCGCACCCGCAAGCGCGTACTGCTGGTACAGGAACACGACCGGGCATCGGCGGTGCCAGGATCTCCGGTGCCTCCCACGCCTTCTGTTCCCGACGCCCTCGACGCCATTGCGGCGACCCTGGCCGCGTGGGTGATGGCGCACCAGGGCGACGACGACTTTCTCACCCTGCCCGCGGCCGAGGGTATGAGCCGGATGCTGGCACAGCGCCAGGACCTGCTGGTCACGCTGCGGATAGCCCAGCAGCAGCCCACCGACACCAATTCCTTCCCGCTGCCCGTCGAACACCGTCCGGCGGTGCTGGAGGTCGTCGAGTTCGGGATCGCCCTCATCCCGGTCGTCGGCACCGCGGTTGCGATCTTCGAGGCGGCCTTCGGGTACGACATCTTCGGCTACGAGCTGACCGAGGTCGACCGGTGCATCATCGCCGCGGGCGTGCTGCTGCCGTTCGCCTCCCGGTTCGTCAAGGGCGGTCGGGCGCTCTACACCGCAGCGCGGATGGAGCGGCTGTACGGGCTCGGCGCCGCACGGTGGAGCCTCGCCCTGGCTGCGGGTGAGAAGGTCAGCGAGGACGTCACTGGGCGCCTCGCCATCTCCGAGGCCCGGACCCTGATCGCGGCGGGAAAGAAGGTCGATTCGGCGCTGGCGGCGAGGGCCGTCACCGCGCTGGAGAGGATGGGCGTCAAGCGGGGCAGCCCGCGGGGCATGTCCATCGCCACGTACGTCGCCGACTCGCTGAAGAAGCTCGTCAGCGGCACGGCAGTGCTCAGCGAGCTGGACCATCTGGCGCTGATGCGGGTCGTTGAGAAGGGCCCGAACATTAACCTGATGAAGGGGCAGCTGCTGGAGGAGTTCCTGGAGGCGCGGATCGCGGCGTGGCTGCGTGATCCCGCCGGGGCGCGTGCCCTGGGCATCCACATCCCCGCGCCCCAGACGCTGGAGTTCATCCCGGGCCACATGATCCGTGACGCGTCGGGACGCCAGCTCACCGACGGCATACTGGCCCACCGGCAGAACGGTGAGCTGATCATCGTCGCCGTCTTCGAGGCCAAGGCAGGCAGGCACGCCGCCCGGGAGTTGAAGATCGCCTCCGGCGGCATCAGTTCCCTGTCCCAGGCTGAGCGCGCCGAGCTGCGCGCGTATGCCCGTGACGTGCTGCGCGCCCGCAACAACCGGGCCCGGCTGCGCGGCGAAAAGTTCCCCACCAGGGCCGACGAGGTCGACGCGGCCCTGGACAGGATCGAGCGTGAGGTCGTGCTGAGCGAGGAGGGCGGGCAGGTCCGCCGCGACATCGAGCGGCTGGCGGCCAATGAGGACGGTACCGCGGCAGTGGTCCAGGTCGGTGAGGAGTTCCTGCCGGTGCGGGTCTCCCCGAAGGACACAAAGGTCTTCGGTGTACTTCCCAGGGATGTGCCGGTGGGGAACATGCAGGAGCAGCTCACGGGACTGGGCTACAACTTCGAGGTGCTCGGAATGAATGTGACGCAGAAGGAGCTGGTCGACCTGTCCAACAGCCTGCGCATCCACGTGCCGCCGGAGCACCTGCTGGGCCCGGCTCCCCTGCTCCCCCGCGGCGTGCCCGGCCAGGCCGTCCCGGTGCCCGCCACCGGCCAGCCGAAGTAGCAGCCCCACCGAACAGGCCCCATCCGGCAGCCAACCAGTCCTGTCGGCGTACGGGTCCAAATGCACAAGCAGGTACGGCTGGAGCGTACAGAGGTCGACGCTCCAGAAGGGGCGACGACGTCTGTCGAGCACCTTCCCATGTCGCATGACGGACCGCCCTGCCGACTACAATCCGTCACCGCTGGGGTGGTCGCGCTCGCGCCGGATCGCGGCTAGAAGCGGATGTCTCGGTATCTGGTGGTGATGCTGGTGACGGGCGACAATGAGCCGGTCGGGTGAGGCAAAGCGGACAGGGGCAACCGGTGGAGCGATTCGCGGTCGTGGTCGGCGCCGGCTCGTTCAGATCAGATGACGGTGGTGCGATCGGGTTCCCTCACCGCTGGACACCTGAGGGCGTCACGGTCGAGGCGGACTTCACCGGGGCACACCTGTTGCACCTCGCCGCCGCTGGCTGCGTCCTGAATGACATATATCGGGAGGCAGGCGAACTCGGCATCCGGATCGACGGGGTACGTGTATCGGCCGAGGGAGGTTTCGACACGCAGACGTGGATATCGAGCGGCATCACCTACCAGGTCGAGTTGAGCTCGCCCGCGTCCGGCGACGAACTTGCCACGCTGCTGGATCGTGTCGACGATGTCGCCGAGATACCGCGGGCGATTCGAGCCGGGACCACGGTACAAAGAAGCTGACACGCCTCTCGACTCTCACATCACCAGCGGTCACGCCGGGCATCGCGCGAGGAGAGGCTAAAAGGGGCATGGGTGGGCGCCTCCTCGGCATCCGGGTCCCGGCGCTGACCGCGTTCCACCCGCACCCCCACATCGACTACTTCCTGACGCACATCTTCTGCCACCCGGACCAGGTCGAGCGGACCAGGCGCGGCCGCGGACGAGCTGGTAGCCCAGCTCGCCGCCGAGGGCACCCCCCTCGGCGCTGCATAGGGTGCACCGTCACCGATCGTCGACCCTGGCACCATCCACGTCATGCGCGGCGACCCGCTCCACCAGGCACTAACAGCGAAGCAGACCAGGCTCATCTGACCCACGTACGAAAGGGTCCGGTCCGGGCCCACCGCGGTGATCCGGCGAACACGGTGGTGCCCACTGCGGCAGCGTGGACGTGGACGCGGCCGACCCTGCAAGTGTCACCCGGTACCGTGCCAAAAATTGTGTTGCAGGCTATGAGCTGCGGATTTGTGAGCGGATCAAGCGGCCCTGTGATACTCGTTGATGAGGCCACCAAGGATGCGGCGCCGGCGGATCGGCTTGTCGATCGCGACGACCGCGCCGCCGGGGTCGTAGTCGGGTGGATGCTGCTCCAGGCCCTGGTGTGGCCGGTGCCAGTCGAAGTGGTCCTCATAGTCACGGAGCACCGTGCGGGCGTGCTGTTCGTTGTAGATCACTACGACCCGCACAGCGTGCCGAACTGGCCGCCCTGCTCACGCCCATCGACCCGAAGGGGTCACACCCGTGGGAGGCCAACGCCTTCGATGCTGGAGCCCGGCACACCGACCGGTACGTCCGCTGGCTCACCGATCCGGACCCGCAGCTGGTGGGGTACGCCGCCGAACTACTCGCCTGGTTCGCGCCCGACGAGGCAGCGCTGGCCGGGCTCATGGCGGTCCCGGATGACGCGGCCCGCGCCGCCACCCGGGCCAGCGCCAACCTGACCCTCGCCCACTGCCCGGTCGGCTCGGAGCGGGTCGACGCCCGCCTCCGCGAGCTGCTGTCCGCGAACGCTGCGGTCGTCCGGGTCACGGCGGCGGTGGGGCTGGCGTACAGGCTCGGCGACCAGCTACCCGACCTCGCCCTCGACGTCCTCACCGACGCCCGCAGCTCGGACTTCGATGCCGAAGTACCCGGCTGGGACCGGTCGGTGCGCGGGTTCGTGGCACTCGCTCGGTCTCGGCTGACTTGCCGCCGCGACACACGGTTTTCAAAGGCAGTAGCCTCAGCACGCACGCCCTTCTTCTACCACGGTGTATGTGCAGTGAGTCGCTGACGGGCCGCTCGGTCATTCCGCACATGTTCCGGATCTTGCGGATCAGGCTGTCATCATTTCGCCTCGGCAAGCTCCGCCCGCCGCGCGCGCTGTCTTGCCGACATATCCTGGTTCGGCGCGGCCCGGAGTGCGAGTCATGGACGCCTGCGGGGCGAGGCGGAACATAGTTTCCGCTGATCAGACGGGGCATCGTCTGAGTACCGGGGTTACATCCCTCCGGGCCGTGCTCATATTGTGCCAGCCCCCGCTCTTACGGCCTAGTACTCCAACGTCACTTGATCTGCCGGCTGGCTTACTCGGCTAGCTCATGAAGAAGATCATGGCCGCGAGGCTTGCCCCCATGGCCAGGTGCTCCCAACGGAGCAGGTCCGTGATCGGTCGATTGCGCAGCCGGACGAGTGCGGCCGCCATCCAGCAGAGGTAAGCCGCCGTGGCGGCGCGTAGCAACACGAGCGCCGCGTCATGGCCGGTGACGATGCCGTGGTCCATCCGGGGCCCGGCGGCCATGTGGTGGATAGCCATCGACCCGCCGTGTTGATGCATCAGCACGGCGAGCGCCATGAGCACGGCCCCGGCCGTACGGTGCCACTCCACCTCCGGGCCGGGCTCGGTCGGACCGCTGGTGACGAGTGCCGCCGCGAAGGCGAGGAGCAGCAGCGCGCCCGCGTACTGCACAACCGGTGCGGCGTCGAGGGTCACCGCGACCATGACAGCCACCATCGCACCCGCGAGCATCCGGGCCCTGCGGGACGCGCCCGCCCGCGGCACGACGCAGCAGCAGGCCGACACCGCGGCCGACCCGAGCATGATCATCTTCGAGCGTCAGGACGTCACCGCCGGCGTAACGGCGGGGCGTGACCATTGGGCGGTGGGGCGGCCGTTGAGCCGCCACGGGTGACCACTGACCCGCGGCCAACCTTGGGGTGAGTTTTCCCAGTTCTCTTGCCGGCCGTACACGGTGAGGTCCAAGGCGTGGTAGCTGGTCGTCAACGCCTCCACGCCCCGCCCGGTGGTCCAGTAGGTTTCGTAGACCTGGTCGCCGTCGCGCAGGTAGCAGGCGATGAACCCGAATTCGCGACCGTCGGCCAGAGCCGGGTCGGAGTCTTTCGCCGAATACCAGGGGAACGGGTAGCCCATGAACTCCGCGAACGGGGCACTTTCGTCGTAGGGGCCCTGGCAGAACACGGCGTAGGTGACGTCCCGGGCATGCAGGTAGTCCAGCATCTGCATGTGACAGGTCGAGAAGGTGCACCCCTCACACTGATCCCCGTACGGTTTGCCGTCGTGCCACATGTGGAAGTAGGCGATGAGCATCCGGCGGCCCTCGAAAACCTCCACCAGCGGGGTGTCCCCGCCGGGGCCCTGGACCGTCACCGTCGGCATCAAGGTCATCGGCAGCTGACGACGAGCGGCTGCGATCGCGTCTCCTTCGCGGGTATGGGCCTTCTCCCGGACCAGCAGTTCGTTGCGCTCGCGCAGCCAGGTCTCCCGGTCGGCGACCGGGGGCGTGGCTGCGCTGGACGCGGGGGTTGCCGTCATGGCTGTCTCCTTCGTGGGGTGGGGATTGGTCACAGGTACAGACGACCGAGTCGGCGATCGTCATCGGTGACCGATGACGGATGGGGTCCGCGGTCGTCAGTACGGTTGTGAGGACCATTCAGCCCCGGGGAGATCACATGTCCGACTCGCCTGACGAGCAGGCGGTCTGGCTGCAGCGCGCCTTCGACGAGCACCGGCGCGAGCTACACGTGCACTGCTACCGCCTTGCAGGGAACGTCACCGACGCGGACGACCTGGTGCAGGAGGCCTTCCTGCGTGCCTGGCGGGCTCGCGACCGCTTCGAGGGTCGGGCGTCGGCGCGCACCTGGTTCTACCGGATCGCCACGAACGTCTTCCTCGACAGCCGCAAGGCGGCCGGTCACCGGACGGTTCCGTATGGTGACCCGCTGGAGTGGTCCACCGAGCTCGGTCCCTATCCAGACGCCCTGTTGGCCGACGATCCGCAGACCGGTCTCGCCGCCCGGGAGACCGTCGAGCTGGCCCTGATCGCAGCGCTCATGTACCTGCCGCCGCGGCAGCGGGCGGCCTTCGTGCTGCGCGACGTCTACGGCTGGACGCCGCAGGAGATCGCCGGCGCGCTCGACACCGCCGTAGCGGCCGTCAACAGCCTCCTCCAGCGGGCCCGCCGCACCCTCCGGCGGCGCGCTCCGTCGGACCCACAGGACTGGCGCCGCCCGCAGCTCACCAGCGAGGACGAAGAGATCCTGCGCCGCTACGCCAACGCGAGGGACCCGAAGACGGTCCGGGCACTGCTCGCCGAGGACGTACGGATCACGATGCCGCCCGAGCCGCCGGTCGTCGGGATCGACGCGGCCGCGGAGTTCCTCGGCCGACCGCTCGACTGGCGTACCTTCCCCACCTCGGCCAACGGGCGCCCGGCACTGATCAACTATCTCCGCCGGCCCGGCAGCCCGCACTATGAGGCGCTGGTCGTCGACGTACTCCGGATCGAGAACGGGAAGATCGTAGAGAGCAACGCCTTCATCGGTGCCCGTCACGTCGCCGCCTTCAGCATGCCCGCCACGCTCGAGCCCTAGACGAGTAAGTCTCAAGCTAAGTGGCCGAGTCTGCGCTGGTAGTGGGATCGCCGGGCTCGGGCTTGGGATGTTCGTCGCCAGGTGGACCAGTACAGGGTGTGCGCTGGGGGTAGTGGCAGGGCGAGGACGAAGGCGTTGAGGAGTCGGCGGATCTCGGCGACGGTCAACGCGATGATCTCCGGGTCGGGGTCGGGCTGCTGCGCGGTGGTGGCGGCGAGGATGGTCAGGACGGCCAGGGCGAGCATGGCCAGGGTGATGAACCGGTGCCAGCCGGTCCAGCCGCGGACCTGGTAGTGGTCAAGGCCGACCTGGCCTTTGCCGGTTTGGAACAACTCCCCGACGCTTCAGCGGGATCCGGCGACGGTCACGAGGGTGTGCAGCGGCACCAGGCGAGGTGACCCGCACAGGTAGAAGGCCAGCTCGCCGGTGGTTCGGTTGCGGCGGATGAGCAGCCACCGGTGCTCACCGGGGCTGGTGGCGGTGGTGACCCAGGCCCACAGATAGTCGCGGGGACCTTTCGCTCCCGGTCCGCAGCTGTGCTGCTGCCACTCGGCGGTGGGTATCCGGTCGGCGAGGTCGTCGACGCGGATCAAAGTGCGGCCGTCGTTGACGTGCACGCGTCGGTCGCAGCCGACGGCCAGGACGTAGCCGATCCCGCGGTGTTCCAGGTCAGCGCGCAGGCCGGGGTCGGCGCCGTAAACCTCGTCGCCAGTCACCCACCCGAACGGGACACCGGCGTCCAGCGCAGCGGCGATCATCTGCCGGGCCAGGGCAGGCTTCGTAGCGAACCCGACGTCGTCCGGGACGCCGGCGGCGGTGAGACGGTCGGGGCGATCGCACCAGGATGTCTCGGGTAGGTAGAGCCGGCGATCGATCATCGCCCGCCCCGCCGGTGACACGTAGGCCAGGAACACCCCGACCTGGCTGTTCTCGACCCGGCCGGCGGTGCCCGTGTACTGCCGCTGCACCCCGGCCGAGCACACGCCCTTCTTCAGGAAGCCGGTCTCGTCGGTGACCAGCACAGCCTCGGGGTGGCCAAGCTGCTCGATCAGCCAATCACGCACGTCATCGCGGACGGCGTCGGCGTCCCACACCGCCGTACGCAGCAGCCGCTGCATCGCCTGCGGATCGTCGTGACCCGCCCGTTCGGCCAACGACCAGCAGGTCTTACGTTCCACGCCCGACAGCAGCCCTTCCACGAACTGCCCGGCGGTCCGACGGGGCTCCGCCCGCACGAACCGGTCCGCGACACGTGTCACCGCCTCGTCCAGGATGACCCGTCACCCGGTCGGGTCTACGCTGTGGCACACGGCCACCGCACGATCTTCGGTTGTCCTCACAAACCATCGATGATCAACGCGGTGGCTGTCCTCATGCCCGCGCCACGCCCAACGCCGAAGCCAAGTGACGTTGGAGTACTAGTTCTTCCTGTTGCGACCCTCGCCCGCCCGGGGACTTCTCCTTGCCTCCGCGAACCGGCCTCTTAAACACGATCCTGACAGTCTCAACCGGGGCGTGACACTGTGAGCAGGCATTAACGAGCCCGGCGGCGACAATGCGTAGCGCTCGGTTCGCGGCAGGTGCGGACGTCGAAGGCTGCGGTGTTTGGCTTCCGAGCGACCGGTCATGGTGTGGACCCCGCAACAGGCGGCGCGTTCCTCGACCACGCCGAGGAGCACGACATCGCCCTCTACCCACTGTTCGCGCTCATCCTTCACCGCAGCCTGCGCCGCGGCGAGGCCGTCGGACTCACCGACACCGCCGTCGACCTCGACAACTCCCTGATCAGCGTCACCCAACAGATGGCCACCCAGGGCTACACACCCGTGATCAAAAAGGTCAAGTCCGAGTCCGGCAACCGGATCATGGCCAGAGCCAGCATCACCCGCGTCATCCTGCGCGCCCACGACCTGCGGCACTGCGCCGCCACCTACCTCAAAGCCGCCGGCGCCGACCTCAAAGACATCCAGGAACTCCTCGACCACTCCTTCGCCGCCGCCATGACCGACGTCTACACCTCGGTCATCGCCGAACTCGACGTCAAACGCGCCAAAGCCGAAGCCGCCACCGAGGATGACCTGCCGTTGCTCGCGTTCGACGTCGACGCCGCGTCCTGGCGGTCCTTCGTGGACCTGGCCAAGCGGATCGGCCCCACCGGCTGACCCCCCACGACGGGCTCAGGCCGACGGCTTAACCGGGGGCCGCACGCCGAGCCACTGCTCGGCGTCCCAGGCGTGGAACCGTTCCACCTCGGTGAACCCCAGCTTTGCCGCGAGGCGCATCGAGTTGACGTTGGCGGACTGGGTGGTGAGCAACCACCGGCTCGCCGGGAAGGACACCGCCGAACCAGTCGAGCGCCGCCACGCACGTCGCGGTGGCGTACCCGAAACCCCAGGCAGGCGGCAGGAACAGGTAACCGAGATCGGCCTTTCCCACGGGCCGCCGGACGACGATGCTCCGTCGCGCGCCAAAGCGGGACCCGGCCGATTATCGCCCTGTCGAGGTCGACGACGAAACTCCCTCGCCACCGTGCGGGCACCTCGGGCAGCTCGCACTCAAGCTCGTCCGACGACCGGGGCCACCGAGGTAGGTGTGCCTCCGGCGACGCCAACAGCTCGATGAACGTCGACCGGTCCCGGGCCTCGGACGCGCGAAGCACCAGTCGCTCGGCCCGGATCGGTTGGGGCGGCCAGGCGACGGGTCAGATCTCAGTCATGCCGAGCATCCAACCAACGCTCGCCGCCACCGCTACCTAGGCGGCATCGGCCCGAAGGACGGCCGGCCCCCCGGCGGCCGTCCTTCGGACGGTTCTCCCGGCGGGTCGCTCAGTCGTCGCGCTCGACGTAGGGCCGGTCCTTGGGCCGGTGTCCCCCGGGCTTGCAGCCGGCGAACGGTCCGTTGGGGTTGCGCAGCGCGTCCATGGTCGGCCAGAGGTGGTTCTGGTGCCAGAGGGCCGGGTCGGTCGGCGCCGCCCGGGGGCCGGTACGTTCCTGCCAGGCGAGCCAGAGCCCGTGCAGGTAGGCGATCGCCTCCGGGTGTTCCCGCCAGCGGGGGCACCAGGGCGCGCCGGAGGTGACCTCGCCGCCGTAGACCGGGAGCAGCAGACCCTCCACCCAGGAGGTGAGCCGGCGCAACTCCTCGGCGTACTCGGGTCCGTCTAGGTAGAGGATGAAAAACGGCCTCGGCGGCGGCTCGTCGGTCAGCACGTCAGCGTCCCCTCGTCACCGGGGTCGACGCCGAGCGCGGCGGTGAACCGCCGGTACGCGTCGACCCGCGCCCGCACCAGCGCGGCGTTGCCGCCGCCGCACTCCAACGCCCCGTTGATGCTGCGGATCGTCTCGCCGAACCCACCGCCGCCGGTGATCGCGGCATGCGGGGTGGTCGTGCCCGCGCCGCTCTGGGTCATCCAGAACCAGAGCGCGGTACGCCATGCCACCGCCGGGTCAGTGGCCACCAGGTCCGGGTTGCCGAGCAGGTCCAGCCCGAGCGCGTCGCCGGCCGCCTTGTAGTTGGTGTTCCAACTGAGTTGGATCGGCCCCCGCCCGTGGTAGGCGCTACGGCCGGCCGGGCAGCCGTAGGGCTGGCCGCCGTCGCAGTAGGTGCCCCACGCGGCCCGGTCGATCTCCTCGACGTGGACCAGGCCGCCGGACTCGTGGTCCACGTTGGCCAGGAACGCCGCCAGTTCCCGCTTGCGGGTCGCCTCGTCGCCGGTGCCGGCGAAGTCGGGGAACGTGGCCATCGCGTCGGTGAGCCCGGCGTACGTGTAGAAAGTGTTGCGGTCGGGGAACATGGTGTCGAACGTCGACCCGGTCAGCAGCGTGCCCTCGTCCCCCGTCACCACGCGCTTCTTCGCCCCGGCCCCCGGCGACGCCGTCGGTGTCGGCAAGGCGGTGGACGTGTCCGTCCCGCCGATGGTGTAGCGGGCGAACAGCCCGCGCACCCGCAACGGGTAGCTGTCCAGCACGATGACCGGCATGCCGCCCAGCGCCTTCACCGCCTCCGTGCCCTGGTCCCAGGCCATCAACGTCAGCGTGAGATGGTCGCCGACGACCGTCTTCTCGTCCAGCATCCGCTGGGTCTCCTCGGCCAGTTGACAGAACCACCGGGCGTGGGCGTGGATCGAGTCCTCCGGGTCCAGCGCCGAGGCCTCGCCGCTGTCGTCGTCGTCCTTGCCGTAGCGCTCGAACACGTCGGGGGTGAGCTGGGACAGCCCCTTGCGGCCGTCCTGACCCTCCTTGTCCGCGTCGAAGTCCGACGCGTACTCGATCTGGGCCGCGAGGATCACGGGGGTGAGCAGGTCGCACTCACGGGCCGCCTCCCGGATCGGCGCGACCAGGTCCGCGTCGGGCACGCCCGACTCCTTGAACCCGCCGCGGCCGTCGCCGCCGGCGAGTTCGGTGAGGACGCTGCCGCCGGCGCCCGGGCCGAGCGTGCTGTCCGGGTCCGGTGAGTACGAGGTCATCTGCGAACCGCTGAGCAGGATGACGACCACCAGGACGATCAGGGCCAGCGCCGCCATCGCGGCCAGCGGGAGCATCCCGACCATCGAGATGATCAACCAGGTGATCTGGGTGGCGCCGAACCGGTTCGTCGCCGTCTGGTGCGCGGCCCGCGCGGCCGCCAGCTTCGACACGCCGTCACCCGGCCCGCTGGCGCCCGGCCGCAGCCCGCGCCCGCGCGGTGACCGCCTCCGCCTCGGTGCGGGCCGCCGCCGCGATCGGCCCGGCGTCCGGCTCCTTGTACCAGGGACGCAACCGGATCACCGCCGGCCGCACGCCGGTTGCCAGCAGCAGCGCGGTGCCCTTCGGCAGCGCCCGGATCCGGTCCGCCGGCAGCACCTGCTCCTGCCGGTACGACACCGACCGGGACGAGCCGTCGCGGGACCGGGAGTAGGTTGGCGTGCGGACGTCGTGCTGGCCGATCAGACGGGCCACCTTGTCCACGAAATCGGCGTCGTCCAGCCCGGCGCCCAGCAGCTTGACCGTGGCGGCGCCCCACAACGCGTCCATCCCCGCCTCGCCCCAGACCCGTACCCCCTGCCGGTAGCTCTGCAGCAGCGTCACCACGCTGATGCCCCGCGAGCCGAGGTGGCTGTAGAGGTCGGGCAGGTCGGCGATGCGGCACACGTTCGCCGCCTCGTCCAGCACGGCGGTCATCGGCGGGTCCAGCCGGCCGCCCATCCGCTCGGCGGCCACCACGCCGGCCCGGACCACGGCGTCCGCTAGGCCGGCGATCACTCCGGCGGCCGAGCCGCCGCCGTCCTTGGACAGCAGGTAGAGCGTGTCGCGGCTGAGCACGTGCTCCTCCGGGACGAACTCGGGGCGGTCCGGGTCCGGACTGACCCAGGCCAGGATCTCCGGGTCGAGCAGGCAGGCGACGCACTGCCGGGACGTCTCGTAGATGCCGTCGCGGGTCTCGACCGCGCCGCGTACGGTGCCCTGGAGCTGATCGGCCATCGCGTCCAGGCCGGCGTCGCGCAGTAGGTCGACCGGAGTACGGTCGCCCGGGTCGGCGAGCCAGGCCAGCATCTCCCCGACCGTCGCGCCGCCGTGCGAGGCGGCGAGGAAGAGAGCGGTCAGCGTGTTCTGCGCGGCGGCGATCCAGAAGTCCCGCTTCGACGCGTCGTCGTTGACCGAGCTGACGAAGTGGCCGGCGAGCCGCCGCGCGCCCTCCAGGGTGCGGCAGCCGCCGAGCAGGTCCCACCACATGTCGCGCTCGGTGTACGCGACGCCCTGCGGGTCGAACGTCCACACCCGACCCACCCGGGCCCGCTCCTGCCGGGTGACCAGGTAGACGTCCGACTTGTTCGAGGTGAGCAGCACCGCGCCGGGCGCCCGCAGCACCCGGGGGATGGCGATCCCGGTGGATTTGCCGGCCCGCGGGGCCATCAGGTCCAGCTCCACGTCCTCGTACGACGAGCGCAGCTCCGGCCCGGACGGCAGGAGATCGCCGAGCAGGTTGCCGGTGTCGTCGGGGCGCAGGCGGGCGGCGTCGCGCAGGGACGGGCGCAGCTCACGGGCCCGGGCCTCGGCCGCCTTACCGGTCATGGCGCGCAGGTCGGCTGCGCGGGCCAGGTTCGACGACTGGCCGAGGCGACGGGCGACGGCGCGGGCCGCCGCGACCACCGGTGCCGCGACGGCCGGGACGAGCACGACCGCGCCGCCGTACACCAGGGCCGGCGGCACGCCCGGCCAGACCGTCCCGACACCGCCGCCGAGCAGGCTCAGGTAGACGTCGAGGCGGAACGGCGGCGGATGCCAGCCGTACCCGCCGACGGCGGTGGCCAGCGTGCCACCGAGCCACAGCAGGACGAAGGCGGTGAGGTTGATCAGCGCGAGCGTCGGGATCAGCCAGGCCAGCAGGTCTCCGCCGGTGCCGCGCTTCACCGGGCACCCGCCCCGGGAAGGTCGCCGGCCGTCACGGCGCGCACTACCGCGGCGCGTTCGGCCAGCATCCGCTCCGCGTCGCCGTTGGCGATCCACCGCGTGTTCGTGTCGTGCAGGTGCCGCTCGGCGTCCGTGATCGCTACCCGGATCGGGATGCCGGGCCGCCCACCGACCTTGATCAGAAACCGGCCTCGGCCGGGCGGCTCCTCGTTGGCGCCGTCCTGCGCCCAGCCGGCCGGCGAGGACCAGGACGAGACCAGGTCGATCTCGCGCCGGGAAAGCCCCACCACGCGGCCCAGGTCCTCCATCTCTGCCTTCGGCAGCCCGGCGCAGGCGACCATGCCGGCGCGCTCCACGAAACCCCGGGCCTTCGCCTTGTCCGCCTCGCTGCCCAGGGCCTCGGCGTCCTTCAAAGTGTGGGTGATCTTCGCGTCGGCGAGCCCGAGCGAACGGTTCAACCGGGTGAGCGCGTCGATCCGGTCGACGATGCCGGAAGCCGCCCGCAGCGGGCGCCACAGCTCGTCCAGCACGGTGAAGAACCAGCGCCGGGGCGCCAGGCCCGCATCCGCCAAGGCGTGCGACGCGGACACCGTACCCAGGCCGTCCGACCAGGCCGCGAGCATCGCGGCGGCGGTCAACTGCCCGTCCGCCTCACCGATGCGGGAGATGTCGATGCAGACGGCGGTGGCGTCCGGGTCGATCCGGGTGGCGGTCTCGGAGGCGAAGGTGTCGCCGAGCGGGCCGTCGAGGATGCCGAGCAGCGACCGGTGCAGCGGGTCGACGGCGTCACGGTAACGCGACTCCTGACCCCGGTCGAGCGTGACCTGCCGGACCCGCGGCGGCCCCGCCTCCAGCACCGCGAGCAGGTCCGGCAGCCGGTACGTCCGGCCCGGCGGCGTGGCTTCGCGCAGGTGCCGCAGGCAGGCCGAGAGCACCGACTGCTCGTGGTCGCTGATCGGCACGCCCCGCACGATGGTGAGCAGCGCCGCGACCATGTTCAACACCCGGCCGTGGGTTTCGGCGGCCAGCGCCTGCCCGGCCTGCCCGCCGATCCGCGCGGCGGCGGCGCCCATCGCGCCGGGGTCCAGCACGTTGAGCCCGCCGACGCCCCGGGCGATGGAGATGACCTGCCCGCCGAGCGCGCGGACGGTGTCCGCGTAGTCGGGCTTCAGGTCGCCCAGCACCAGAGGGACGACGCCCTGCGCGGCCAGGCCGATCAGCATCCGATTGATCAGCGTGGACTTGCCGAGACCCGGCATGCCGAGCATGAACAGCGACGGGTTGGAGATGTAGCGCGCCCGGGTGAACCAGTTGAGCGGATCCCCGCACACCGTGGCCCCGGTGCTGATGTGCTGGCCGAGCGGGACCCCGGTCATCGGGGCGCCGGAGCCGGACGCGAACGGCCAGAGCCCGCACGCCTGCACGGTAGTGGCCCGCCACATGGTCGGCGGGTCCAGCGTGGCCACCCGTCCGCCGCCCACGACGGGCGACCCCCGGTGCGGCACCTGATCGGCGCGGTCAGCCCGGGCCAGCCGCTGCCGGTACCGCTGCTCGGCGGCCTCCTCCGCAGCCCGCCGCCGACGCGCCCGGCGCAGCGCCCGCGGGGTCTGCTCGCCCGTCTCGTCGGGCTCCCGGTCCTGCGCGTCCACGTCCGGCACCACCAGACCGGACATCGCGGTGACCGGTCCGGACGTCATCCGGGGCCAGCCCGCCCCGAGATCCAGCAGCCGCACGCCGTCGCCGCCCGTCACATCGCCTCCTGCAGGTCGTGCGGAACGAACGCCTGCTCCCAGGGCAGGATGCCGACGGGCAGGGCGCAGGTGAACGCCGCGGCCTGCATCCGGTCCGCCGGGCGCATCGCGATCCGGGTGGCGCCGAGCAGGTTCCGCATTGTCACGTTGGCGTCGCGCACCTCGGCGGCCGAGTCGACGGTCAACGTCACAAGCATCGAGAACTCGACCAGACCGGCGCCGGAGGCCTCCTCTGCCGCCGTCTGCTCGGCCGCCTGGATCTCCGCGACCGCGCGGGCCCTGACCAGGCCCTTCGTTGAGTTCGCCATGAACTGGGCGGACCGGCGGTCCGACTCGACGATCCGGGCGGAGGTCGCCGGATCGATCGGACGGTAGATCAGGGCCACCCGCTTGCGGCGGATGCCGGCGGCCGGGTCGAGCAGGCTGCGCAGGATCCCGGAGCGCACCACGCCGCGCGGCGCCATGGTCAGCAGCCAGCTCCGGGACACGCCGGAGTCGTGCTGGTAGGCGGTCACCGACTCGATCGCGGCGGCCGGCCCGGCGTCGTCCCACTCCAGCCCGGTGCCGCCGTGCTGGGCGCGTACGTCGAGCACCTCGGCCGAGACGGCCGGGTCGTAGGCGACCCGGACGACCTCGGCGATCCGCTCCGCGGACAGCGGCTCCGCCGACCCGCCGCCGGCCGCCACCAGCCCGTTGAGCACGCCGTGAAGCCGCAGCCCCAGGTCGGCGAGCATGGTGTCGTCGTCGCGCCGGGCGCCGCCGGGCGCCGAGTAGGTCAGCGTCAGGTAGGTGTTCATCTCCGAGGACGCGTCCGGGTAGTTGCGCACCACCTCCTCCATCACCGCGCGGGCGGCGGGCGGCGCGTCCGGGGAGATCCGGCCCAGCACCTCGGTGGCGAGCCGGGTGCCGGGGTCCGGCGCGGTCTCCACCACCACCGAGGCGCCGCGCAGTCCCGGCTCGTGCGCCAGCCGGGACAGCCAGTCGCCCCACAGCGCCACCCACGTGTCGACCTGGTCCGGGTCGACCAGCGACCCGCCGTCCGGCTCGCAGCTGAGCACGATCGTGTACTGGTGACGGTTGGGGTGGTGCAGCACGCCGAACGGGCGGTCGTACGGGTCGCGCCCCTCCAGCATGACCGCCCGGCTCAGCAGGCCGGGCGGGCGGAACCGTCCGCCGGGGCGTGTCGACAGCGGCCCGGAGACGTAGAGGTGCTGCCGCTTGGACTTGCGGCGCAACCAGCCCACCCGGACGCCGACCATCTGGAAGACGTTGCGGCCGTCCGGAGTGCGGATCGCCAGCGGCGCCAGCGTCAACGCGAGCGGCAGCCCCACCACCAGGGCCGCGTCCAGCGAGATCATGGACGCGAGCAGCACCAGCACGAGACCGCCGAAGAGGCCGACGGTCCCGATCAGGCCCAGCGAGCCCAGGCCGGCCTTGCGGGGGCGGCGCCAGTTGCCGTACGTGAGTGTCTTGATCTGTTCGGTTGCCGTGGTCATGGTCGTCCTCCTGGGCCGGCCTAGTCTCGATCGGGGTCCGGCAGCGCGCCGCGGGCGATGCCGGCGGCGTGCCGGTGGGTGCCGGCGACGACGCCGGCGCTCTTCTGCACGGTCCAGGCGGCGGCGCCGACCGCGCCGCCGACGACCCGGCCGGCCGTCGACGCGACGCTGCGCCCGCCGCCACCTGCCGACCCGCCACCGCCTGCCGCATCGCTGCCGGACGGCGGGCTACTCGCGGGCGCCGGGGTGCTGCTCGCGGGGGTGCTGCCGGATGCCGATTCGCTCTCGGGCGCCGGTCTGCTGCCCGACGCCGGCTCGCTACCGGACACCGGCTCGCTACCGGACGCCGGTTCCCCGCCGGACGCCGGTTCCCCGCCGGACGCCGGTTCCCCGCCGGACGCCGGCTTACTCCCGGACGCCTGCTGTCCTGCGGACGTCGACCCGCCACCGCCGGCCGTGCCCTCGGCTGTGGACGCCCCGTCGGGCGTGGAGGCGCCCTCGGCCGTGGACGCCCCGTCGGACGTCGACGCCCCGTCGGCCTTGGACGCGCCGTCGGCCTTCGACGCACCACCAGCCTTGGACGCGCCGCCCCCCTTGGACGCCGCGCCGGTGGGCGCGCCGCCGCTCGGCGCCCTGGCCGCGCCGCCGCCACTCGAACCGCCGCCACCGGCGATCCGCTTGGCCCCGCTCGCCACCGCGCCCGCGCCGGCGGCGCCGGCGGCGACACCCGCGCCCACGCCGTCGGACGAACCGAGCGCCGCCATGGCCGGCACGATCAGTCGCATCAACGCCGGCAGCGCGACCGCGGCCATCAGCAGGATGGCCGCGCCGGCCAGCTTGTAGTGCTTGGCGTCGCCGTCGACCGAGCCGATCATCGCCGCCCCGGAATACATGATCAGCCCGACCACCGGTTTGAACGCCAGCCAGGCCACCATCCAGGCGATGTGCTTACGCCACCACCCGCCGCCCGACTCGGTCATCGACGCCGCGGCGGCCAGCGGCAACGTGCCGGTGAGCAGCACCATCGCGCCGAGCCGCAGGTACATCAGGATCACGTGGATGCAGCCGGCGACCAGCAGCAGCAACCCGATGATGATCAGCAGGAACGCGGTGAGCCCGTCGGTGCCACAGTTGGCGATCAGTTTGAGCTGCGCCTTGATGCCCTGGTCGTACAGGTGGTCGCTGTAGTGGTCGGCCTCGGTGGCGAGCAGGTTGAGCACGGTCCACGCGGCACCCACGGTCAGGATCATGCGGACCAGGCCCGACAGCGCCGTCCACAACGCCTGTCCCCGCCGTAGCAGTGCCATCCGGAACGCCGCGGCCAGCAACGACGCCACCGCGATGGTCACCACGAGCCAGTCGGTCTGCAGGTGGATCTGGTCGTTGATCTTCTCGTCGCCGAGCGTCGGCACGTCGCCGAGGTTGGCGAACAACTCCACCGCCGCGCCCATGATGGCGCCCGCGATGTCGCTGAGGATGCCGTCGATGCCCCGCTCGAAGAAGCCGACGACCTGGCCGATCTCCCCGATGTAGACGGCGTCGCCGGTCGCGCACTCAGCCATCTCAGCTCTCCTTCCACAGCACGAAGCCGGCCAGCGAGAGCACCGGGGTGACCGGGCCGTAGAGACCGCCGGAGCTCAGCGGCCGCAGCCGCCAGTCCACGCCGTTCCAGTCCGCCGTGTAGTCGACCGAGAAGTAGCGCGCCGTCGCCTGCCGGACCAGCACCCGGACCACGGCCGTCCGGGGCGTGTAGCGCACCACGAGGAACCCGGCGAGGCGGTTGGAGGTCTGCGGCGGGCCGCCGTCCTCCAGCGACTCACGCATCGCGTCGAAGTAGTCCCGCCCGAGCCCGGGCACGAGCTGCTGCCGGCTGACCGTACGCCAGTCCGGGCCGCTCATCTGCCGGGAGATGGTGTGCACCGCCAGCACCGCGCCCATCGGGGTGTGCGCGAAGCACCAGCGCAGCGGCCCGGTGGCCTTCAGCGGCCCGGCGGAGGCGGAGAACGGGGTCTGCGCGCCGTTGAGCGGGTGCCACGTGACGTCGGTCGGCGCCGCGTCCGGGATCCGCTGTACGGCGTCCACGGTGCGGCAGCCCTGCGGTCGCGACCCGTCCGGCGCGAGGCCGCCGATCACCGGCCCGGACGCGGGCGCGGCCCGGGAACCGGCGTCCCCGCCCCCGTAGAACGCCGCGCCGACGCCGGTGCAGAGCGCCAGCACCACGAAGGCCGCCGACACCTGCCATCGACGGTGCCGCCAGAACGGCCCCTCCTCCGCCGGCCCGGATTCGTGTCGCGCGCGCATGCGTCAGTTCCCGTCCGCCTGGCCGCCGGTGCCGAAGACCCAGGTCACGATCGGGCCCGCGGTGGCGACCAGGATGCAGCCGCCCAGCACCATGCCCAGCCGGCTCATGTGCTCCGAGCTCTCACCCCGCTTGTGTGAGATCGCCATCACCGCGCCGGTGATCAGCACACCGAGGACGCCGGCCGCCGTACCCGCCCAGGCGACCAGGCCGAGCGCCTGCTCGACCTTCGTGGCGAGCTCACTGGGCACCGAGTTTTCGCCGGTCGCCGGCTGCGGCACCCCGCCAACGAAATCGCCGCCCAGTTCGGGCGCGGGACGGATCCCGAACGGGATCCGAACCAGACCGCTGTAGTAGATGTCGGAGAGGGCCATTGGGTGCTCCTTCAGTGCTGGGAAAAGGGGTTGGTCAGTCGGCCGGGGCCGGGGCCCGTCGGGGTGGTCACTGGCTGAACCCGAGCGCCTCGACGATCGGCCCGGCGGTGGTCGCGAGCAGGCACGCCGCCATCACGAACGCGATCTGCTTGGTGTACTCGGTCCGCTCCTCCAGCGCGCCGCGCCGCAACTGCGAGGCCAACGTCATGCCGGTCAGCAGCAGACCGAGCACCGCGGCGGCGCTCACGCACCAGGCCATCAGCGTCAGAAGCTGCACCACCGGGGCGTTCGGGTCGTCGACGGCCACCTGGTACGGCTCGATCGACGGCGCCTCGAAGCTCTTCTTGTTGATCGCGTTCTCGCACTTGAACTTTCCCGCGTACAGGGCGCCCTTGAGCGTGCACGAGTGCGACCCGGTGATGTCCACGTTGTCCTTGGTCCGCGAGTGGCCGCTCAGGTCCACCAGCATCTCGACGTCCATCCAGACCGTGTCGCCGTCGGTGAACTCGGCGGTCAGGTCGAACGACCCGTCGGTCGAGCCCTTCTTGCCGGAGCAGACCCGGTCGCCGCCACCGGCCGGGTAGGTGTTCACCGTGGTGGTGGTCTTCAGGCAGATCTTGTAAAGGAACGCCGCGTCACCGCCGTCCACCGTCACCGTGTAGGTGCCCGCCGCCGCCCATGCGGCCGGCGCCGGCCCGAGCAGCGCCAGGACCAGGGCGGCGACGACCCAGCCCGCCCGGCGGGTCCGGCTCACCGCGACCCCCGCCCCGGCCGGGCCTCCACCAGGGCGGCCAGCCGGGCCAGCTGGCGCGGCGGACGCTTCGGTTCCGCACCCACCCGGTACGACGGGACCCACGGCACCCGGTGCACCGGGGCGATCGCGCGCAGCAGCCGGATCCGGCCGAGAAGCGGCGCCGGCAACCGGCCCGGGGCGTCGGCGATCAGCACCACGCCCACCAGCCGCATCCCGGCCGGGTGCCGGCCCTCCCGCATCGCGTTCAACGCGCGGGAGACCGCCCGCAGGCCGTCGAGGCTGGTCCGCCCGACCACCGCGACCCGGGCCGGCTCGCCGATCGCCGCATCCGGCCACCGGCATCCGATGTCGGTGCCGCCGAGCAGGCGGGTGAGGGTGGAGGCGCCGGCGCCGCCGTGCGCGCCGATCCAGCCGATGCCCTCGTCCGAGAGGACATCGCGGTGTCGGATCGGACGCTCGTCGCGCTCCCGTGGTCGCCGCAGCATCACCGGCTGGCTCATCGTCCGTCTCGCCTCCCTGTCTGCTCGCCGTCGTCGGTCGCCGGCCGCGCCTGCGGCGTCTCGGCGGCGCGGGCGGAGCGGTCGACGGCCGCTCTACGACGCGACCGCCCACTCGGTTCAGCGCGGGTTCGAGGTTTTTTCCAGCCGCCGCCCGGCGGAGAAATCCGGGGGCACGGCTGAACCGGGGCCGGGGCCGCCGCGTAGACGGTGCACCGCGATCCGTGGGAGGGAGGCGGCACACCGAGCCGGCGGCGAACCGCCGGTTGGCCCAGCACGAACCAGCGCTCGAAGGAGTGACCATGTCCGACCCCAGGTACGGCTACGAGCCGGATCCGCTGCAACGCGCCCAGACGTTCGCCGGTGCGGAGAACGACTACGAGATGGAGGCTGCGGACCGGCACTACAGCCTGCCGGTCAACCCGTACAGCCAGGCGGCGTACGCGTCCACGTCCGCGTCCACGGCGCCCCCGCAGTTCACCGACTCGTTCAACGGAGGGCGGCGGGTGTCGCCGCCCGCCGCCCCGGCCCGTTCGGAGCGGAACTCCGCCGCGCGTGGCTCCGGCGCGAGCCGGAACTCCGCCGCCGCCGACCAGCAGGTGGGGCGGCTCCGCCGCCGGTCCACCTACGTCGCCACCGACCCGGACGCGCTCGTGCGGACGGCCATGCAGGTGGGTGCCGTCACCACGCCGGCGCCAGTGGAGCCGCGACGCGGCAGCCAGGTGCGGCCGGCCAACCCGGACCGTCCGACCGAGAGCGAGGCGCGGCAGGGCGCCAAGAACGCCGGCTTCACCGGCCTCACCCAGTTCAAGGAGTACATGAACACGTACCTGCCGCCGGGTGCGGAGTTCACCGCCGGCTCGTTGAGCGCCATCTCCGGCGTCCTGGAGGGCTGGGCGGCGCGCGGCACGCAGATCAGCGCGTCCGCCGTGACCGCCTTGAAGTCCGGTGTGGAGTTCATCGACGCCGCGCAGAGGGGTGACTGGACGAAGGCCGCGGTGCACGCCGGGAACCTCAGCGGCCTGGGCATGAGCATCGCCGGCACCGCCGCCAATACCACCCAGCTCACCGCGGCCGGCGGGTTCGTCACCGCCGGCGCCGCGCTGACCAACGCGGCGGTCGACCAGCGGCGCTCGGCGATCCAGCAGCAGTCGCAGAACGTCGACCTGGAACGCGGGCGGACCAGCCCAGGGTCGAGTACGGGCCCGGCGGCCAGTTCGTCGAGCGCGGCACAGGGTCAGGCGCCGGCACGCGGCCGGAGGTGACCGCTCGACACGACCGGTGGGCCCGGGTGAACGATCACCCGGGCCCACGTCGCTTCCGGCCGGCTCAGCGACCCGTCTCGCGCCAGTTCTGGTTGCTCTGGCTGGCGGCGCACTCCCAGATCTGCAACGGCGCGCCGTCGTCGGAGTTCCAGTCGCGCACGTCGAGGCACTTGCCGGAGTTCGGGTTGCGCAGCAGGCCGCCCTCGGCGACCCAGACCTGCGCCGGCCCGCCGTTGCACCAGGCGAGCTGCACCTTGGCCGCGTTGTCCCGGGACGCCCACGCCACGTCCATGCACTTGTCCAGCACCTTCAGCGTGTCGCCGGACCCACGGGTGAACCGCTGGCCCGGGGTGCCGTTGCACTGCCAGAGCTGCAACCGCACGCCGTCGGCCGACTCGCCGCCCGGCACGTCCACGCACTTGTCCGCGTAGCCGCGCAGCGCGAAGCCGGATCCGGAACGGTCGGCGGGACGCTTCGCGGGCGGGGTCGACGGAGTGCCGCCGTTGCGGAACGTCACCACCACCTCCGCGCAGCCCGGGCAGTTGTAGACCGTCTCGTTGCCGGCGACCCGGTCGTGGGTGGACCACAGGTAGGCGCGCGGCCCGAACGGCAGCAGCGCGGCGGTGTACGCGCTCTCCGCGTCCCGGTTGGGGTTGACGCAGTTCACCCGGTCGCCCCGGGCCGGGTCGCGTACGGCGTGCGCCTCCGGGCAGGCGGCGAGCATCTGCCCGGCGGAGCAGTCCCACCGCGCGCAACTGCCCGCCTTCTCCGGGCGGGGAGCGCCGGGCGCGTCGATCGTGATCGTCGTCGACAACGCGTCGACGTAGCTGACGTTGTACCAGGGCGCGCCCGCGTTGTTCCGGTCGAAGTTGAACTCCGCCAGGCTCACCGGCTCCGCGCCCCGCTCGCACCGGTCGGCGAAGGCGCCGCAGTCACCGACCAGGCAGCGGAACGAGCCGTTCGGGTCGCCGCCGCAGCGCTGACGGGCGAAGAACCGGCCGCGCCAGTGGCCGGGCTCGCCGGCATCCGGGATGACGATCGTGCTCGACTCGCCGGGGCGCAGCGTGGGCAGGCCGGTGATCGGCCGCGAGCCGTCCCCGCTCTCGCCCGCGCCGATCCACAACGTCTCCGCGGTGCCGTTGACGAACGTCACCCGCTCCCCGGTGGCGGCGGTCGCCCGCCCGCCCGGCACGCCCACGATCAGCCCGAGCGCCACCAGCACCACGGCGAGCAGCGCGGCCCTGCGTGCTGGGCGGGGGCCCCGGTTGACGCCCTCGGATGGGCCCGGGCCCCCGCCCGACACCCCGGCCCGCGTCCCACGGGTCGACGACGATCCGGTCCTCACAGCCATGTAGCCCTCCCTCGGCCTGGCAGGGACGCGCCGCGTCCCCCGACGGGTGCGGCAACCGCACGGCGACATGACGGCGCGGGAGAGCCTTCGGTTCAACGGGAAGTGCGGCGGATCGGTCGGAGACCATCTGTCCCGCACCACAGGATCGGTGTAGATCTTGGAAGGAAAGCGCCCCGATAGGGGCCGTTCGGTACCAAGATCTGTGAGCCGCTGGCCGCGAACAGCCTTCCGTCCTCAGCGCGAGATCGGCGCGGTGACCACCGAGGTGCCGTCGGCGAGGCCCACGCCGACGAAGGAGAGGTCGTCGACCGGCGGTGACAGCTCGCCGGTCACCTCCTGCGGGCCGGCCGAGGCGGTCCAGTCCCGCACCTGGTGGGTGACCCCGTCGCGGGTCACCGCGAAGAGCCGGTAGCGCAGCCCCGGCCGCAGCCCGGTCGCGGTGATCCGGATCGTGGAGCCCCTGCCCTCGTGCGTGGTGATCGACACGGAGAGGCTGATGCCCTGGCCGGGTGCCTCACCGGTCGCGGTCAACACCAGGTCGTCACGGCCCCCGCCACCGACTGTGGCCACGATCCCGCCGGTCAGCACCGCGAGCGCCAGCACGACCGCCCCGCCCCAGAGCAGCAGCCGACGGCGGGCGGACAAAGCCCGGGGGCGGCCGCCGGACGCCCTCCCCGGCCCGGTCGCGCCGGCGCCGCCCGGCGCACGCCCCGGCCGGACGCCCCACCGCCGCGCCGGCCCGCGACCGGCCGCGGCGCCGCTCGGGCCCGCCGTCCCCAGGACCTCGGTCCGGGGTACGCCGGTCGGACCCGACGCCGACGCCACATCCGGCACGCCGGCCCGGGACTCGCCCGAGTCCGACGCCGACGCGACATCCGGCAGGCCGGCCCGGGACTCAGCCGGGCCGGACGCGGTGTCCGACAGGTCACCCGGTTTCGGCGTCGGGTCCGAGGCCGGCGGGGTGGTCGACGTGCCGGGCGTCGGGTGGGCCGACGACCGGGGCGCCGGATCGCGGCCCGGCGGGAGTGCGTCCTCCGGTCCGGGCGCGGGACGCGGCGGAAGGACGGAACGCGGCGGAAGGACGGAGGCGGGGGGCAGGACGGAGGCCGGTGGGAGGGCGAACTCGTCCCAGTCCGCCGCGCTGAGTCCGCCGAGCCCGCTGGTCACCCCGCCCAGGTCGCCTGCGGCGGCGAGGCACTCCCAGCAGCCGGCCAGGTGCGCCTCGAAGGCGACGCGGTCGGTCTCGTCGAGCGCGCCGAGCAGATAGAGCGCCAAGGCCTCGTGCTCGGACGTCGGGTTCTCACCGCCGGTGCGCATCACGCCCCCTTCCCGACCCGACAGAGGGTGCGCCGGAGCGATGATCCGGGACACCGCGCCGGTGCCGGGGATCGGACGAGTAGTCGCCGGGACGTGACATCAGGCCGACTCGATCGGGCCGATCGCCGCGTGCAGCGCCCGCACCGCGTAGTACGTCCGCGACTTTACCGTACCCTCGGGTATGCCGAGCCGCTGCGACGCCTCCGCGACCGAGGCGCCCTTGTAGTACATCTCGATGAGGACGTCGCGGTGCTCCGGCTTGATCTGTCGTAGCGCCAGGCGGACGGTGTGGGCGGTGACCACCCGGTCCATCTCGTCCTCGGCCGTGGTGAGCCGGTTGAGGTCGGGCACGGCGACCTCGGGCGGCCGGGCCTGCCGGGCCCGGCCGGCGTCGACCGCCACGTGCCGGGCGACGGTGTAGAGCCAGGGTGCGATCCGGCGCGGCTCCTCCGCCAACGTCCCCAGGTTCCGCCAGGCCCGCAGGAAGGTCTCCTGGACCAGGTCCTCGGCCAACTCCTGGCGGCCGAGGACGAGCCGGGTGATGAAGCGCAGCAGCGGTTCACGGTACTGCTCGTGGATCCAGCGCATGAGGCTCTCCGGCGAGCCCTGCCCGACGGTCTCGCCCGGCACTCCGGGTTCCACCGCCTCGTTGGGCACCGCCGACACGGAACGCCTCCCCCTGACGTGTGGGGCGTGCCCGCCCGCCCGGCCCGGCACGTCGGCGCCGAGCCCCTCTGAGGGAAAACAATAGCCGTACTGATCGGACGGTGCCGTGGGCCGGCGGACGGCGACCAGCGTGCCGGCGCTCATCGGACGCGGCCCGACCGGCGGCCCGAGGTCACCGTGCCCACGACGGCGCTGGTCGGGCCCGCGCCGGGCGGGTGGTGGCGAGTCGACATCGAACACTCCGATCGGCGATCCGGCAGCCGCGGATCGGTGCGCCCGGCGGCGGTCACGTTGACGGCTCGGTGTGCCGGTCGGTTCAATGGCGGCCGGACTGGAATCGGATCCGATTCCGGTCGGGTGAACCGAGGACGTCGCGCATCCGTCACGCCTGGCGACGTCATCACCGGAAGGGAAGTCCCGTGACACCCGATCTTCCTGGCCTCCGATCCCGGCTCGCTCGGATCCCGCGTCGTGTCGTCGCCGCCATCGCGGCCGGCCTCGCGGTGCTGTGCATGGTGGTCGCCTCCGTGAGCTGGGGCATCGCCACCGCCCGGGATGACAAGCTGACCGGCCGTACCGTCTCCGCCGAGCACCTGACCGCGATCCGGGCCGCGGCTCGGTCCTGCCCCACGCTGACCCCGGCCCGCCTGGCCGGGCAGCTGATGACCGAGTCCGGCCTGGACGGACGCGTGAAGAAGACCACCTCGGGCGGTCGCGGCTTCGCCGGGCTCGACGACGACCGGTGGAAGTCGTGGGCGCCGTGGCCGGGAGCGGACCGCACCGACACCGCCGCGAACATCCTCGCGCTGGCCCACCAGATGTGCGACCTCAGCGGGCAACTGCGGCTGGCCGGGATCCCCGGTGACCCGTGGCGGCTGTCCCTGGCCGCGTTCCACACCGGACTCGACCAGGTACGCGAGGCCAAGGGCGTGCCGTCGGCCGCGGTCGCGTACGTCGACGACGTCAGCCGCTACGCGGCGTACTACGGCGAGCTGACCGCGTTCGGCGGCGCCGGCACCGCCCGCCCGGACCCGGAGCGCCAGCAGCCCCGGGCGGTGCCGTCGAGCTACGTACGCCTGGTGGTGCGCGCCGGCTCGGTGTGCCCGGAGGTGCCGCCCGCGGCGGTGGCGGCGCAGCTCATGGCGATGTCCGGCTTCGACCCGAACCTGCTCGGCGACGACGGCCGGCGGGGAATCGCCCAGTTCCTGCCCGAGGTGTGGCGGGCGCACGGGCCGGCGGGCGCCTCGCCGTGGGACCCGCAGGTGGCCGTGCCGGCGGTCGGCGCCGCGGTCTGCGCGTTGCGGCGTGACCTCGCCGGCCTCGACGGCGACCCGGGCCTGCTGGCGCTGGCCGCCTACCGGAACGGACCTACCGCGGTCCGGCAGACCGGCGGCGAGCTGGACGACGCGACGCAGGCGTTCCTGCGGCAGGTGCGGGAGTTCACCGACTTCTACGCCCTCGACGGCCGGCTCCGGGTTCCCTCGGCCAGCCCGAGCCCGTCGCCCAAGCCCTCGTCGCCGTCGCCGACGCCGACGCCGACGGCCGCGTCCCCCGCGCCCCGGCCCAGCGCGACGCCGTCGGCCCGCCCGTCCGCCGAGCCGGAGAAGCCGGCCCCGCCGAAGCGCCCGAGCGGCGCGAAGCAGCTCGTCGGCAAGGAGACCGGTCTCTGTGCCACCGGCGGCACCGGCGATGGCGTACCCGTGGTCCTGCGGCCGTGCAAGGAGGACCGGCTGCAGTGGTGGACGTTCGGGTCCGACAAGACCGTCCGGGTCAACGGCCTCTGCCTCGATGTGGCCTGGGGCGAGAAGCGCGACGGCGCGCCGGTGCAGACCGCCAACTGCAGCGGCAACCCGGCCCAGAAGTGGGAGTGGATCGAGTATCAGGGCATCCGGTCGCTGTTCAACCGGGAGACCGACCGCTGCCTGGACGTGGACGGGCACGGCGACGGCGCTCCGCTGAACGCGTGGACCTGCGTGTTCAATCCGAAGCAGACCTGGTCGCTGCGGTAGCCGCCCGCCCCCGGTCACCCGCTCGGGATGACCGGGGGCGCCGGCCGTCGTGCGGGTCAGCCGGCGTACCGGCGGCGGCGCATCCGGAACACCAGGAAGCCGCCCGCGCCGAACGCCAGGGCGAGACCCAGGAGTACGGCGAACAGCGTGCCCCCGCCACCGCGGTTCGCCTGGGCGGCGGCCGGGTCCCGACCGCCCACGGAGGGCGCCACCGAGGCAGCGGGGTTGATCATGCCGGAGCCGTACCGGGAATCACCCTCGGCCACCTGCCCGCCGACCGGGTCGGCGGTGCCGCGGATGCGCTCCTTCACCTGCGCGGCGGTGAGATCGGGCTGGGCGGCCCGGATCAGCGCGGCCTCGCCGGCCACGAACGCCACCGCGAACTCGGTGCCGGTGTTGCCGACGACCTTGCCGCCGCCCACGCCGAGCGTCGCCACCTCGATGCCGGGGGCGACCACCTCGACCGAGCCGTCGAGATACTTCTCGGCGAGCTGGCCGCCCGCGCCGACGCCGCCGGTGAGCACCAACGCCCCGCCGCCGGATCCGCCGCGCGGCGACGGAAGCGTGGTGGGTTTGACCGGCGCACCCGCCACCACCACTACGTCGTGCTCCAGCGCGGTGGCCAGCGACGCCGCGACCGCCGGATCGGCCAGGTCGACCCGGGAGCCGAGCGCGACCACCGAGGCACCCGTGCTGACCGCCACCTCGATGGCCGTCGCCGCGTCGGCCGGCCGGGCGTCGCCCGAGGAGCGGACCATCCGCACCGGCACGATGGTCGCGTCCGGCGCGAGGCCCACCGGGCTGCCCTCGACGCTGTCGTCGGCGGCGATGATGCCGGCCATCGCCGTACCGGAACCCAGGCAGTCCTCGTCACCGCGCCCGTTGCCGACGGTGACGTCCGCGCCCACCGCGACCCGGCCGCTGAGCTGCTGGAGCCCGGCGTCGACCCCGCTGTCGACGACGGCGACCTTGACCCCGTTGCCACGGGTCAGGGTCCACGCGCTGTCGGCCGCCATCCGCAGTTGCGCCCACTCCGACCGGCCGCTCGACGCGGTCGTGGCGGTGCACCGCGCGGCCGGGCCGCCGCCACCGGGAGAGCGCGAGGCCGTGTGACTGGGGCTCGGCGACGGGCTGCCGTCCGGCCGTACGCTCGGCGAACGCGCCGGGGTGGGGCCGGCGGACGGCTTGCGGGGGGCCGGCAGCTGTCCGTACTCGACGCCCTGGCCGGCGGCGTCCCACGGCAGCACCAGGTACCACCCGGCCTTCAGGGCGGCCGGGTCGGTCAGCCGGCCCCCGTCCGGCTGGACCCGACCGGTGTTGAGCTGGTAGATCTCGGCGGACCGCTCGCCGCTGCCGAGGAAGCGCCGGGCGATCTCGGTGAGATTCTCCGGCTGGCCCTGGTAGCGCGCCGTGACCAGGTAGTACTTCACGTACGGCTCGGTGTCCGGCGCGGACCCGGCGGCCGAGGGCCGTGGCGCGGCCAGGATCGCGCAGCCGACCATCACCACCACGAGCAGTCGAGCAAGGATGGAGTGCTTCGCCAGCACCGGGTTCCCCTTCCGTCACCGCGGCCCAGACCGATCAGCCGTCACCGTCTATTGCGGATCAGCGGCGACTTCGTTCAAATCAATCTGAACCAGATTTCCATGGCGCCCGTCATGGAGAACGCCGAGGGTACCGGCCCTCGATGTCGGGCAGCTCCGGCCGCCGGTGGGGCGTCGGTGGAACGAAGGCGGGGACGGTGGTGACAGAGCTGGCGCAGGCCATGGACGGCCGGGGGATCGACCGGGTGCCGAGCACCCGCCGCTTCGACCCGCGCCGGCACCGGCGGGTGCCCGGCCTGCTGGATCTCTGGCTGGTCTGCGGTCCCCGGGGGCGGCCGGCGTTGCCGGGCGAACCGGACCGCCCGCTGGACGCGCCCGCCGTGGCGGACCTGGTGCGGCGCACCGGGGACGTCGCGGACGACGTGCGGATCCTCGCTGACGACGGCGCCCGCCACGCCGAACTGTTCACCGAGGTGGCCGGCCTGCTGGGGCACGACGTGCTGGTCAGCCCCGACGGCGCGGACATCCGGCAGGTGCTGGCCGGGCGCGCCCCCGACGCCGACGACGGCCCGCTGCACGCGCTGCCCCTGGACCGGGTCACCCGCCAACCGATGGACTGGCTGGTGCTGCAACCACCCGACCTGGCAACCCCGCTGCCCGGCTGGTTCGCCATGAAGGACGGTCTGGTCCGGCCCCGGACCGGGGTGGTCAACCTGCCGTTGGCTACCGGTGTGGCGTTGGCCACCCGGGCGGACTTCGTGGCCCGCCGAGCCACCGCCCACCGGCTCGGCGCCACCATGTCCGAGCTGGTCACGGTCTCGGTCACGGCCCGCTCCGGCGGCTTCCTGATCGGCGACTACAGCGGCACCCAGCAGGTACGCGACGCCGGGCACCTAGCCGCGCTCCTCGGCGACCTGCCGCTCTACGGCGCCGACCTGCGGCTGTGGCTCACCTGGCCGTCCGAGCCGGACGAGCAGGCGAAGCTCGTCACCCAGGCCGCCGAGCTGGCCGAAACCACCGGCGCCACGGTCTGGACCCCACCGCCGGGCGGCCGGGCGGAACTCGTCGGCGACCACCACGACCTGCGCGCGCTCGACGCGGCGGGTGGCGTGACGCAGTGGCAGGCCCACCGACCGCGCTACGCAGACAGCCCGCCGGCCGTCGACGCGACCCCCGACGGCCTGCTGGTGCCCCGCTCGTTGCGACAGCGCATCGTGGTGGCCGACGCTCCGGACGGCGACCGGCCGGTGGACACCGCGTCGGACGACACCGCTCCGTCCAGGGCCACGCGGGCCGGCACCCCGCCGGAACGACACGAGGCCGCCCGGCCGGCGCCCTCGGCCCGCCCGACGCTGGCCGCCGAGACCCGCCGCGCGGGCCGGTACGGGCCACCGTGGCTGCGCCCCGGCCAGCAGGTCAACGTCACCGCGTTCGAGGCGTTCGTGCCGGTCACCGGCGACCTGGAACGGGCGGCGACCGACGGCGTACCCAGCGCGGAGCTGTTCCTGGTCGCCCACCTCGACCCGCGGTCCGCGCCGCACCGGTCGGACCTCCTGCGCGTCCGGATCTCCCCGGGCGGCGCGATCCCGGTGCAGGTGCTGCGCTCCCACGTCCCGGCGCGCCTGCAGTATCTGCTCGGTGCCCCGGACACTTATCTGCTGCCGGCCGGCCGGCTGGAGCGGGCGCGCGTGCGGGACGGATTCCGGGCCACCGACGACGGCGGGCTCCAACCCGTCGACGGGCTGGACTGCGGGTCGCTGCGGATTCGGTCTGCGCCGGCGAGCGCGTCGAGCGGTGGGCTGCCGCACGACGTCAGCCGGTGGCCGGCGCACGGCACCCGGCGGGCGTACGCGCTGTTGCCGGCGCGGTCCCGCGGCCTGGCGCCGGGCTGGTTGCCGCTGTCCCGGCGGCGGCCGGCGGCGCGGGCCGGGCGGCTGCTCGTGGAGGTGCGGGTGCCGCGCGGCCGGACGGTCGACGTCGAGGCCACCGCCGACGCCCTCGCCGCCCTGCCGCTGGCCCGCGGTCGCGCGGAGCGGCTGCGGCAGGCGGGGGTCGACCTGATCCTCACCAGCCGCTCCTACGACCGGGTCCAGGTGGACCGGGTCCACCGGGCCCGGGACGGGGTCTGGGAGGCGGTGTCCGGGCTGGCGGGTGGACCGCTGCCGGTGGTGCTGCGGGGCGTTCAGTCCCCACCGCCCGCCTCCCCGTCCCCGTCCCCGTCCCCGTCCCCGTCCCCGTTGTCGTCCACGTCGAGCTGAAGCGACCAGCGGCCGGCCGGGACCGGACCGACCACCACCGGCACGCACCGCCCCCCGGTGGCGGCGGCGAGACCACGCGCCCCGGCCGGCGACGGGCCCTCGACGAACACCACGGACGGCTCCGGCAGCTCCTCGCCCGGCCCCGGCGGCTCGGGCAGGCCGGGCAGCCGGCGGCAGCCGGCTGCCATCCCGCCGCCGAGCGTCTCCCCCACGACCGCCACGCCGATTCCGGCGGCGGAGAGCCCTCCGGCCAGGGCTGCGGCCGCGCGGCCGCAGACCGCCACCGGACCGACGAGCGTGAACACGTCCGGCACCCGGGCGAGATCCACGTGCAGCCGCCACGGCCCACTGCGTCCCAGCACCAGCGGCAGCACCGCCGGCGGCGCCACCTCCCCCGGACCCAACCAGGCGTACGGCGGCGCGCCGCGCCCGGCCGCCACGCCGACCAGCCGGACCCGGGCCGGGCCGACGTCGGTGTCCAGGTCGGCGGTGAGGTACGGCGCCTCGTCCCCGGCCGGCAGCGGCGGGCGCGGCACATCCGTCGAGGCCTCCATCCGGGCCGGCGTGCCGGCCGGACGCGCCACGTCCGCCTCCGCCGGCGTGGCGCGCCGCTCGTTGTCGGAGGCCTGGACGACCCGTCCGCCCACCGATCGTCCGGTCGCGGCGGAGGGCCCAGGCGACTCGGCTACGGAGGCCGGCCGGGTTCGCGTGGCCACGGACGACGCCTCCACCGGGGACGGCTGCGGCGCCTCGTTCGCCGGGCCGGACGCCGTCGTGTCGTCCTGAAGGAATGAGGTGGCTGCTCCGTCCGTCGAGGACGGCGCGTTCGCGGGAAGCCCGTCCGGTGTCGCGGGCATGTCCGTGGCCGGCGCGGCAAGCGGCGCCCTCGCGGCGTCGGCGGGAGCGGGCGTGTGGTGCCGCTCAGGCGGCCACGGCCCGTCGTCGCCGGCCACCGGCAGGCCACGACCGGAGCGGCCCGGTCGCAGCAGCACGATCGCCGCCACCGCGAGCAGCACCGACAGGACGCCCGCGCCGACCCGGATCACCAGCGGGTCGAGGCCGGCCGGGGTCGTGGGTTCCTGCCGCCGGGGCGCGGCGACCTCCGTGGTGGCCGGAGGCCGGGCGGGCGCGGACGGCGGCACACTGCTCGGCGCGGCCGTGATACGGGGCGGCGCGGCCGTGGTGGGCGCCGAGGCGGACCGCTGGGCGGGCGGCGTCCTGGTCACCGGCGGGGTGGGGCGGGCCCGGGGCCGGGGCAGCGGGCCGATGCGTACCCCCTGGCCCTTGGCGTCCGGGGGCAGGACGAGCACCCAGCCCGGGTTGAGCACCAGGCCGTCGGTGAACGTCTCACCATCCGGCTGGGCCCGACCGGTGTTGAGGTCAACGATCTCCCGGTACCGGTTGCCGTTGCCGAGCGTACGCAACGCTATGGCATAAAGGTATTCCCGTTGCCCGTCGACCGGCGGGCCGACCACGTAGTACCGACCGGTCTCCGTCGGCGCGGCATGCGCCGGACCGGTCGGCACCAGCCAGATCCCGACCAGCACCAGCACCGCCTGAACGGCCCACCGCATCCGCACCCGTCGCCCTCCCTCTCCACCGACACCTCATCCTGCCGTCCCGGCTCACTACGGACCTGGCCGCCGGCGGTTCAACGGTGATCGCGCCCGGGCCGGCGGGCCGCCGTCACGGGGAGGTAGAGAAGCAGGTATCAACCCGAGCCAGCGACTGTTCACCGTCTGGCCCACGATCCTCGACCGTCTTCTCCCCGGAGCCCGGCACGTCCCAGGACCAGGTAAGGACAGGTCTTTCCGGCGCGACGAGGCGGACCTCGACAAGGCGCTGCTGCCCAAGCGGCCGGATGTGGCGCTCTGGCCAGGCCGGGAGTGGTTGCGCGGCCTGAGTCGGTGGTTGGACGCGTACGCCCCGCGCCCCAGCCTCTGCGATCGACTCATCTTGTGTCTGGGCTCCATGAGGCTGACTTTCACTCCCGCCGGGGCAGTCCAGCAGCGGTTTCGGGCACGGTGACATCCGGCGCGCTGGACACAGACGAGATCAGCGATGATGACAGGGCGGGCAGGTTCGCTTCGGACGATCAACAAGGCGTAGAGGAAGATCGAGGATCATCCGAGCTGTCATGCCAACCCCATCAAGCCGGACACGCCGCGACTTTGCCGGGGCCCTGGGTCCTACTTCGACCGCTTGCGGCGTCCGGGCCCACCGCGGTGATCCGGCGAACACGGCGGTGCCCACTGCGGCAGCGTCGACGTGGATGTGGACGCGGCCGGCCGTGCGAGTGTCACCCTCCTTCGCATGACACGACTGTAGGCGTCGAACAGGGTCGACCACAGACCCCAGGCCGTCGTCCGGGTCGACCACTGCACCCGGCTGGTGGCAATGCACACTGGAGTTATGTTGACATTCGTGGCGGCCATTGCGGCGTTCGCTGGCGGCGCGATAGCCGGCGTCATCGCCGACGCCGTGGTGGACAAAGCCCATCGCATGAGACGCTACGTGGCCGCGTTGATCGTGGCTCTCGTTGTCTTCGGCGGTATCCAGGCGGTAGCGCAGCTTCGGTCCCAACCGGATGCCGGCACTCCCCCCCAGGACGCGGGTCGGGCGATCCCACGGGGATCGACCACCCCACCTGCCAGCGCGACATCGACGCAGGCGACGCCATCTACGCCGGCGACCACGGAACCACCTCCGGTGATGGCTACCTCCCTGCTCGACTTGCCCGCCGTCGACGAAGACACCAACAGCAGCATCGACCTCGACGAGCCCGGCACGGTGGAAATCAACGGCACGACGTACGGCCACGCACTCATCTATCAATGCTCGCTCTACTGCGACGGATCTTCTCCGCAAGTACGCGAGGTGACTCTGGGTAAGAAATTCAGCCGATTCAGAACCACGGCGGCCGTCCTGGACACCAGCACCGGCAAGTACCGAATCGACATCACGCTGGACCGGCACCCGCCCAAGACGTATACCATCACGCCCGGGAACCCCGCATCGATCAACATCAGCGTGGCCGGCATCTCGCGATTGCGGATCCAGTTGTACGCCCCGGGAAAACTAAAAAGCCCGTTACAGGCGGGCGTCGACGTCGCTGGCGGCAATAACGGCGGCGGTCTGCCCGGCATCGGCCTCGGCGACCCGATTCTGCTCCCCTGAGCGCACCTACCGGGTACCCGGCGGCCCGACGTTCCGGCCGCCGTGGGCGAGCAGACCTGGTAGGCCCCTCAGCGCACGCTCGTGGCCGACGAGACGCATTACCCTCTGGGTCGTATCCCGGCGCTATGGCTACCTCTCGGGGGTCTCCCAGACCGTCACGTCGGCCAGATACGTGCCGCTCGCCCGGTCGAACTTCTTGACGGCGAGGTAGGCGAGTCGATCCGCCGCCGTCCTGACGCAGAAGCGGCTGTCGTCGGCGATCGGGAGCGTTTCGTTCCCCTGCGTGGAGATGAGGTCGGCGCACTGCTGGCGGGTGGGCCGCGGCGCTTCCTGCCAGGCGGCGATGCTGGGCTTCGTGGTGAAGAAGCCGCCGTTGAGGCCGTAGAGCACGTTTTCCGAGGTGCCGTAGTTGACCCAGACGCTCGCCTTGTCGTTGCCGCTCAGCACCTGGGCCGGGACCGAGTCGAGGTCGACAAAGGTCATCCGCACCGGATGCGCCCAGCGAACCTTGTCCGTCGAGGAGGAAGGTGCCCCACCCGGATCGGAGGGAGCGGAGCTTCCGCTGACGGTTCCCGCTCTGGGACCGGCCGGCAAACCTGCCGACGGGCTAGCGGTGTCCACCTTGGGTGCCGAGGCATTATCCGGAGGGGTGACGAGGGCGAACACACCGGCGATGACGGCGGCCACGATGGTGAAAACACCAGTGATGACGGCCGGCAACACCCCTGCCCGGTGCCCCTGTCGCCCTCCAGGTGCCGGCACTGGTGGGACGGACGTTTCCCCTCGTGGTAACTTCCCCATGGATCCTCCGGTCTGGCCCGATCGACGGGCGTCAGTGTATCGACCAGGCGCCCCTCGTTGTCCGGCGAACCGGTGCGGCTCGCGGCGACCGTGCGGCCGAAACTCGCTTGCCGCGCACCGTAGGCTCCGGTTCGCCGCCGACGACCTCCTCCTCGTCGTCCACAGTGGTCGCGGACTGGGCGAGCGGATCCTGCGGGCGCACACCGAGGTCCAGAGCGTGGGCACCACTCCCGATCCCGTCGCCTATCTGGCGATGCACGGCGCCGCCGTACGCTGGGGATCGCTCAACCGGCGGCTGATGACCGCCCGGGTCGCCCACGCACTGTCTGCCGAGCCCACCGAGCCGACCGTCAACCAGTGTCACGACCTGGTCGAAGCTGTAAAGACACACCGAGACGTGCTGCGGTTAGTACTCCAGCCGGGGTTGTTGACCTTGGCTGCGCTGCGGTTGGATGCGATGCGGGACTGAGGGCCAGCCGCCGTCGATCATGGATGGTTGTGTGGACTGACCATGATGCAGCGAGAATTGATCAAAAACCGGGAGGACCGCGAGTCGCTGGCCGTGCTGTCCTGGTTCGACTGCAGCCACGACCTGCTCGACCTGGCCCTGCTGGAGGCCGGCGAACTGGAGCAGGCGCGCGCCGCCGTCGATCCGCTCGACGAAGCCACGGTGGATTCGGGCCACCATGAAGTCGTCGTCGACCACCAGTACGTCGATCACCGGCTCGCCTCCAGCGCAGCCTCTTCGTGGGCAACCTGCTGCTGGTGTTGAACCTGCCGCTCGCGCCCGCGTGGGCGCGGCTGCTGCGGATCCCGCGACCGTACCTCTACGCCGGCATTCTCTTCTTCGCCTCGATGGGCGCGTACGCGGTCAACGCCCAGCCGTTCGACCTGTTCCTGCTGCTCACCCTCGGCCTACTCGGGCTCGGGATGCGCCGTTTCGGGCTGCCGATCCTGCCGCTGATCGTCGGGGTGATCCTCGGTCCACGTGCCGAGTTGCAGGGCCGGCGGGCGTTGCAGCTCTCCGGTGGCGAGCTGCACGGCCTGATCGGCGGCTGGGTCTCCTGGACCATCTACGCCACAATTCTGGTGGTAGTGCTCTGGCCGGTACTCCGCCGCTTCGTCGTGAGCGGAGTTCGGGGAAGGCTGATGCCGAGATGAGCGGCCGGGGCCGACCGTGGTCGGCCTGTCGCTGGGCTCCGCCTGTCTAATGCGCTTTCAACGCGGCACGGCCGAGAAACGCCGGGTGTACGAGGTGGAGCTGGCGCCACGGTCGGCGTACGTGCTGTGCGGGGCCGCCCGCTCCAACTGGCAGCACAGCATCCCGCCGGTGCCGGAGCTGCGGTACTCGGTCACCTTCCGGCAAGTTCGCCAGGGGGCAGGCAGAGGCAGGGGTGCCGAGGCCGGCGGCCTTCCCGGCGGAACCGGCCCGGGGTGACGGACAGCACCGCTAGCGTCGGGACCATGCCCGCCCGTCCGTCCCGCTGGTCGAGGCCGCTCCGGGTGCTGGAGGCGCCGTCGTACCTGCAGGCGTTCGTCCTCTCCGGCGCGGTCACGGTGCTGGTCACCCGCGCGTTCCTCCAGGCGGCCGGCTATCCGCAACTCGGCGAAGGTGGGCTGCACATCGCGCACGTGCTCTGGGGTGGTGTCCTGATGACCGCCGGCCTGGGGGTCGCGCTGGTCTTCCTCGGTAGCGCGGCGCGGATCCTCGGCGCGGTTCTGGGCGGGATCGGGTTCGGGCTGTTCATCGACGAGGTGGGCAAGTTCGTCACCGCCGGAACCGACTACTTCTACGCCCCGGCCGCCGGCATCATCTACGGCGCCTTCGCCCTGCTGGTGGTGATCACTCAGGCCCTCCGGGGGCGGGCCCGGCTCTCCGGCCCCGAGCGTACGGCGAACGCCCTGTACGGGGTGGTTGGTGGGCTCCGCACCGGCCTCACCGATGATCGTCGCGCGGCGGTCGCCCGGCTGGTCCGTGGGTGCGGTCCGGACGTCGAGGAGGGAGTGGCCCGGCTGCTCGACGCGGTGCCTCGACGCGAGCCAGCCGGCTCCCGGTTCTGGCAGCCGTGGCTCAGGTGGGGCCGCCGGGCCGTGGTCTGGCTGACCACCCAGCGGTGGGTGGTGGCGCTGGTGGTGCTCTATCTGGTCGGCGAGCCGTTCGTGGTCGTGGGGAACGTCTTTCTGGACGCGGTCACCGGCCAGCTCGACCACCAGCGGGAATGGCGCGCGGTGCTGGGGATCTCGGCCTCGGCGCTGATCACCGTGGTGCTCAGCATCCGTGGGGCGTCGCTGCTGCCCCGCGACCGGGTGCGGGCCTTCCGGCTGTTCAAGCTCGCGCTCCTGGTGGACCTGCTGTTCGGGCAGATCTTCAGTTTCACCGTCAACCAGTTCGGGGCGCTCTCCGCGCTCGCGGTGGACCTCTTCCTGCTCGCCGTGGTGACCGCCGAGTACCGCCGGCTCTGCCGGCAGGCTCCGTCGCCCGGCCGATGACGTCCGCTGACCATGGCGCCGGACGTAATCATCCCGCAGGCGCCTCAGTCGGAGGCCGGTGCGTCGACGGTGGCACCGACGGGTCTTTCGTCCTACCTTTGCTGCGGCTTTAGTCGGGATTGATGGAGTTTCAGACTTCGGCATAAGATAGATGAGTCCAAATCCTTGACTCAACTACCCGTGTTGCCGGTTAATCACATCTACGTGTCGACTGTGTTTACCCTCCCGGGCGGTCGACGACGTCGGCGCATCGTCGAATCGATTCGACCACGGCCGGCACATACGCCATGGCTCGGAGTCATACGGCTGTCGGGCGAGTCGCAGGAGGTTACCGTGCATCGTACGAACGTCCGCTGGGGTGGCCGATTGTCGGCGTGGGCCAGAGGGTTGGCCGCGACCGTGGCGCTCGCCCTGCCCCTGACGCTGGGCGGCCTGACCCTGGCGACCTCCGGGTTGGCCCTGGCCGCGCCCGTCACGACGCAGAGCGTCGCGGCCGCCGGACCTGACGGCGTGGCGGCCGGTAACGCCGCGATCGCCTCGGTCGATCTGAGCGGAACGTGGAGCTTCACGCCCGCGGGCCGGGCGGCGACCACGATCACGGTGCCCGGTGGCGGCTGGTACAAACAGGGCTTCACCGACGTGAACGAGGCGGTGTACTCGCGCAGCATCACCGTGCCGGACTCGGGGCAGCCGCAGTCGACCTGGATCGAGTTCGGCGCCGTCAACCACCAGGCGACACTCTCCGTCGACGGCCGCGTGGTCGCCACCCAGACGACGGCGTTCACCCCGTCGAACTTCGACATCAGTAGCTACGCCGCACCGGGCACCACCCATACGATCAGCGTGCAGGTGAAGGGCCGCGGTGCGTTGAAGTCGTCCGACGGCAAGTACCTGGTCCCGGTGGCGGCCGACTGGTCCGAGGCGATACCGCAGGGCATCTACCGGTCCGCGTCCCTGCGGGTGTACCCGGCGGTGTATGTCAGCGACGCGTTCGTCCGTACCTCGGTGGCGAACCGCACCCTCAGCTACGACGTGTCGGTGACCAACTCCTCGGCCGCGACCAGAACGGTCACCCTCAGCGGGTCGCTCGCGTCCGACGGCGCGGGCTCTTTCAGCTACCCGCAGCTGCCGCAGCGGACCGTGACGGTGGCGGCCCGTTCGACGGCGAAGGTCACGGTGGGCCCCGTGGCGTGGGACCTCGGCACCACCTCGTACTGGTGGCCCAATGTGCCGTACCGGTCCGGATACCGGCCCCAACTGCACCGCCTGGCGATCCACGCCACCGTTGACGACGGCCGCACCAGTGACGCCACGTACCGCTTCGGGTTCCGGGAGAGCACGCAGAACGGCGAGTACTACTACCTCAACGGCGTGCGGGTGAACTTCCGAGGCGACAGCCTGCAGGGCGCCGACTACGACCGGGTCAACTACGGCGGGAAGGGCGACGCGTACGACACCCTGCCCGGCTTCCTGCCGCCGTCGTCTGGCAACGGCGGCTGGCCCGAGGCGGTGAACAACTACCAGCGTCTCAACTACAACGTGGTACGCATGCACATGGAACCGGCCAGCCCGTACATGCTCGACGTGGCCGACGAGATGGGCCTGATGGTCATCGACGAGACCGCCATCCGCAGCGGTGCCCAGGACTTCGTGTCCGGACGCAACAACATGGTGGCCCACGCTCGTGCGCTGACCCTGCGCGACCGCAACCATCCGGCGATCATCCGCTGGAGCCAGATCAACGAGCCCAGCTTCAACAACAACGACTCGCAGCAGTTCCAACAGGACCTGTACGCGGCGATGAACGGCAACGACGGCACCCGGCCGATCAGCATCGACGCCGCTCCGGGCGCGGACTCGGCCAGCCGGTACCCGGCCATGAACTACTCCAACTTCGCCATCTTCGCGCACTACCTGGACGGTGTCGGCCGGTACGGCGAGGCCCTGAATCGCAATTCCGGGCGTCCGGACGGCGAAGGCGAGTACATCTGGCCCGCCTGCAGCACCAGGCAGGGCTTCACGTGGTTCGCCACCGCAACTGCTGCCAAGCGCGGCAAGGACGCCAGCGACCTGCGCCCCTACACGCTGCTGTCTGCCTGGGCCAGCGTGGTGCCGGGCGTGCGAACCACCGACTTCACCACGGAGGAGGGCACTCGCCCGGTCTACGGCGCGGACAATCTGACCGACCCGTGGAGCAACCCGCAGATCCAGCGCGTGCAGGCGGCGTTCAACCCGGTGGCCGCGGTCGACCTCCCCTACTGGTCCGCCTCCGGCAATTCGGACTCGAACGGCACCTTCCCGCTGCCGCAGGCGGTACCCAGCTACACCCGAAACGCCACTGTGACCCGCAACATCACCGTCTTCAACGACGACCTCACCAACACCTCGGTGGACTTCGCCTGGACCGCCCGACTCGACAGCCCGACCGGCACCCTCGTCGCGTCCGGCAACAGCAGCCTGACCATCCCACTCGGCTCGCGGGTGACCCAGCCGGTGTCCTTCACCACCCCCGCCACCGGTAGCCGCGTGTACCTGCAGCTGTCGACCGCCAAGTCCGGCAGCACCCTCTTCACCGACTCGGCCGAATACCTGAACCTCGGCGGAGGCGGCGGAACCGGGCCCACTCCCGGCACCTACCGCATCGTCAACCGCAACAGCGGAAAGCCCCTCGCCATCGCCGGCAACTCCACCGCCGACGGCGCCAAGGCGGTCCAGCAGAGCGGCACCCCCACCTGGACGATCAGCACCACGCAGGACGCCTACACCCTGCGCTACACCGCCTCCGGAAAGGTGCTGGACGTCAACGGCGGCAGCACCACGGCGGGCCTGCAACTGCAGCAGTGGTCGGCGAATGGCGGTACCAACCAGTCGTGGTACCTGCGACCCACCGGTGACGGCTACTACACCATCGTCAGCCAGGCCAGCGGACTGGTGGCCGACGTCTACGCCGCAGCGACAAGTGACGGCGCGCAGGTCGTGCAGTGGACCGCCAACAGCGGGACCAACCAACAGTGGCAGTTCGTGCCCGCCTGACCAGCGCCGACATGACGCACAACCCTCCAGCCTCGGTGTCGAGAGGAACTTCTGATGACAGACCTACCCGTGAGCCGTAGGCGCCTCCTCGCCACCGCCGCGCTGACCGCCGGCTCCGCGGCCCTGATCCCGGCCGTGGGCACCGGACGGGCCGCCGCCGCTGCGCCTCAGGTCACGCTGCCCGAGCGCGGGATCTACGACGCGACCGCAGCGACAAACTGGACGGACGGGTTCCTCGTCGGGAACGGCGAGTACGGCGCCGTCCTGTACGGAACGCCGACCCTCGAGAAGGTAATCTTCAATTACCACCGCTTCGTGCTGCCCAACGGCAGCCGGGGTGTGACCCCGCCAGTAATCTCAGGGCGGCTGGCCGGCGTGCGGGACAAGGCGCTGGCCGGGAACTACGGCGGAGCCAACACGGACTTCGCGGCTGGCTGGAGCCTGCGCTGGACCCAGACCTACCACCCCGGCTTCGAGTTGCAGATCAGCACGCCAGGCATGACCACGGCCAACGGATACGCCCGCATCACCGACTTCCGGACCGGGGAGGTCACCTCCACCTGGGCCGACAGCAACGGCACCTGGACCCGCTGCGCCTTCGCCTCCCGAGCCGACAACGTCGTCGTACACGAACTGACCCCGGCATCCGGCCGATCGATCGACGCGACGCTGGGCGCCAACACTTCCCTCGCGGGCGTCCCCGGCTCGGTCCGTTTCACCACCCTGGCCAGCGTCATTGACGGCTCCGGCTACCTGAACCTGCGCGGCACCTACCCGTCCGGGCAGGGCGCGTTCGGTTTCGAGGGCGTCACCCGGATCGTCGCCAGCGGTGGCACGGTAGCCGCGAACGGGTCGACAATCGTCGTGACCGCGGCAACCAGGCTCCTCCTGCTGACCAAACTCGACCGTTACGAGTCACCCACGGCCTGGGACAGCAAGCCGTTGCACGCGGCGCTGGCCGCGGTGCGCGCCGACTATGCCGAGCTGCGGACCCGGCACGTCACCCTGCACGCGGCGATGTACGACCGCTCCCGCCTGGACTTGAACGTCTCCGCCGCCGACCGGCAGCTGTCGACCACCGAGCTGATCGCCCGGCAGAACGCCAATCGCAACACCATCGATGTGGCCCTGCTGGAGCGCCTCTACGACAGCGGCCGTTACCTGTTCATCAGCTCCAGCGGCGTGCTGCCGCCGCGGTTGACCGGAATCTGGGCCGGCACCTGGAACGGCGCCTGGGCCGACGATTTCACCACCGATGCCTACATCAACCTGCAGGTCGCCGGCGGCAACATTCTCGACCTCACCGATGTCATGCAGGGCTACTTCAACCTGATCCTCGGTCAACTCGCTCACTGGCGCACGAACGCTCGCAACCTGTACGGCGCCCGCGGCTTCCTGGCCCCATCGCGAACCGACGGCGAGTACGGGTACATGCTGCACTTCGACCCCGGCTTCCCGGGCCAGTGCTGGACCGGTGGCGCGGACTGGCTGCTCTATCCGCTACTGGAGTATTACCAGGTCACCGGGGACCGGACGTTTCTGGCTGAAAAGCTGGGACCGGCGCTGATGGAGCTAGCACTGTTCTACGAGGACTTCCTCACCCGCACCGATTCGGCCGGCCGGGTGGTGTTCGTGCCGTCGTTCTCGATGGAGAACTCGCCGGCCAGCACGAACGTCCTGCTGGCGATTAACGCCACCGGCGACATCCAGGCCGGCAGACACGCCCTGCGGGCGGCTGTCGAGGCTGCCAACGCGCTCGGTGTCGAGCAGGGTGCCGGTCAAGGTGTCGCACGCTGGACGGCCCTGCTGGCGAGGATCCCGCCCTACACGGTCAACGGCAGCGGCGCCCTCGCCGAATGGTCCTGGCCGGGACTCACGGATCGCTACAACCATCGGCACGTCCATCACCTGTACGGCGCGTGGCCCCTGCACGAGATCAATCCCGAGGAGGCGCCCGGCCTGGTCACCGCCGCACTCAGGGCCCTGGCGCTGCGCGGTGACGAGAACACCTCCGCGCACGGCAGCCTGCATCGAGCCCTTGCCTCCGCTCGGCTGAAGGACGCCGCCGGCGTCTACAACAACCTCCGGAAGATCATCGGCAACAACATGATCTTCCGGTCGCTGATGACAGCACACAACCCGAACCTGGAGACCTACAACGCCGATGCGGCCAACACGCTGCCGGCCGTGCTCAGCGAAGCGCTTGTCTACACCAGGCCCGGCGTCCTCGAGCTGCTGCCCGCCGTGCCCGGCCAGCTCGCCAGGGGCACCATCACCGGGGTCCGCGGACGCAACCAGGTCCGCATTCACAGCCTCTCCTGGGATCTTCCTGGTCGCTCGGTGACCGTGGCACTCACCTCGACGATCACCCAGGCGATCACCCTCCTCAGCCGCCGCGGGATAGCATCCATCACCACGTCCGCGACGGTCACCCCCTCGCCGCTCGGCCCGCATGCCCGGGTGATCTCGTTGACGGCCGGACAACAGATACAGGTTGTCGTAGGTCTGCCAGCCGCCGCCGGCGGCGGCGTCGTTCGACTGGTCAACCGGCGCAGCGCAAAGGTGTTGGACATCAACGGCGGCTCCACCACGGACGGGGCAGCTGTCATCCAGTGGCCGTGGACTGGCGCGGCCAACCAGCAGTGGCGGCTGCTGCCCAACAGCGATGACTCATTCCGGCTGTCCGGTGTCAGGAGCGGGAAAGTCCTGGACAGTCCAGGTGGCTCGGGCCAGGGCGCGGCACTCGTTCAATGGGCCGACAACGGCGGACGTAACCAGTGGTGGAATCTCGTCCCGGCGACAACCAGCGGGTACTACCGGTTCGTCAACGTGAGCAATGGCTGGTGTGTCGGGGTCGAGGGCGGCTCCACCGCGGACGGCGCCATGGCGGTCCAGCAAACGGTCAGCGGCGAGATCAGCCAGGAATGGCAGATCGTTGATGCCTGAGGCGGGAGGTCAGAGGCACTGGTCGCAGCGGCTCCGGGGCGATGGGTCGCCAGACTTCCGGCCGGCGCCCACGACGTGCGCGCCGTCTGGCGTCGGGGTGATGAGCACGGCGGCGTGCACGACGTCGACGTGCAGGGCGAGGCCGGAAGTCCAGCCCAGGGCGCGCAGCAGCGGTCGGGCGGTAACCCGCCCGACGGCATCGGGACGCGCCAGGTCGAACAACACGCCATCGGGCGCCTGACCCGCAGGTGGAGGCAACGTCGGCAGTGGCGCCGGCCCCGGCGGCACGACCGGAAGCCCTCGCCCCTGTCCGGTGTCGGTGAGCGGGCCTGTTGTGTTGCCCGTGTCCGGGGACCCAGGCACGCTTGACGGGTGCAGCTGTCGAGCCGTCGTCGCCGTTGGTCGCCGCCGAAGTCGGCGTTCACCGGGTTCCGGATCCCCGCGGAGGTGATCGTCGTCGCGGTCCGCTGGTACCTGCGCTACAACCTCTCCTACCGGGACGTGGAGGAGCTCCTGGCTGAGCGCGGTGTCGAGGTTGACCACGTCACCGTCTTCCGGTGGGTGCAACGGTTCACCCCGTTGCTGGCAGACGTGGCCCGGTTCGCTCGCCACTCGCCCGGTGACCGGTGGTTCGTCGACGAGACTTACGTCAAGGTCAAGTCAACGGCACCCTGATGCTGCACCGCCGCCTCGTGCGCGAGTACGAGAGCCGACCAGAATCCTCGGTGTCACGCACCCTGTGGGCGTCAACGGCGAACATCGTGCGCCGGCTGACCGGAACCAGCACACCCTCCTGGCGGCACCGGTGAACCTTCCCACCGTCCTCGACCTGATCGCCGACCGCGAAACCACCGCACGCCAGCACACCGACCAACTCCGCGAGCAGATCACCACCCTCACCGGCGAACTCGCCCGCCTCGACAGCGAACTGGCCGACCTGGCCACCACCCGCACCACCCTGCGCACCCTCGCCACCACCGAGTTCACCGCCGACGATCCGACGATCGCCAGCGCCCCCCCTACCAGCAGATCCTGCATGTCCTCGGCACCGCACCCACGGGCATGCGCGCCAAAGGCATCTGCCTCGCCCTCGGCGTCGAGCCCTCACCGAAACACGTCGAAGGCACCCGCGCGAAGCTAAAACGCATGCTCAACCGCCAGATCCTCACCGAAGACGAACCCGGAGTATTCACCCTCGCCGAGAAACGGACCTAACACTCCGAACCGCCCTCTGACACCGGACGTGTGGGGCGTGCTCACCGAGGAGCAGCGGCTCTCATGGTCGTACATCCCCTTTGAGCGTCGGCCCGCTGAAATTCGGCATGACACGCAACCAGGTGGAAACGGCAGTGGGTGGCACCCTCGGCCTTACCCTAGGCTCGCACGCCTCGACGCAAGCTGGCGGCTGGGCGAAACTCCGGCTCGACCGAGACGGCGACCTGAGGGTCAGCGGGCCTGCGGTCACCACCTACTACGACGAGTCCATCGGCCTAACGACCTCGTGCACAGTAGCGAATCCTTGAGCATCGATGATCGTTGTTCGCGTTATGGTGGGCGCTGCGATCATGACCAACCGGCGTTTGACGGGCCTGTCCCGCTCAGTGATTGAGGGCCTGGTCAGCGAGTTGAGGCCGCGGTGGCGGGCTCAGCACCGTGACCGGCTCGCCTCGCGGATACGCCGTCGCCGGATCGGAGCAGGTGCCAGGCACCGGTCCGGGTTCGTGGATCGGCTGCTGGCCACGCTGGTCCATCTCCGTCACGGGCTCACCCACGACGTGATCGCGGCCTGGTTCGGGGTGCATCGCTCGACGATCAGCCGCAGCATCGCCGAGATCAGCCCCCTGCTGGCCGAGCGCGGCTGCCGGGTACGCGACGGTGTCCGGCTCCGGACCCTCTCCGACGTGGTGGCCCACCTCGGACACCACCCGCAGGCGTTGATGGACGCCACCGAAGTGCGGGTGCGCCGTCCGGTCGCGGGCCGAGCGGGCCGGGACCGGTTCGTGTCCGGCAAGGCCCGGCTGAACACCATGAAAGCCCTGGTGATCTGTGATCCGCTCGGGCGGTTGCTGTTCTGCGGCGAGACACGCCCCCGGGTCGATGCACGACATCACCCAGGCCCGCACCGCCGGACTGGTCGACCTTCTCCTGAACGCGCCACTGGACGCACAGATCCTCGCCGATGCCGGCTACCAGGGCCTCGCCCACCGACACCAACGGCGCGGTCATCACCCCCAGACCCAAGCCACGCAAACGTCAAACCTCCCTGCCACCGAGTGTCATCGCCGCCCACGACGCGGCCCGCAAACGGCACTCCTCCCAGCGCATCCGGGTCGAGCACGCCATCGGACACCTCAAGAACTGGCGAATCCTCAGCCGCTACCACGGCCGGCGGGAGTCCTTCGACACCACCATCCGCGCGATCGCCGGCCTCCTGTCCGACCACCAACACACCGGCCGCAGCGAGAACACCACCCGGCGGCGTAGGGCACTACCCGCCGCACCTTACGTTCGCCGAGACGCGCTCATCATCGCGCCACCAACTGTGCACGAGGTCGTTAGTGAGTGACCTGTTCGAGCTGCCCCTTGGATAGGACGAACTTCCACAAGACTGCTCCGGCCACCGCGCCCACTACCGGGCCGACCAGGTACACCCACCAGTAGGGGAAGGAGGCCGCGGCGATGTCGGGGCCCAGGGTCCGGGCCGGGTTCAACGAACCTCCCGAGACCGGAAGGGCCAGGAAGATCGCTGCCCCGATCCAGAACGCGATGGCCAGCCCGGCGGGCAGCGCCCCTCCGGGAGAGCGATGATAAACCGCGGTGGCCATGACGACCACCAACAGCACGGCAGTGATCACGATCTCGGTGAACAGTGCCGTGCCCCACCCGACGCCCGGGCCGGGCTTGGTGGCTCCAAGGACCAGGGCCGTCCGGAGCCAACTCCCGAACATGAACCAGTTCATCAGCCCGGCCAAGGTCCCGCCGATCAACTGAGCGACGATATAGACCGGTACCATCCGCCAGGGAAACTCCCTCACCGTGGCGAGGGCCACGGTGACGGCCGGGTTGATGTGAGCGCCCGAGACCGTGGCGAACACGTAGATGGCCGCCACAGTGCCCAGGGCGAAGGCCAGGCTGATGGCCACCTCGTTCATCCCCGCGAGGGGGTGAAGCTTGTGGGTGGCAAGCAGGGTGGCGGTACCGGAGAAGGTGAGCATGAATGTCCCCACCACCTCGGCGACGGCGGCTCCCGCCACTGCCTGGGGGCGTGTGGGGGTGACCTCTCCTCGTGGTGGCATGCTCTTCCTCCTCAGGCCGTCCCTTGGCCGAAGCTGGATCGGACCAAAGTGGCGATGCTGGTTTGCTGCTCACATTCACTGATCCACAAGCCGATGATCACGTCGCTGATCTTCGCCAGCAGATAGCTGGTGGTCCCTGGTCATCGGCGGCCGAGATCGTGGCCCTGAGGCCGCGCAGCTCATCCGTCACGGTGGGCTTGCCTCGCTGATTGCGGTCCGCACGCTCGAAACCCTGCATACAGACATTGTCCCAGGCAATCGAACGCTAAGCCGCCAAAACTCACGGACCTGCCAACCCCACCAGCCGGTCACCGACCTTGTGGTTCCGACGACGACCAGCCCATCTCCCGAGCCGACGCCCTCCGCGCTCTCACCCTGCTGCGACTCGTACGCCGGGCTGCTTAGGCGGCGAAACCACCGCGACTGAGGTTCCCCCGGTTTGCCGGAGGGGTTGGTTACCTTGTGTTTTAAGAAGGGCCGCCGAAGGCGTTCCGGTAGAGGTGGCGTGTCGGGTGGACGACGTGTCGACGTCGGGCTACTACGAGTGGCTGACCCGGCCGATGTCGGCGCGTGCGGTGCGGCACGCCTGGCTTACCGGGCTGATTACCGAGATCCATCAGCAGTCGCGAGCCAACTACGGTGCCCGACGAGTGCACGCTGAGCTGCGTCTGGGGCGAGGGATCGTAGTCGGTCACGGTGCCGTGGAGATGCTCCATTCGCCGTGCCGGACTGGTGGGCGCCATGGGCCGGCCGAAATGGCGGCGAGCCAAACGCGATGACGTGGCACTCGACCTGGTCAACCGGCAGTTCACCCGCAACGGGCCGAACCAGTTGTGGGTCACCGACATCACCGAGCACCAGTCCTCGGTTGAGGAAGTGCTACTGGCCATCGGGGCGATAGGACTAGCAATGCTCATCGCTGCCATCATCGCCGCTCGATCCAATAAGCGCTAGTCAACTCCGTGCGACGAGAGGCCACAGACCGATTCCGTACCGGGACCGGATGCCGCGACGTGCGGTCCCGGTGCGCCTTGGCTTTATCGGCAACCCTTGCCACGTCTACCGCTGACCGGAAGATCGAACCGATCAACAGCATCGATCCATCGGGTAAGTGCTCGGTACGGCCCGGATCACCCGCACCGCGTCCAGTGCGGCGAGCGCGTCGGCGGGCAGGTCCAGGGCCGCGCCGGCGATGTTCTCTCGCAGGTGCGCGACCGAGGACGTGCCGGGGATGAGCAGGATGTTCGGCGAGCGGTGCAGCAGCCACGCCAGCGCGACGGACATCGGCGTGCTCCCGAGGCCCTCCGCGACCCGTTCCAGGACGTCCGACTGCAAGCGGGAGAAGCCGCCCAGCGGGAAGTACGGCACGAAGGCGACGCCCTGCCGGGCGGTGCCGTCGACCAGCTCGTCGTCGTGCCGGTTGGCCAGGTTGTAGAAGTTCTGCACGCACACCACCGGGGCGATCGACTGCGCCTCGGCGAGCTGCTCGGCGGTGACCGTGCTCAGCCCCAGGTGCCGAATCAGGCCCCGCTCGCGCAGCTCGGCGGGCGTGCCGAACTGCTCGGCGATCGAGCCCGGCTCGGGCGAGTTCATGCCGCCGACCCGCAGGTTGACCACGTCGAGCGCGTCCAGGCCGAGGCGGCGCAGGTTGTCGTGCACCTGCTGGGTGAGCTCGGCCGGCGTCCGCGCTGGCGGCCAGCCGCCCTGCTCGTCGCGGCGGGCACCGACCTTGGTGACGATGTGCAGGTCGTCGGGGTACGGCGCGAGCGCCTCCCGGATGCTCTCGTTGGTGACGTACGGGCCGCAGTAGTCCGACGTGTCGATGTGCCGGATGCCCAACTCGACGGCCGCGCGCAGCACGTCGACGGCGGCGGCCCGGTCCTTGGGTGGCCCGAAGACGCCAGGGCCGGCCAGTTGCATGGCGCCGTAGCCGAACCGGGTGACGGTGAGGTCACCCATCCGGTAGGTGCCACCGGGCAGCTTGTCGCCGATCATGGTTCTTCCTCCGCCGGTCGGAGCGCCCGCCGGCACCTCGTACGGTGCCCGCCTCGGGCGGGCGCAACCAGGTCCCACCCATCCTGGGACCGACGGGGCCAGGGTCCGAGACGTGCGTCACGGCGCGTCCGGGAATCGTCGGCCGAGCTATCCAGTTGATCAGTGCCGGGACGCCAGCGTACCCAAGACGTCCGTTCGACGACGAAGCGGAGACACGATGACAGCCCTGTTCAGCCCGTTCACCCTGGGCAAGCTGGAACTGACCAACCGGATCGTGATGGCACCGTTGACGCGCAACCGCGCGGGCGAGGGTCAGGTGCCGCAGGAGATCTCCGCGACCTACTACGGCCAACGCGCCTCGGCCGGCCTGATCATCACCGAGGGCACCCAGCCCAGTGCCGTCGGCCAGGGCTACGCGGACACGCCGGGCATCCACTCTGCCGAGCAGGTCGAGGGCTGGCGGGCCGTCGCCGACGCCGTGCACGCGGGCGGCGGAAAGATCGTCATGCAGCTGATGCACGTGGGTCGGATCGGCCACCCCGACAACAAGGGCGGCCTGGAGTCGGTGGCGCCCAGTGCCATCGCCGCCCCGGGCGAGATCTTCACCCGCGACGGGATGAAGGCGTACCCGGTGCCGCGGGAGTTGCGCGGCGACGAGCTGCCGGGGATCGTCGAGGAGTTCGTCCGGGCGGCGCGCAACGCCGTCGATGCCGGCCTGGACGGGGTGGAGCTGCACGCCGCCAACGGCTACCTGCTGCACCAGTTCCTGGCGCCGTCGAGCAACCTGCGGACCGACGGGTACGGCGGCTCCCCGGAGGCCCGCGCCCGGCTGGTGATCGAGGTGACCCGGGCCGTCGTCGAGGCGGTCGGCGCCGACCGGGTCGGCATCCGGATCTCGCCCTCGCACAACATCCAGGGCGTGGTGGAGGAGGACGCGGCCGACGTGGCCGCCACCTATGGCGCGCTGGTCGACGCGATCGCGCCGCTCGGCCTGGCCTACCTGCACGCCCTGGCCGACCCGACGAGCGACCTGATCGTCGACCTGCGGCGCCGGTTCGGGGGTCCGTTCATCGCCAACGACGGCTTCGCCTCGGTGACCACCCGGGCGGACGCGGAGCGCATCGTCGACGGTGGCCTTGGCGACCTGGTCGCGGTCGGCCGGAATTTCCTGGCCAACCCGGACCTGCCCCGCCGGTGGGAGATCGGCGCGCCGCTGAACGAGCCGGACCAGAGCACCTTCTACACGCCTGGCCCGCGTGGCTACACCGACTACCCGACGCTGGAGCAGTAGGCCCGGCGGCGAACCGTCCGGGCCGGCCGGTGACCGCCGGCCCGGACGGTTCGCCGCGCGGTGGCCGAGGCACCCTGCCCGGCCCGGCCGGCGGTCGATCACGGCGACATGGCGGGCCTGGCCTTCTGCGGGTGGATCGTCTCCTGCCGGGCGAGCATCGCGACGAACTCGCCGATCTTCCGCTGGCGGGTCTCCGCCCGTTTGACGGCGGGCAGGAAAGCTAGTACTCCCAGCAGGACATCCGTTCTGACCTGCTGTGGCGGTGTGGTTTTGTCCGTGGGCATGGAGCAGCCACCGCTGAGTCTCGTGGTTGTGTGGACCAAAGATGCGGCGGTGGCCAGTCTCAACCACCTTCGAAGACGACCCACCGAGATTGCTCGCTACGTCGGCAGTACAGCACCTGAACCGCCTCCCGGCGGCCCATCTAAGCTGGGCCGCGGCGTTCGCTCGCTGCAGTGCGCTGCGGCCAAGCTCGTCGCGACGCGCCTTCCGCGGCGCCGACCCGGCATCAAACGAGTGACTTGAACCCAAGACAACCTCTTGTCGAGCCTCGTTCAGGGCTTGTCATTGCTTGTCAGAACCCCTTGTTACCATCCGTAACCAAATCGAGCCTGTCGTTGATTGTCAAAAATAGGCTTTGGGCTGCACATACGCGATCAAACACTGGTCACTTCTTGTCACTGATTGTCAACGGCAGACGGGGGTTTTCGGGGGGTAAACGGGGGCCCGGCAAACAGGACAGTGCTGGGTCCCACCGCGCCCCGCTCCCCCACCATCGGGGACGTGCCGTCACCAGGAAGCAGCGTGCGCCTGCCCGTCGCGACTCGCCTACCCCGGGCAAGGGGCTCGTGTCGGTGGACCGCCGCGGAGTAAGCGGCACGGCCACCCGTTCGCGCTAAAGGTGTTGGACCTCGCCGTTGACGTGAACCTACTCGAGCAGCCGATCAAGCGTCTGTTCGATCCGTCGGACGACGCGGTCGACGTGCTGGTATGACCGGCCGGGCGAGCGGCATTGGCCGTGGCGTTGGAGTCGGGCCGAAGTTCGTGGACGGCGCCCTTGGACGCGCAGCGGCTGGCGCCTGGTGATGACGCGGCCACCGTCACCGCTGGGGCAGCTGCGAGACATCGTGGGGCGGCTGATCGCGCCCGGGCAGTGGCGGCCCGGGTAGCTGGAGATCCTGGTCGTGGCCGACGCCGGCTACGACGCGCCCCGGCTGGCGTTCCTCTTGCGTGAATTGCCCGTGCAGATCCTCGCGAGGATGCGCTCAGACCGGGTACTGCGCCGGGCCGTGCCACCTCGGCAGCCCGGGACGATCGGCTTCAGACAGGCGGCCGAGGCATCTCCCAGACCCGCTCGAACTCCCCGGCCACCTGCGGCCACACCAGCGCAAGACCGTCCGCTACCGAACGGATCTCTGCGGCCTGCGGTCCGCAGATGACGAACTCGTGCGGGATCAGGCGGCCCGACTGGTCCTTACGCCCCAGCGGATCTGCGATGCGTAACGCCACCCTGTCCCCGACAGGGTGGCAGATCTCCGGCGCATCGCCGGTGCCCGCGAAAGCGGCTTCGTACTCCGGAAGAGGGTCCGGGAACCCGCCGGTGAGCAGGAAACGAAAACCCCACGCTCGGCCGCGGGTGGCCCAGATGAGGCTCATCGCACGCTCCGGAGCAGGATCTGGTTCTCCTCTCCCTTCTCCAGGTCTATCCGGAAGCCCGTCAGTGTGGCCGAGAGAAACTCTTTCTTGGACAGCGCCTCGGCATTGACTGCCCGGAGCTTGTCCCCGGCCAGTTTCGCCGCGCTGCTCATGAGGTCCGGGCCGACGAGATTCATCAGCAGACCCAGCGGGCCGGGCAGTTTGGTCTTGGCCAACAGCGCGAGTGCCAGATCGTCGGCACGACCGAGTAAGCCCTCGAACAAGCGTGCTGGGAGCTCTGTCAACTCGTGCCACCGGTGATGCCGCTCGAACGGCAGGACGGCGGCCAGCGGCAGGATCAGATCCAACCCGACACGCTCGGTCACCGCGATTTTTCCCGGCTCGAACTTCGCCGACGAGAGCAGCACGAAGTCCTCGCCCACCGACAGTGCCTCGCGGCCCTCTACCAGCCCGGCGATCGCCTCGCGCAGCTGCTCGAGGTCGTCGCATGCCTTGGCTACGAGCAGATCACGGAACCTGTACACGTCCATGTCCGGCAGGAGGTCGGCCTTGGACAGCGCCATCACCCAAATCCGAGGGAACTGGGCGAGCGGCTTGCCGTCCTCCAGCAGCTCGTCACGTAGCGACAGCACGCCGTTGCGGAGATTGCCGAACAGAGACTTGAGGTACCGATCCTCCTCGCCCGCGTTGTCGAGCAGCCTCTGGCCGTCGACCAGCAGCAGGGCGACATCCGAGCTCAGCAAGGACCGGAAGGTGTCGGCGCGACGCTGGGCCTCCTCCGGGCTCTGCACGGACTGCTCGAACCACTCCCCCGGATAGTCGTGCCAGACCACCCGCAGCACGTCGAACGGCCGGGACTTCGCCGCCGCGGGATCTGATCCGTCCTTCATCTGCACCTTGAAGGCGTACGACGTGGCGGCAAAGCGTGTGGTGAGCGGCAGCGTTCCCTCGTCCTTCATGCCGAGGTAGTTCTTGTGCAGCTGGGCCTGCCCCGTTTTGACGGACATCCGAGAACAGGGGACCTGGGGTCTCCGGGAGGATGTCCATCATCATGGAGAGCATGGGGAAGAAGCGGCCGCGGCCTCGGCGTTCGTGCACGCCGGAGTTCAAGGCTGAGATCGTCGAGTTGTGCCAGCGCGGTGACCGCACGCTTCGACAGGTCAGCCAGGATTTCGACCTGACCGAGACCGCGGTGCGTGACTGGGTCAAGCAGGCCGACCTTGACACCGGTGCCCGCACCGACGGTCTGACCAGCAGCGAACGAGACGAGCTTGCGCAGCTGAGGCGGGAGAACCGCAGGCTGCGCGAGGACGTGGACATCCTCAAGCGGGCGACGGCTTTCTTCGCGAAGGAGACCCGGTGAACGTGCACCCGTTCATCGAGGCGGAGCAAGCCGGCGAACACAACGTCAAGCGTGCGTGTGAGCTGCTCGAGGTCTCCAGGTCCGCCTACTACCAGCGCAAATCCGGTGTCCAGTCCGTTCGTGGGCGCGTTGATGCCCAGCTCACCGAGAAGATCATCCAGATTCATGCGGTGTCGAAGGGCACCTACGGGGCGCCACGGATTCACGCCGACCTCGCCGACGCCGGCATGCGGCACGGCCGTAAACGCGTCGCCCGGCTGATGCGCGCCGCTGAACTGGCCGGGAAGAGCCCTCGCCGGTGGCGGGCCACGACGATCCCGGACCCGAACGCCGGCAGACGCCCCGACCTGGTCGGACGTGACTTCACCACCGATCCGGGCGCCCTCAATTCCCGCTGGTGCGGGGACATCACCTACATCAACACCTGGCAGGGCTGGCTCTACCTGGCCACCGTTATCGACCTGGCCTCACGCCGCATCGTCGGCTGGGCCATCGCCGAGCACCTCAAAACCGACCTGATCGACGCCGCTCTCACCGACGCCCTCGTGCGGCGCCGACCCAAGTCCGGGCTGGTCTTCCACTCAGATCGCGGCTGTCAATACACCAGCGCCCAGCACGCCCGCCTCGCGCAACGTCACGGCATCCGCCTGTCCGTCGGACGGCGCGGGCAGTGCTGGGACAACGCGGTCGCCGAATCGTTCTTCTCCACCATCAAGACAGAACTGCTACACCGCCAGCCATGGCCCACCCACCAAGCCGCCCGCCAGGCCATATTCGAGTACATCGAAGGGTGGTACAACACCCGCCGCCGGCACTCGACCCTGGGCTACCTCAGCCCCGCCGCCTTCGAATCCACCGGTTCGCACCTCCTACCAGCGGCCCAGGCAGCCTGACTAAGATCAACACATCGACCCTGTCCGTCGAAACGGGTCAAGCCCACCTCGCCACGCTCGCGCACTGCGAGGCCATGATGCCCAACCTGCGGAAGCAGGGCGACGTCCTCGGGGCAGGCTCAACCCTGCCCAGCGCGTTGGCCTACCGGCACATCGCCGAACAGCAAGCTAAAGCCGCACCCAACGGCCACCACCGTGACCGCGCAGTCGCCGCCTACGCCGAGCTGACACAACTGGCCGGCTGGCTGTGCTTCAACATGGGCGACTACAACTCCGCACAGCGGTTCTACGACGACGCGCGCAGCGCAGCGCACGAAGCGCGGGCAGTGGAGTTGGTGACCTACATCCTCTGCACGATGAGCCACCTGGCGACCTGGCAGGGCCAACCTCGCGTCGGATTCGACCATGCCGTCGCCGCCGCTGCCTGGGCCGACCAGAGCGGCAGCCCCTACGCCCGCGCTTACGCCGCCGACGTGGCCGTGCGCGCCCTCACCGCCGACGGCCAGGCCGATCGGTCGAAAGAAACCCTCGACCGCGAGTACGTGGCCCTGCAAGCGGCGCTGAGCGACCAAGGCCCCCGCCAGTCGTGGTGGTACTTCTACGACGAGTCGTTCTTCTGGAGCACCAGCGCACAGAGTGCATTGAAGTTCCAGGGCGCCGACCAAGTTCTCGCTGCGACCGAAAAGGCATTGGACCTCACCGACGACGGCAACTTACATAACCGCTCGTTCCGGCTGCTGTATCGCGCTGAGGCATTCGCACGCCAGCAGAACATCGGCCTGGCCTGCCAGACCATCACCGAAGTAGTGGAGCTGACATCGCTGAACTCGACGCGCCGCATCGAGCAGCGACTCCAGGAACTACGCCGCGGACTCGACCCGTGGAAGCGGACCCGCGCCGTCAAGCAACTTGATCAGTCGATCGACGCCTACCGTTCACCGTCGATCAAGTAGTGGAAGTCGGCGCACGAACACTGCGTACTCGCGGTAGTAGGCACCCGGCCGGCCGGGCTTAGTGCCCACCCGCTGCCAGCCCCATCCCTCATACAGCGCATGAGTTGCGGTGGCGTCCGGGTTGGCCGACAGCGTGGCACGCTCCTCAAGACGCCCTCCCAAGAACGTGTCGTGCAAGCTGCGTCCAACCCCCTGACCTTGCCAAGCTTTGCGCACCTCGATCTCGGCCAGGACGACGGTGCGTTCGCCGCCGCGCTCGTCGGTGAAACCTGCCTCGGGAGCCGGATCCAGGCCGGCGAACCAGTCGCGCTCCTGCCGCAAGCTGTAGCCAAACACGAAGCCAACCAGCTCACCATCCGCTCGCGCCGTGACCAGCTCGTAGTTGCGCGCACTCAACGCACCGGTGGCACGGTCACGAAACGCGTCGGCCTTGACCGTCGTGTCCTCACCAGCGACTTGGCCGTAGGCGTCTGCGTAGACCGTGCACAACTCATCCATCAACCCGGCGGCGGCCTCGGCACTGTGGCGGGTGTACGTCACATCGGTCACGGCCATCACCATACGGCCGTGCAGCCGTCCGTTCTTCCCCGTGCCACTGGGAAACACGCTCAGCAGTCAGCTCTCCGCCTCGCGGTTCTGACGGTCCCACCTGGCCACACCGGACGGCTCAAAGCGGCCCGCCCTACGACCCCGGCCGTCTCACAGAATGTGACGCTCCGCTACTTTGGCTTGATCCAAGCCGCGCTGGGCCGAGCGACTCACCGCGCGCTATGCGGCAGAAGCGGATGCCTCGGTATCTAGTGGTGATGCGGGTGACGGATCACAATGAGCCGATCGGGTGAGGCCAAGCGGACGGGGGCAACCGGTGGAGCGATTTGCAGTCGTGGTCGGTGCTGGCTCGTTCAGATCAGCTGATGGTGATGCGATCCGGTTCCCACACCGGTGGACCCCTGAGGGCGTCACGGTCGAGGCGGGCTTCACCGGGGCCCACCTGTTGCACCTCGCTGCGGCTGGATGCGTCCTGAACGATGTATACCGGGAGGCAGGCGAGCTCGGCATCCGCATCCATGGGGTACGTGTATCGGCTGAGGGGGGTTTCGACACGCAGACGTGGATATCGCGCGGCATCACCTACCAGGTCGAGCTGAGCTCACCCGCGTCCGCCGAGGAACTTGCCCTGCTGCTGAATCGTGTCGACGATGTCGCCGAGATCCCGCGGGCAATTCGAGCCGGGACCACGGTACGGAGAAGTTGACTCGTCCCTTGCCCGCGAAGCTCACACCGATCGCGCCTCCAGCAGTGGCAAGCCGATCGCGCCAGCTTAACCGTCCGCGAAGCGGCGGTGCGCCCGGTCGGCGGCAGATCCGGTAACCCTCCGCGCGACGATCGCGTCGAGCCGAATGTCCCGCTGAGCTGACCGCACTGAGCGTGACAGGACGGTCGAAGGGCCGACGCGGCCTGAGACGCAGACGGCTACGCGGTTATCGACAGCGCTTGAGGGCCCTGGCGATGGACCACTTCGACGAGGTCCGGCAGTTGCGCAAGGGCATCGGCCTTACTGCGCACGCGACGTCTGCCGACCACCGTGCGTCGATGCGGCCATCTGGTGCCGGTCCGGCTGACCTTCACTTGCCAGCCGAGTGCGGCAGAAGCCGGATCCCCACTATGCGACGCCGGGGGTGGGGACACCGGTCCGAACCGCTTCGATGAAGCCATCAGGTGGCAGGTAGCGATGCTCTTCAACGTAGTGGCCGATCAGCGCCGGTGCAGCGAAGTTCGTCCCGTCCACCCCGGTGAGCCAGATCTCGCCGTTCCCGTGCGCAACATCGGGAGCTTCGTAGAGCCGAATGTCGGCCCGAATCACGCGCGGAGGCTCGACCGCGGCCTGGCAGAACTGGCAGTAGTGGTACCCACGCATGAGCCGTACTGGTTTGGCGCCGAGGCTCACCAAGCGATCTCGAACGTCTTGCGGGCAGGCTCCTGTAGTAAAGGGCATGCTCGAATCCAGCCAACCAATGGCGATGGCGTCCGGGGCGCCCGGGTAGTAGTCATAGGGCGCCAGGTCCGGGATGTGCGTCACGCGTCGATCATCGCAGTCAGGCACGGGCCTACCGCGCTCTCTACGCATACGCGCTCATCGGCAGTTGAGGGCGCCTGGATTGCTGCAGCACGGGAAGTCCGCCATGATTTTTCTAACTGAACGTAATCGGACTCGGCGTCGGGTGCCTTCCGTACTGGGGCCACCTCGAGCCGTCTGGGTGGGGCCACGGGGAGACCGTCAGAAGCAGCTCGCGTGACTCGCCGTCCACATGGTGCCCAGCGCGACCGAGGGCTTGGCCATCGGCTCCGGACGTGGAGTCCGGCCATCCGAGAACAGCCGACGCAGGACCGGTCGGGGTACCCGTGGGACGTGTCGCGGCCGGTGGGGTGGAGAGCAACTTCCAGCCGGGGGTGTCAACCGGATCGCCGGACCAGTTGAAGGCGGACAGCGTGGTTGTGCCCATCCGGGGAACGTCGCCGACCGGCCCGCAGGAGGGTAGCGGCGTGGCATCGACCAGTTCGAAGCGTCCCTGGTGTCGGGTTACATCGACAGCGTCGAGCCACCGTCCCGCGCGAGGAATTTGGATTGGTGGGATCCGGGCACGGCCGTGTTGGCCGTGCCCGGATGGTGCGCAGGGTTCGCGCGGAGACGGCCGGGTGACGACCGGCGATTCAGAGGGTGCACTGATGCGGTGCGGCTGCAACCCCCCGCTGCTTGCGCCCCGATGGGTGATGGTTGGGCAGGGCGACTATTCGGCCTGGTAGGTAATCACGCTTTCGGGTGGCGGGCGTGCTCCTCGGCCAAGTCGAGAATCTTGTCGCGGCGGGCTACGGGAAGGCTGGCGAGGATGTCGATGTACTGCTGCTCTTGTTCGTTGACCGGCTCGGCGAATGCCGACTTGTAGGCCAGGCGGGCTGCCTCGTGTTCGGCCTCGATTGCGCTGCGGCGGTCGTAGGTGAGGACGATCTCGCGGAGTTGCTGGGCTGCGACGAGGGAGTCTCGGGACAGCGTGATGTCGTGGACGCGGAAGGTGGCCGGAAGGTCCGCCGCGTCGATCGCGGCGGTCAGGCACAGGTTGGCCTGGATGTGGTGGGCGAATGCCTCGGTCCGGCTGGGCGTTTCACCGCGAGCGCGGACGGCGGCACGGCCTGCCTGCCAGTCCAGTCGGGCCTGTTCGGCATGCTTCGCGAGGGCGAGCAGAATGTTGCGTACGGGATCCATTGTGGTTACTCCTCCTACACGGGTGTTTCCGGCGTCGGTGCCGAGGATGTGCCGGGTTGGTTGCGGTGTGTCGCCGCGCAGCTGCGGGTGCCGGCTTGGAGGGCCCGTCACGGCAACTCCGGGCCGGGGTCGTCGTGGTTAGGTTCATGGCGTGGCTGTTCGAGGGTGGGCCGCCGGCCAGGTCGGGTTTCGTCTTCGGTCAGCGCCTGCTCGAACACGGAGGGAGGCATTCCGGCTTGTAGTGCCTGCAGAAGCAGGCCGGCGAGCTGGTACGCAGGGTCGACTTGCAGGGCTCGCTCTGCTGCCATGAGGGCCAGGGGGCCGCTGCCGCAGCGCCACGCGGTGAGCGCGAGCAGGGTCGCGGGTGCCGGCACGAGCCGTTGGTCGGCGCGGCGAGTGACGTCGACCCAGAACGTGACGTGCTGCTCGTGTGGCTCGGTGAGGTCGATGGCGAGGTCCCGCACGGCTGTCCGTGTGAGGAGCAAGGTGAGCCAGGCCAGGTCGTTGTCGGCGATGCGCCTGCCGCTGTCGTGCTGTCGCAGTGCATCGTGAAGTGCGTGGGCGCCAGCCTCGTACACCGCGGTGCTTCCGGTGGTGGCCAATGCCTTGAGGCGGGTAGCGGCCCCGCTGGTGGCGCGGCGCATGCTGTCCTGGGCGGTGCCGGTTACGGGCGCGATTCGGGCGGCAAGGGCTGCCCGGGTCGGCAGCGCGACCTGCCCGGCGGCGGTTGCCTGCACGGCTACGAGGCTGGTAGTCGGGTCGAACGGGGTCCCCTGCGCAGGACAGCAGGCCGGGTTGTTGCAGGTGAGGTTGAAGATCCGGGAGGCGCTGACGCGTAGCAGTTCCCGGACGCGGATACCGCTGGCCGTGAACGCGTGGCCGTACGTGCGCAACGCTGGGTCGACCTGTCCGGCCTCGCCGTAGCCGATGATCATGAGGTCGGTGATGGGTTGCTGCCGCCGCACGATCGGCACCAGGTGCTCGGCGCGGTCGGTGAGCTCCCGTGCCGGCGCGCCGGGGGCGGGGAAGTCTTCCCGGGTGGCGAAGATGATCCGGCTGCCACTGCGGGCGAGCACGACGATGCTGCCGTCGCTGGGATGGAATCCGATGAGGTACGGCACGGCGGTCACCAGATCGCCCGGGGACCGGACGGTGAGCTTGTTTTCGGAAAACGACATGGTGCTCTCCACATCTGTGCTGGTGTGAGCGGCAGAAGTCAGACGAGGACGATGTCCTACTCGCCCGCTGCTGCCGGTGGTTGATGAAACGCAGTGCGTACGGCGGAGGGTTAGTGGCACCAAGCTGGGCTGCCGCTCACCCTCGGAGAAACCGGCGGGGTGCCCCGCTGGTCGGCGCCCCGGCAGCTCAGTCGGTGTCGGGGTTGAGGTTCACGTCGATGCCCGCACCCTCGACGCTGGCGGTGACCGTCATCAGGTCGTGGCCGACGCCGGCCAGCGCCCGTAGCAGGTCCGCGCGGGCAAGGGATTCGGCCACCGTGGCGGCATCGTCGGGGCCACCGTGCCCGCGTAACCACATCTCGTACTCGTGCCGCCACCGGACTCGCCAGCGGTTCTGGTCCGCGGTGGCGTACTCGGTGTTGACCCAGCCGTAGGCGGTCCACGGCCGCGACTCGTCCGGACTGCTGGTCGTGATCGCCCGCATGGTTGCCCATGCCGTGTCGCCCGCTTCCGAGGCGGTGGCCGCGGCGACCATCAGCATCACGTCGGCCGTCACGGTGACCTGATGTGCCCGGGGCAGACGGTCGAGGCCGAGATCGACCAGGAACCGACCGACCCGTTCCGCGGCGTGCTCGTAGCGGCCCCCGAACTCGTCGTCGACCAGGGCGCGGATCGCCCGGACGCGGATGCGGTGCCGCAGGTCAGCGAGTGCCTGTACCGCGGCGTCACGTACCGCGGTCACGGCGGCGATGTCGTCGCTGGCGGCGGCCAACTCCCCCGCGCCGACCACCCTGCCTGCGCTATCCGGCGTGACGTCGTCAGGTTCGTCGGCGACCTGCCATGTCAGCCGGGTCAGGCTGATCCCGGCGTCGGCGAGCATCGGCAGGTGAGTCTCCAGCGTCGTACGCGCGATGGTGTGCGCGATCGCCTCACGGGTCGCCGTGACCCATTGCTGCACCATGACCTGCACCGTGATGCGGTAACGCTTGGCCCCGGGATGGTCGTCGTTCCCGTCGAGAGCGGGCGTCACGTCGACGACCTGCCTCGTATAGATCGCCATTCCCGGCAACAGTTGGCGTAGCTCGTCCGGTACTTCCCAACGGCTCTGCTCGCGGGCTTCATCCGCGTCGGTGTGTCCTCGCGTGTACGACAACTCGCCGTCGGCGGAGACGGGCCAGCGTTGCGATAGTGGTTCCAACCCCCAGGTGGCGATGGCGTCCTCGCAACCAGGCCGACAGATCACCCCGGAGTGCAAGGCGTCGATGAGTTCATGGCGGGCCTGCGCGGCGAGCAGGTCCCGCTGCTCGATAGCGGCGATCGTTTCGGTGCGCAGCGCCCGGAGTTCCTCTGAGTTCGTGGTGGTCATCGCGGCACCGACCGGCTGCCGGGGCGCTCGCCGCAAATCTCGCTGCGGGCAGCGGCGGCGCAGAGCCTGTCGCTCACGGCCGGCAGCACGGCGGTGAGGCTCTGGGCCACGCTGAACCTGGCGGCATCGCCGATGAGCTCGACGACGCCGCACAGGGCAGCGAGCCCGTAACCGAGGCGGACCGTTTCGGGTGATGCGGCAAGGTAGTCGCCGCCTGTCAGGTGGGGGGTAGGACTGTGCATGTGTCCTCCAAGGAGACAGCAGGACGGCCGCCACCTGGTGGTGACCGCCGCTGGGCGAGGTGAGCCGCACCCGGCACACGCCCTGCTGCGGGAAGGGGCGCGGACGGTACGGGTGGTGATCTGGCCAAGGGGGCGAGGACGCTCAGCGATGTCGCGCGACCGATGACAGCGACATCGGCGGCGATCGGCGCGATGAGGACAAACGGACCGTTTACGGACCGTGCTCTCGTGCGAGGCGGCGGCGAGCCCACCGCCTCGCACGCCGGCCTTACCTGTTGTCGGTGTTCGGGTTCTTGCCGGTGCCTCGGCTGCCGAGTACGCGGACGGTGGTGCTCAGCTTGATCGGCAGGTCTTCATCGCCCTTGAGGAACGGCTGGATGTCGACTGGTCGGCGCAGGCTTCGGCCGGGGCCGTACGCCTGCTGTCGTTCGTGGCCCGAGACCCAGAATCGGTGGTCGGGCGTGGCCCGGCTACGAGGACTGCCAGGCTCTGTCCGTTCCGGCCTGGGGTCGGCGCCTTGCGGTTTGATCCGCACGATCCTGACCTCGGGGGCGGGGCGCTGGCTGCGCTCGTAGGCCCTGGTGGTGCCCTTGGGCAGCCTCGCCGGTACGGCTTCGGCCATCTGCTGGTTGATCAGCAGCCAGGTCGTGATGAGAGGTCCGAGCGGGTGGCGACCGTCGAGCGTGGTGCCGCGGGCGACGTACTGGGTGTGGATCGGTACGAGCCAGCCGATCTCGTGTCGCAGCGTGGGCATCAGGTCGTCGTCCAGTGCGCTGCCGACGCTGCGGTATCCGACGAGGTGCCACCCGTCGGCGTGGGGTGTCCAGGAGGCGGCGGCGAGTTGCCGGGAACGGCCGACCGGTTCGGGCCAGGTGATCAGCCCGGCCGGCGCGGACGCGATGTCGTCGGTGACCGTCGCCGAGGGCTGGTCGTCGGTGACCGCGTTGACCAGGTCGGTGAACTCCTGGTTGATCCAGTACAGGGGTGCAAGGTCGAGGTGGTTGGCCAGGGTCCGGCGCTGCCCGAGGTCGTTGAGGGGCTCGGGCAGGTTCGCCGGGCCGCGGAGGAGCCTGGTGAACCGGTCGCGGATCTTCGGCAGCATCTCGGCGGTGATCCGGGCCGGTGGCCAGTCGGTGGTGGTGAGGAGCGTTCTGCTGCCGTCGCGGCCGATGATGATGCCGCGGTGCAGCGTGCGCAGGATCGTGTACTCGTCGCTGTGCGGCAGCCAGCGCATGAGGGCGGCGCAGTGAGCGGTGAGGCCGTCGGAGTCGTCGGCCTCGATGAACTGTGCGCACCGGCAGCAGACATGCCACTGGTCGTTGTAGGTCTCGACTGCGCCCGCTGCGAGTGCCCCGATCTGGATGAGGCCGGTGCGGTAGTTCCAGACCGGGGGCGCACCGGTGCACGTGTGGCAGCGGTTGAAGACCCGCGATAGCTGTCCGGCGTCGACCGGGGCGACATCGTGTCGTCCTTCCGTGACGGGATGCCGGTAGACGATGCTGTCCCCGTCCGGGCGCTCGGTCAGCGCCAGGCGGCAGGTCGCGCAGGCGGTGAGAGTCGCGAGGTTCACTCGGCACCCCCACGCTGGTCACGGCGCAGATCGCGCAAGCGCCGCCCTCGGCGGCGCCCACGCTCGGGCATGGTCATCCCAGGCGTGTAGAGGATGTGCCGGTCGCCGCCCTGGTACTTCGCGTGGTACATGGCGGTGTCGGCGCGGTGCAGCGCGACGTCCTCCAACTGGTCGGAGCTGGCCACGATCGCGATACCGACGCTGGCCGTGACGGTGACCGCGACCGGGCCGCTGTCGGCCTGGACCTTGACCGGCGTGGCGATCACGGTGGTGAACCTGTCAGCGATGTCGGCGATCGGGTGGTGGCGTATGGGTAGGACGGCGGCGAACTCGTCGCCGGACAGCCGGGCGACGATGCCGCCGAAGGAATCGGCGAGCTGCCCGAGCCGGTCTGCGGTCTCCATGAGGAGGTCGTCGCCGACGTCGTGGCTGTGGACGTCGTTGACCTCTTTAAACTGGTCGAGGTCGATGAGCATGAGGATGATCGGCTGCGGGTCGCCGGATGCGGCGATGGCGGTGTGGATGGTCCGCAGGCCGGTGCGGTTGAGCAGGCCGGTGAGCGGGTCGTGGGTCAGCTGCCAGGCGGCGTCAGCCAGCTCGGCGCGCAGCCGAGTGGCGGTCGGCCGGGTGGCGAGGTAGCCGACACCGACACCGAGCATGGCCGCCACGATGGTGGCGATCACGAGGAGTGTGGTGAACACTGGGTTCCTCCATCTCGATGGAGAACCCGCGACGCGTACGTTTCCTAGGCGAGGCGTCGCGGGTCCATGGATACGACGACGGCCCGCCATAGGCGGGCCGTTGTTTCTGTGTGCGTCGCCGTACGGCGGCGCGCCTTCGATGCGGCGGGTCGAGAGGTCAGTGGGTGGCGGCCAGCGGGACCGGCCCGTCGAGGCTCCAGGCCGCGCCGACGCGGGCCGGGTAGCGTCCAGCGCTGACCGGGCCACCCGGGCGCGACGGGTAGGGCTCGTCGGTACGGGGCCGCCGGTCGATGAGCCGGTCGGGCGCGGGCGGGGTGCCCTTGGGTGGGTACTCGTACCGCTCGGAGCGAAGGGTGACGTAGTCGACGTGGGAGGCGTAGGACACGTAGAGGCCGCCCTGGATGGTGCCGCCGAGCCGGTCGCAGCAGGCCACCGACACCGGGTACCAGCCGGTCAGGGCGACGGTGACGAGGTGCCCGCAGGACAGGGCCAGCTCGAACACGCACAAACGGTGCAGCTCGTCACCGTTCAGCGGGTTGGAGCTGGCCGGGGTTTGGCCGGCGCCGTCGCGCGGCTGGGCGCAGGCGCGGCAGATAGGCCCGAGGTCGGGCTGATATCCGGCGTCGCACGCGTCGCACACGATGCGTTGGCAGGACCGGCATCCTCCGGAGGCGGTGGTGTGCAGGTTGGTGCCGCAGAACCCGCAGGGGCCGGTCAGGCAGGTGTCGGTGTGCCTGCCGGGTTGGTGCTGCTCGCAAGGGTGCTCACGCATGCCGGCCTCGCCGCAGGTGCTGGTAGACCGCCTCGGCGGTGAGCGGTTGTCCGGTGATGGTGGTCGGCGGGGCGATGTGCTTCCAGCCGATGAACTCGCACGCGAGCCAGGTGGTGTGGCCGTCGGCGGTGACGGCGATGACGTCGCCGGTCGACAGGGAGCGCAGCCGCAGCAGCCGGTACGTGCAGGCGATGAGGAAGTCCGCCTCCCCGGCTGGCGTCGCCCGTCCGGTCTCCAGGTGGTCGAGGTCGACGTTGAACAGCCCGTAGATCCAGTCGGCGGTCTGCTCCGGGGTGGTGGTGGGCAGGTGCCGCCAGTGGGAGATGATCTGGGTGAGCGTGTGGCCGGGCTCGTAGGGGAAGAACCGGCTGTCGGTGTTGTGGTACACGGCGATGACGTGCAGGTTCATGGCAGAACTCCGTTCGGTCAGGTGTGGGAGTCGGGGTCGGCCGCGGTGTCTCGGCCGTGGCTGGCACGGCTGCGCAGTACGAGCGGACCGGCCGGTCGGGCGCGCAGGATCTACTCGGGCAGCACCATCGCGGCGGGCTGACCGGTGAGCGAGTGGATCGTGGGCCGGTAGCCGGTGGCCCGACGAGGTTCCAGCGCTCGGCGGGTGCCGGTGGGGTCGCCGTGGTGGGTGACGGCGAGGTCGGCCAGTCGCGCGGCGGGCGAGGTCGCGCGGTAGTGGCTCAGGCGGCCGGCGAGCATGGGGCAGCCGGTCGCGCAGTAGGCGGCACAGACCGGGGTGCATGCCCGGTTCGTGGATGATGAAGGCCCGTAGGTCGCTGTCGCGCATCGGGGTTCGCGCGGTCGGCCGGGCATCGGCCGTGTCGTGCGGGTTGGCCGAGCAGCGCGTGTCCGTCGCCGGATCACGCGCCTCCTGGGTGGAGTTGGACTTACGTGGTCACGGTGCGCAGGGCCAGGTGGGCCTCCTTGAGGTGGCCGGCGAACACCTCGCCGTTGGCGCCGGCGGTACTGAGGCTTTCGGTGACGGCTCGCACGGTTGCGGCCGGCGCCTCATCGAGACCCACGAACGCGCGAGCGTTGACGCGCTCGGCGATTCGGTGAACGGCTTGGGTCAGGTGGGCCTGAACGAGGTTGAGGCCACACAGCAGCCGGGCCAATTCGGTCAGGTCGTGAGTCTGGACGCCGTAGGTCATGGTCCCGCCGAGGTGCTCGACAGCCAGCAGCATCACGCGCGTCGCGGCGACGGTCATGGCCGGGTCGAAGTAGGACTCGTCGTTGAAGAGTTGGGTGACCTGACCGAGGACGGCTTCATCGTCGGAGTCGAGGCGAGGTGCACCGGGCAGGTCGGTGAACCAGTCGGCGTCAGCCAGGTACCAGGTGTTCTGGAGCATGTCGTCCTCCACAGGAAAGCAGGAAGGCGGCCACCGGGTGGTGACCGCCTGAGGGAATGGGGATACCGCGCCCCGATCGCATAAGCGAGGGGCGTTGCATGTGTGGTGCCCGATCCGAGGCTGGCGGCGGCGGCCGACCAGAAGTGGTGGGCGCGATGCCGTCGCGCGGGGCATCAGATCAGCGGCACATAAGGAGTAAGGAGAACCCTCAGGTTAGCCGGGCGGGACGTGCCGTCGGCCCGGCTGTCAGGTGCGGCCTCCTGGCGGAATCTGACAGCCCGGCCGGGCCCGCGCAGCTGTCAGGTCTGCCCGTGGGAGCGGGACCCGGCGGGACCGCATCCCGCCGGGCGAACTCCGGCAGCCGCCGGGTCCAGCTGCCCAGCCAGCGGCGGGACGCGGGACTCATCGCTCTCGAGCGTCGCACCGGTCCCGCTGCCCGGCCAGGGCTCGCCCCACCGGTTAGCGGTTGCCCTGAGTTCCCAGTGAGGCGCGACCGGCCAGCGGGACCCGGCCGTCATGTGCCGTCGCCGCGGCGGACCGGACATGCCCGGTGTCGAAGATGGCCGGAGCCATCGCCTCGGCCAAGCCGGTCGGCGGCGGCCGTGTCGGACGTGTTCGTCCAGGAGCCCTGAATGTGTCGAGCGGTGGTCAGCATCGGCGCAGGATCAATACGTCCTCATGCGCCAGGAGGTGCACAGGTATGCCGTCGTCACGGGAGCGACGTACCGCCATCAGTGCGAACATGTTGGCCCGGTGCACGATCTGTCCGTCGTCGCGGACGGCGGCGAGCATCGCCGCGCACCGCTGCACGGCAGTCAACCCGACCGACCGGGCGGTGGTGAGTAGTTCGCCGGGTAGGTCGATCAGGTCGTCGCGTTCGCGGCGTACCGGCCGGCAGGTGATCACGACGGTCCCGCCGGGCCGTAGAAGGTGGTAGCTGGCGGCCAGGATCGAGGCGAACCCGTCGAGCAAGCGGGACCATCCCGCGTAGGCAAGGTTGCCGCTTTCCCGGTCCCCATAGTGGTGGTTCCGCTTGCGCATCCCGGTACTCGTTGTCTGCACGAGGCCGTGGGTCCCGCGCCCGTACGGCGGTGAGGTCAGCACGAGTCCTACCCGGCCGACCACAGACGCGGGTACCAGGTCGAGCAGACCGGTGGCGTCCCCGGTGATTACCGCCGCCGTGCCGGTCGCCCCTTTCGACGCGGCGAAGGCGATGTTGGCCTCGGCCAATGCGGCGTAGCGGGGCTCGATGTCGATCCCGATGCCCCGCCGGCCGAGGTGCATGGCCTCGACCAGCGTGGTGCCCGCCCCGCACATCGGGTCGAACACCAGATCACCCGGCTCGCTGTACGAGCTGATTGCGTGTGCGGCCAGGTGAGGCAGCATCTTGGCTGGGTGGCTGGAGGTCTGGCGGACGTAGCGGCCCCGCCGCTGGTCACGGGCGGGTATCTGGCAGGTCAGCCAGACCGAGGTGATCGGTAGGGCATCAGTCATCGGTGCCGCCGGTGTGCGTCTTGTGTGACATCCAGCGAGTTCGCTTTGACCTCGGTGACGGGCGCTGTTGCTGGGTGCGGGGACTCGCTGGTTCGAGCTGGCAATCCCTCGCCGCAATGTCGACGGCCATAATCACGGTTATGAGTGCTCACGTGATCACCGACGACCGCTGTCGCTTGTGGGCAGAAGAAGCCGGAAGCGGGCCGCCGCTTGTCCTCTGCCACGGTGGGCCTGGGCTGTGGGACTACTTCGACGACGTCACCGACCTGCTCCGCGACCACGCGCGGACCGTACGATGGGACCAGCGCGGCTGCGGCCGGTCGGAGCGACGCGGCCCTTACTCGGTCGCCCGATCCATCGCCGATCTCGACGCGGTACGCGACCAACTGGCCGGACCGCGCATGCACCTGCTGGGCCACTCCTGGGGAGCGCACCTGGCGTTGCGGTACGCCCTCGAACACCCCGACCGGGTCAACGGCCTGATCTACGTCTCCGGAACCGGCATCGACCCCGACCGAGGCTGGCACCCGCACTACGAACAGAACCTGAGGCTGCGGCTCGGGAAGCACCGGGACCGGTGGGAGACACTCGGCGCCCACGCCCGCACGCCCGCCGAGGACCACGAACGGGCGATCCTGCAATGGTCCGCCGACTTCGCCAACCCCGGCACCGCACTGCAACACGCCGAACACATGGCAACGCCATGGCTCGGCATCAACTACGACTGCAACGCCGCAATCAACGCTGAGGTCAAGCAAGAACTCGGCAACAACGACCTCGCGAGGCGGTGCCGGGAGCTCGAACTGCCCGTGCTGATCGTCGACGGCACCGAGGACATCCGCCCCCGCTGGGCCGTCGACTCGCTGCACCAAGCGCTGCCCAACGCCCAACGCGTCAGCCTTGCCGGCGCCGGTCACCTGCCCTGGGTCGAGAACCCTGACGAGTTCCGTCGAGCGGTGAGCAGGTTCCTGGCGCGACACAGTCGCGACACCGATGGCTGGATTCACCGCGAACCCCCGGATCGATCGCGTGACGGCGACGCATCCTTGGGTTCCCGCTGAGAACCCGTCAGCTTCTCTAAACTCGCGGGGAACGCGCTCTTGGCGAAAAGCAGCACGTCAGTGTGGATGTTCAGCTGTGCCTGCTGGCCACGGCGGGGTGGCCGGTCGGCCGCCACGATGTGCTGCAGGTACGCCAGTCCGGCCCGCTTGGCGGCGATGACGACGTCGACGGGCAGGGTGACGTCGCCGTGTGGAAGTAGCACCGCCACGCAGCCGCCCGGTGCGAGGGTGGCGCGGCAGCGGCCGAAGAACTCGACCGGCGAGGTGTCGTCGACCGGCCAGCCAGTGACGATCAGCGTCGCGGGCTCGCGGCCCCAGCCGACCGGGCGGGCGATCTGAAGGTGACTGCGGCGGTGAGCCGCGATGACCGCGCGGGCCAGCTGCGGCCCCTCGGCAAGGTCGATGACCAGATCGGATGGGTGGGTGAGGTTATGCACCAGCCGCACGCCCATCGCGTTGGACATGGTCTCACCCTGATCTGGGGCGGGGACCGGCCAGAGGGTGATCGGCACGGGCAGGTCGCCATCCACCACGTCCCCCACGGGGACCGGCGCGCGGCGATGGATTCTGTCGGTCATGGGATCGGTGGCCCCCGGACCGGCGGAGCGTACTGACGATTCCCAGTGCGCCGGTGACAGGCCGATCGAACCCGCCCCCGCCCTGACAGGACCGGTCAGCCTGGCCTGGTTGACAGGCGCGTGGGCAGTCGGCGCGGCGGCGCACCCTGACACGACCGGACACGACCTGTCTCGTTCTGACAACCGCTCGTGCTGTCAGGTCGAGCTGTCCCAATCGGATGCCTCGGGGCCGTCGCAGCGGGCGAAGGCCCCTGTCGAGGGGGACACCACCATGGCAACGACCACCCGCACGACAAGGGCCGTCTCGGCGCTGACCAGCGCCGAGACGGCGTTCGAGCTACTGACCTGCAAGCCCGCGCCATTGGTGTTCGACGCCCGGCCGGTGCCGGGCCTGCCGGACGCGACGATGCCGCTGGACGCGCTGCGCAAGCTGCTGGTGTTCGAGCGCTATGACAGCGACACCACCAACGAGTTGTGGCGGCAGTTGGCCCGCCATGCCCGCGAATGGGGACCGGCGTGGGTCGTCGGCGCGATCGGCGTGGCGCTGCCCGCGTTGACGCACCTCGCAGCGAAGATCAGCCGCGGCTACGCCCGGCACGCCGATGACGTGGACTCCGAAGTCCTGGCCGGGTTCCTACACGCACTGCGCACGACGGATCTGGCCCCGCCCCGGCTGTGGCTGCGGCTGTGCTGGGCGGCCTGGCGCGCAGGAGCCGCTGTCGTGAAAGCCGACGACGGCGAGGAGTTGCCGCTGGACCTGTCCACCGGTTCACGGTTACCGCAGATGCCCTACGGTCACCCGGATCTGCTGCTCGGCCGGGCGGTCGCCGCCGGCCTCATCCCCGCCGATGCCGCCGAGGTGATCAGCGCGACCCGCTTCGGCGACGCGTTGATCGAGCACCTGGCCGCCGAGCGGGGTGTTACCGCGTCGGTGCTGCGAATGCGTCGCCGTCGCGCCGAGCGGGTGGTGGCCGCCGCCGTCACCCGAGGGGACCTCTCCGGCGCGGCCCGCTCCCCCAGCCGCCGGGAAGCCGCCGTGGCGGCCTGACCACATCCCAGCCCTTACCGGGACACGACCGCCCCAGGTTTGCCCTGGGGCGGTCGTTCGTATGCGCGGCACACGTCTCGCTGAGGCGGCGGCGAAGGGCGCTGACGGGTGGTGACAGCACGTGACAGGTGCGCGGCGGGTTCGATCGGCCTGACAGCCGGGATCTGAGCGGTGCATGTCATCCACGGCATGCCCGCCCGGTGGGGACCACTCCTTCCGGCGAGGTCCACGGTCCGGCACGACTGGCGCGGCGTACTGACACCGCAACCCCTTCGCTATCCGCGAGGAGGAGCGCCCCCACCGGACCACACCGGTTTCGTCGCTTTGGTCCCCACCTCGGCGGCCCGCAGATCCTGTGGAGCGCCGCAATGCACACGATTCTTCCATTTCTGTCCGACCTCGCCGCCGCCACACCCGCGGCCGCGCCAACACCGACGCCCAAGAACATCAACGAGGTCATTTCCGGCATCACCGGTTGGATCATGGGCATCATCGCGTTGGTCGCGACGATGTTCCTGGTCATCGGCGGCCTGCGCTACATGGCCGCCGGTGGCGACCCGGCGCAGGTCGAGCAGGCCAAGGGCAACTTCAAGTCCGCGCTGATCGGGTACGCCCTCGCAGTGTTGTCCCCGGTGATCCTGCAGGTGCTGCAGGACATCATCGGCGGCTGAGGCAGTCACCGGTCATGGTCATCTGGCTGATGAACGACTTGGTCACCTGGCTCGCCGAGAGGGTCGTGGACCTTCTCGGCGCGCTGTTGGCATTCCTGACATCCTCGATCTTCCTGTCACCGGACGTCACCGTCCTGCCACAGGTGCAAGCGATCGCCGAGAAGAGCGCGCTGGTCGTCAGCGCCTGCTTCATCCTGACCATCATCGCCGCGGGCATCGCCACGATGCTCGGCGACTCGGTGCAAGCCCGCTACGGGGTCAAGGAGTTGCTTCCCCGGATCGTCGTCGGGTTCGTCCTGTCCGCGTCCGCGGTCCCCTTGACGGCCGCTGTCATCGACATCGCCAACGCGCTGACGGTATCGCTGGTCGGCGCGGACGCACCGACCAGCGAGGCAGTCACCTTCACCCAGCTTCGCGTCCGCTCGGCGATGAGCGACGAGGGTGCCGCGCTCCTGGTGGCCATCATCGGACTGCTCATCGTCGTGCTGATGTTCATGCTGGTCGGCAATTGGCTGGTGCGAATCGGGATACTGGTCGTCCTGGCCGGGATCGCCCCGGTGGCGCTGGCCTGCTACGCCACCCCGTGGACGCAGGGTGCCGCCGATCTGTGGTGCCGCACCCTGCTGGGGTGCCTCGCCACACCCACACTGCAGGCGGTCACGTTCTCCGTCGGCATCAACCTGCTGACCGACCCGCAGCAGAACCTGCCGATCCTGCTCGGCCGGCCCGGCTCGGACACGCTGAACCTGATGTTCGTCATCGTCGTGCTCTGGGTCACGATCAAGATCCCCGGCATGATGGCCCGGTACACGCAGGGCAACCGCTCGCCGAACATCGGCGGGGTCCTGCTACGCGCGGTGCTCATCCAAGGCCTCACCCGCCACCTGCCGCTCGGTCGCTTCGGGCGTACCGCGATGCGAGGTGGGCGATGAGCAACCAGGACAGTCCCCCGCGCGCCGTGGTCCCGGCCAACGTCAACGAGCCCGACCGTATCGCTTTCGGTCTGACGTTCCGGCAGCTCGGCATCGTCGGCGGTGCCGGCCTGACCGGGTTCGGTTGCTACCGCACGGTCGGGCATCTGCTGCCGGAGGCGGTGTGGATCGTCGCCGGGGTCATCGTATTCGCCGTCGCGATCGTGGTGGCGCTCGGCCGACGTGACGGCCTACCCCTGGACGTGTGGCTGCGGCATGGGTTCGCGCTCAGCCGTGCTCCGCGCACGCTGACGCCGGGTACGGCGCGGGCCAGCACGATCGCGGTCGTGGCCGGCACGCCGAGCGTCCCGGCACCGCTGCGCTCTCCGGTGACGGCCGTCAACTCGACCGGGGTGCTCACCAGCGAGGGCCGCGACAAGGTGCTGATCGCCTGCGGCACCACGAACATCCACCTGCGCACCGGCAGCGAACAGGGTGCGCTGTTGGACGGCTTCGGCCGGTTCCTCAACAGCCTGACCGGGCCGGCGCAGATCGTCGTCGCCGCGCAACGGCACGACCTGAGCGCCTACGCGCAGGCGACTGTCGAGCACGCGCCGCGCCTGGCGCACCCGGCGTTGCAGGCCGCCGCCGACGACTACGCCGAGTTCCTGCTCGACCTCGACGCCGAGCGTGATCCGCTGCACCGGCAGGTCCTCGCGGTCATCACCGGGGCGCACGCGGCGGATACCGCCGTGCGGGCCCTGTCCGGGCTCGGCGTCGAAGCCACCGCCCTGGACGGCCCGGCCGTCGCCTCCGCCCTCGCCAGCGCAGTCGACCCCTTCTGCCCACCGGTGCCCGGACCGCGAGCGGTGCCCGGCGCCCCGATCACCCTACGGAGCACATCATGAAGCTGCTGAAACCCGCGAAGAGTCTCGCGGCTGGGGAGGGCATGCCTTCCCCGGCCGCCCTGTCGATCACGCCCTGGCACGTGCAGGTCGGCGACGGGTACGCCGCCACCTACGCAGTGTGCGGCTACCCGGCCGAGGTTGGCCCCGCCTGGCTCGACCCGCTGCTGTCCTACCCCGGACGGGTCGACGTGGCGGTGCACCTGGACCCGGTGGCGCCGCAACTGGCCGCGCCGATGCTCAAGCGCCAGCGCGCCCGCCTCGAATCCTCCCGCCGCCTCGATGCCGACCAGGGCCGTCTGAGTGACCCGATGGTCGAGGCTGCGGCGGCCGACGCCGCGGACCTCGCCGAGCGGGTCGCCCGCGGCGCGGCGAAGCTTTTCGACGTCGGCATCTACGTCACCATCCACGCCCGCACCCTCGACGAGCTGCGCACCGTGACCGCCGGGGTGAAGTCGGCCGCCGCCTCCGTCCTGCTGGACCTGCAACCGGCGACGTTTCGCCACCAGCAGGGTTGGATCTGCACGCTGCCGGTCGGTGTGGATCCGCTGCGGATGCGCCGCATCCTCGACACCACCGCCCTCGCGGCGGCGTTTCCCCTCGCCTCGGCCGACCTCGCCGCCCCCGTCCCGGGCACCGTCGCCCCACCCGAGGGAGTGCTCTACGGGGTCAACACGACCAGCAACGGAGTCGTCATCTGGAACCGGTGGGCGCAGGACAACCACAACTCCGTCGTGCTGGCCCGATCCGGCGCAGGCAAGAGCTACTTCGTCAAGCTCGAAGTGCTGCGCAACCTGTACCAGGGCACCACCGTGTCGGTCATCGACCCCGAGGACGAGTATGGGCCCCTCGCCGAGCACGTCGGCGGCAGCGTCGTGCAGCTCGGCCAGCCCGGCGTCCGCATCAACCCCCTCGACCTGCCCACCGACAACCGGCCCGACACCCTGACCCGGCGCGGCCTGTTCCTGCACACGCTGATCTCGGTCATGCTCGGCGCACCGCCCCCGCCCAACGAACGGGCCGCCCTGGATCGGGCGATCACCGCCACCTACGCCCGCGCCGGAATCACCGGCGACCCGGCCACCTGGAGAACACCCGCGCCACTGCTACGGGACCTGACCGACGTGCTCACCGCCGATGCCGATTCGGCCGCCGGCCAGCTCGCCGCCAGGCTCGCCCCGTGGACGGTCGGGAACTTCGCCAGCCTCTTCGACGCTCCGACCAGCACCGCCCCGCGCGGGCACCTGGTGGTGTGGTCGCTGCGGCACCTGCCCGACGAGCTACGCACGGTCGGGACACTCCTGGCGCTGGACTCGATCTGGTCGAGCATCGACACAGCACCCACCGGCGCCCGCCGGCGGCGGCAACTCGTCGTCGTGGACGAAGCGTGGCTGCTGATGCGCGACGGCGAGGGCAGCCGGTTCCTGTTCCGGATGGCCAAGGCCGCCCGCAAACGCTCCGCCGGGCTGTGCGTCATCACCCAGGACGCCGCCGACGTGCTCTCCACCGACCTCGGCCTCGCCGTGGTGTCCAACGCCGCGACCCAGGTCCTGATGCGCCAGAGCACCCAGTCCATCGACGCGGTGAACGAGGCGTTCAACCTGACCGCTGGGGAATCGAGGCTGCTGCTGTCGGCGCCCCGAGGTGAGGGTCTCCTTGTTGCGGGGCGGTCGCGACTTCCTTTTCGCAGCGTCGGGTCGGCCGCAGAGCACAAGATCGCCATTACGGGCATCGGGGAGGCCGAGTGACGAGCACCCCGACCTGGCCAGCTGAGTTAGGGCATTGGGTCATCGCCCGGCCGTGGCTCGGCCTGCTCGCCGCAGTGGTCGTCGCCGTCGTGTTCGGCTACGACCAGCTTCTCGTCTGGCGACACCAACGGTTCGTCAGCGGTGCGCGGTGGCTGACCATCGCCGCCCCGCCGGAGGTCACACCGGAGGCCGCCGCCGCGTTCTGGACCACCCTCATGGGGGTGCTGACGCCGTCGGTGTGGCGGCGCAGGGTGTACGGCTACCCGCACGTCGGGTGGGAGTACACCTGGACCGGCCGCGCCCTGTCCATCCGGGTGTGGGTGCCCGGTACGGTGCCACCCGGCGCGGTCGAAGCTGCCGTCCGTGCGGCCTGGCCCGCCGCGACCCTGAGCACCGCCGACGCCGGCGCGCCGATCCCGGCCCAGGTGGGCGAGGAGGTCGGCGGGGCGCACTGGCCGCAGCGCACCGACGGGCTGCCGCTGCGCGCCGAGCACGATGCCGACCCGCTGCGGGCGCTGCTCGCCGCTGGGGCCGAGGTCCGCCACCGCGAACACGCGTGCGTGCAGGTCCTCGCCCGTCCGGCGCCCGCCCGCCGCGTCCGCGCCGCCCGGCGGGCGGCGGCGGCCACCAGCACCCACCCGCACGGGCGACCCGACCTGGCTGCCCGCGCGGTGTCCGGGGCGGCGCGGCTGGCCATCGAGCCCCTGCTGTGGATCCTCGAGGTGTTCACGCCCGGCCCGTCCCGACCGGCGCGTACGCCGGTCGCAGCGGGGCGGGTGGCCGTGCGGGACCCGGTGGCCACCGCCGACGCCCGCACCGTTGTGGACAAGGCGGTGCGAGTGCCGCACTTCGAGATCGCGGTCCGCTTCGCCGTCGCCGCCGACCCCGACCGCACCGCGCCGAACAAGCAGCGGGCCACGCAGATCCGCGAACGCCTCGTCGGGCTCGGGCACACCATCGCCTCGGCCGCCGCGGCCTACACCGGCCCGAACCGGCTACGTCGGATGAAGATGCCCCACCCGGTCGCTACCCTCTCCGGACGCCGGCTGCGGCGGGGGTTCCTGGCCACCGTGCCGGAACTCGCGGCCCTCGCGGCGCTGCCGCAAGACCTCGCCGTGCCGGGACTCGATCGGGCGCGGGCCAAGGCCGTGCCGGCCCCCGTGCAGGTGCCCTCCGGCGGACGGGGCGTGAAGGTGCTGGGCCGCTCGCAGATCGGGCAGCACAGCATCGGACTGACCGTCACCGACGCCCGCCAGCACGTGCACGTCGTGGGCAAGACCGGCGTCGGCAAGTCCACGCTGCTGCTGAACATGATCCTCGGCGACATCAAGGCCGGACGCGGCACCGTGGTCATCGACCCACGCGGGGACCTGATCACCGACATCCTCGACCGGCTCCCAGAGTCGTACGCCAAGAAGATCGTCATCATTGATCCGGACCAGGAGAATCCCGGCTGCTTCAACCCCCTTGATGACCGGGGCGATCCGCACCTGGCGGTGGACAACCTGGTGGGGATCTTCGCGAAGATCTTCCAGGGTCAGTGGGGGCCGCGCATGGACGACACGATGCGGGTGGCGTGCCTGACGCTGATGCGCCACGCCAAGCCCACGTTGAGTCTCGTACCGTCGCTGTTGCAGGACAAGGAGTTCCGGGCCAGGTTCACCCACGGTCTGGACGACCCGGACGGCCTGGGTGGGTTCTGGGTCTGGTACGACGGCATCAACGAGCAGTTCCGCGGGCAGGTCATCGCCCCCGTCCTCGCCCGGCTGCGAGCGTTCCTGCTGCGCGACTTCGTGAAGTCGGTCATCGGCAACGCGCACAGCTCATTCGACATGGGCACGGTCCTCGACGGCGGGGTGCTGCTGTGCCGGCTACCCAAGGGCATCCTCGGTGAGGAGACGACCCGAATCCTCGGCTCACTCATCGTCGCCCGCGTCTGGCAGGCCGCCATCGCCCGCGCCTCGATCCCCGAGGACCAGCGTAAAGACGCCGTGATGTACGTGGACGAGTGTCAGAACTTCCTGACGCTGCCCGGCAGCGTCGGGGACATGCTGGCTGAGGCGCGGGGGTTCCGGCTGGGACTGGTCCTGGCGCACCAGGACCTGGCCCAGCTACCCAAGGACGTCGCCGCGGCGGTGTCGGCCAACGCCCGGTCGAAGCTGTTCTTCAACGTCGACCCGGCCGACGCCCGCGAGCTGTCGCGGCACACCAAACCGGAGCTCGACGAGCACGACCTCGCCCACCTCGACGTCTACACCGCCTGCGCTCGGCTACTGGTCGGCAACCGGGAACTACCCGCGTTCACCTTCGTCACCAACCCGCCTTCACCAGCCGACGGGGCGCCGACCGCGATCCGGCAGGCATGTGCCGCCGCGAACGCCCCAGCAGGGGACGAGCCGCCAATGCAGCAGCTCGCCCGCACGGCGATGAAGCGCCGCATGGCCGAACGCGAACGCTGAGCACCGCGGCGCGTGCGAGGGCTCGGCCGGGTGCGGCATTGCGGGCTCGTCTGGGGGTGTCCGCGACACGAGACCCCATACGAGTCCCCCGCACCCGGCCTGTCAGGTCCCTGACCTGCCACAAGCCACCCGCCGGCGACGACGAACCCAAGATCAATCTATCCAGACTCCCTACGGGACTCTCTCTCCAGGGGTGACCTGACCTATGCCGCAATCATCTGGTCTGCTGGCCATCTATCCCCACATCACCAGCCGTGACCGTCGTCTGCTGCAACTCCTGGACGACCACCACGTCCTCACCACCGACCACGTCCACCGCATGCTGTTTCACGCCCGACGCACCTGCCAGATCCGCCTCGGTGAGCTGGGCGCCCTGGGCCTGCTGGAACGGTTCCGATTCGCCCGCGACGGCGGCGGCAGCCAACCGTGGCACTGGACTCTCGGCCACCACGGACACCGGTTCCAAGCCGCCGCCCACAACCGGCCCGAGCCCACCCTTCGCACCAGCCGCCAGAGCGTGCAACGGCTGTCGGCCAACCCGCACCTGACACACCTGCTCACCACCAACGAGTTCTTCGTCCGACTCACCGCGCACGCCCGCCAGCACCCCGAGGCGCGGCTGGACCGGTGGTGGTCCGAGACGACGACCACCCAGCAGTTCCGCACCATCACCGCTGACGGGCACGGCCTGTGGAGCGTCGCCGACGCCACGGTCGGGCTCTTCCTGGAAACCGACACCGGCACCGAACCGCTGCGGAGCCGAGTGGTAACCAAACTCGACCGGTACGCAAAGCTGATCCGCCGCGCAGGACCCCGCTACCCAGTGCTGTTCTGGCTGAACAACGAGCAACGCGAAGAGCACCTTCACCAACTCCTGCGCAGCCGACACGGCGACGTCCCGGTCGCGACCGCCACCCACAACGCCGACCCAGCCGAAGCCATCTGGCTCCCGGTAGGCGCCACCAGCCGGGTCCGGCTCATCGAGCTGCCCAGCGACCACGGGCAGCCCGTGGCGGACAACCCCAACTACGACGACGGTGTCTTCGTACCCTGACAGACCCTGTGCCCTGACAGACCCTGGCACGCCCACGGCGGATCCTGTCAGCGCAGCTCACAGGCATGGTCGAGGCTCCTGACACCGCTGGCGCTGTCAGGTCGCGCAGTTACGGTGCAGGTTCTTCTCTCCTTGCTCGCACCGCCGCCCCTCTGGTCCTCCTCGGATCTGCCCGCGCCAGCGGGATCACCCACAGCCCACCCCCGGTCGGCTCGTGATCCACGCCCCGCGCCTTCCACATGGCAGCTTCCCCGGTCCAGACGCCGCGCCCGGTGGCACTACCGCGCATCCCCACTCCACGCCCACTGCATCGCGAAGGGAGCACCCCGTCATGCCCACGCCCACCCCGCTCACCGCTTCGGTGATCACCGTCTGCTTCGCCCCCGGCGAGGACGCCGACTGGTTCGCCGCCTCGGAGAGGGTCAACGATCTCCTACACGCCAACGGCACCCCCGCACGCCGCTACCACGTCCGCCACCGCCGCCTCATCGGCTGGCTGACCCGCTTCCTCGGCTACTACCTCCTCGATGCCGCCCGCCGCTTCGGGGCGGTCACCATGGCCGCCGGAGGCCGCAAGGGTCGCCTCGACCTCACCGGCACCGCCGCCGCAGCCTCCCACTACGCCTCGCTGCGCTGGCGTGCCTGGAACACCCACGTCGCCGCGACGACCCGTCCGGCCCGCCCGTTCGAGGACTACCTCGCCCAGCACCACGCCGACCCGGCCAAGGTCAGCGTGGCCGAGGCCCGCCGCCGCTTCGAGCAGCAGCCCCGCGTCCTGGCGATGCTCGCCCTCTCCTTCGACCCGTACGAGCTGTCGGTCTACCAAGCCGGCGAAGCCACCTACGTCGGGCTGCACTGGCGCATCGCACTGATCGGCGACGCGCTGATCACCACCGAAGGCCGGCTCCTCACTCCGACCAGTGACTCCGTCGCCGACCGGTTCCGCTTCCTCAACGAAGCCTGCGCCTACCTGCGCGGCCTGCGCTCCAGCGCACGACTGTGCGCCGTCGCCATCGCCTAACTCCCCTACCGCCTGAAACACCCGAGGACCGGTCGCAGCCCCGCTGCGACCGGTCCTCGCCATGCCATAACCCGACCGCTGGCAAGGGAGAACCAACGTGTTCCTGACCGATCCCGCGCTGCGGCGCATCGCCGCCGACACCAATGACGTCCTACCCGAGCACCTGTGGCGCCACGACACCGCCACCCACGACCCACTCGGCGACCTCGCCCGCATCCTGCACAAGACCGCCCTCGACTTCACCAACAGCACCACCGGCCTCGACCAGGCCCTCGCCCGGGTGGGTGTGCTCGCCGAGACGGCCCGGCACGGGTTGGCCGCCCGCGCCGACCTGCACATCGCCAACTACCACCAGACCCTCACCGACGCGCTGGTCGCCCGCGAACGACACACCGTCCTCGGGGCCGCGCTCGTCACCTGCTACCACGCCTGGCGCAACCACCGGCCGACCGGCGACGGCGACGAGCGGCACCTGCTCCTGCGGCGCTGCGACCCGTCGCGCGGCGTGGCGACGCTACGGCGCACCGACCCGCACACCTGGCTGGTGGTGCCCGACGCCGAGGCCGCAACCGCGTTCGACATCCCCTACCCGGATCGCGTCGTCGGCGAGGTCACCGAGACCGAACACGGGTGGACGCCCACCGCCTACATCACCCAGCCGCATCACCACGCCCCGCTCGCCACGGTGTATCCGCTACCCGCAGGCGGTGACCTCGCCTCAGCCTGCCGGTCCCTGCTGCGCTGGTGGCATCTGCGCCACTCCGACGCCTGGCGCAACCGCACCCCGAACCAACTCGACCCCGCCGAACTCGCCCACCTCAGCGCCTGAAGCGGGGGACCTCATGCCGCACCTCGACACGATCGGCCGGTGGATCACCGCGACGACCGACCGCACCCTCGACCAACACGCCGCCGACCCCGTCCCCGCCGCCGCGCACCTGCCCGAAGCCGCCGACAATCTGCGCAACCTGCGCACCGAACTGCTGCTCGCGGTGGACCGGCTGCGCACCCTGCTGATCAACGAAGACGACCTGAACGGTTCCACCAGCACCGTCGCCGGCCCGGTGCAGACCATCCGGGAGTTGGCCGGCGAGTACCGGTACGCCCGCAACTGGGTCGACACCCTCATCGGCGACGAGGCGCGGGCCGCGTACGCGCAGGCGAACCCGGGCCGGTCGGTGCGGCGGCGCTACGTCAACCCCGGTGACACGGTCCTGGTCGTCCTGCCGCACACCGACTCCTGCCGCCGACAGAACCTCGCCGGACACGCCACCCACATCACGGTCGGCACGTCCGACGCCCGGCTCCGCCCACCCGGCAGCGTCAACCCGTTGTGGCTGTCCCACGCCGAGTCCGGGATCTACCGCGATCCGACCGAGGACCGCCTCTACATCCTGCAGGCCGACGCCGACCTCGCCGCTCCCGGCCGCTGACCGGCCGGCGCGGCATCACCCACCACCGGGACCGCCGGGCCACACCGCTCGGCAGCGCACTACGTCACGCGCTTGCCGCGCTGACCGCTGCCCCCGCAACCCGGCACAGCACCGTGCCGGGCCTACCCACCAATTCCCGAGGAGGGAAACCCTGATGGAACACCTGTCCTTGACGCCTGCGACGCAGGCCGTCCTCGACGCTCTGACCGATCTCGGCCAGAGCGACGTCCACGAGTTGGCCGACAAGTCCGGCAAGGCCCGCTCGACCACCGACAAGGCGATCAAGACCCTGGCCGACGCCGGTGTCATCGTCGCGGTGCACACCGACGCCGACCCCACCGAGGGCACCCCCACCCGGTGGATCCTTGCCACGCCGACCGACGCCACCGCCCTCACGCCCGCCGACACGGCGGACGAGACCGACCCCGGCAACCCGGACTCCGGCGACGCCGCCGACCACCCGGACTCCGAAATGGGCGACGAGCCCGCCGATGCGGTCCACGGCGCCGAGAGCGCGGGCGAGGGCGACCGACCCGACGACGCCGCCGCCACGCCGGACACCGAGACGACAGACCAGTCCGGCGGCCAGATCGACAGCGACGACACGACCGAGCCCGACGACATGACGGACCTCGACGACGTACCCGCCGACGACGCCGACACTGGCGAGGACGAGCAGGCACCGGCGGTCGTTGCCGTGCAGTCTGCTCGGCCCGGTGACCGCAAGGTCATGGCCATCAAGGGTGTCCTGGCCGACTACGGCGACGGCGGTGTGACTCTCGACGTGATCGTGGCTGAGAGCGGTATCAGTCACCCGACCGCCTCCCGGCTGCTGACCGCGATGGAGCAGGCCGACGCCGCCCGACGGCTTCCCGGCCTGCCGCAGCGGTGGATCGCCGGTCCGACGAAGGCCAGCGAGGTCGACCCGAACCCGGAGCCGCCCCGCTGCCCGCTGTGCTACCAGGTCATCCGCGGCCTGGCGACCGCGCCGAGCGCCACGGCGGCGGTGCTGCCCCTGATCCGAGCCGACGGCACGCTGCACGTCGTCGCGCCCGACGGCGAGACCCACGTCGTCACCCTGCCCCGTCACACGCCGCCGCGGGTGCTGGGCATCACCGGGAGCGTGGGCCGCCGCAGCGACGCGACCGCCAACGCCGACGGCAGCCAACCCTTCGGCCGGGGCGAGTTGGAGAGGCTCACCCTCGACGTCCTGGCCGCGAACCCAGGCCGGGCGATGAGCCCGCAGGACATCGCCACCGCCATCAGCGGACAACTCGGCCGCGCGGTCAGCTCCGGGGCGGTGCGCAACAACTGCACCAAGGCCGCCGCCGTCGGCCGGATCCTCCTGGTCTCCGACGCGCCGCTGACCTTCGCCTACCCCGCGCCGGCCGACCCCGGCACCACCGCCGAAGCCGACGCGGACGGCACCGGGCAGGCAAGCGCCGGCACCCCGCAGTCCTGACCCGGCACGGCCGACGTCACCCCCGGGGGTCGGGTCACCGCCCGGCCCCCGGGAACCCGCTCACAGGGAGAAACCCCATGCCCGATGTCCGGCCACTGTCTGACCTGGTTCTGGACTACCTCGCCGAGAGGCCAGGCCATCCGTTGAAGCCGCACGAGATTGCCCGCGGCATCAACGCCACCCTCGACGGCCGCCGCATCGGCACCAGCGCCGTCACCAACTGCTGCCTGCACGCCGCCGCCACCGGTCACCTCATTCAGGTCACCGAAGAACCGATGGCGTTCGCCTACCCCACCGGTCCCATCACGACCGGCGAAGGCCGCGCCGAACAGTCCTGACCCGCACCATCCCCAACCCATCGCGGGGGCCGACGCCGGGGTGCTGCACCTGGCCCGACGCGCCCAGCCGCTGCTCGCCGAGGGGGCGCTGCCCGCGCTACGCCGGCTC